>CAYTTQ010000015.1:0-43493 GCA_964440795.1 uncultured Desulfobacterales bacterium | reverse complement strand
AGGCAGCGGTCTGCAAAACCGTTATTCACCGGTTCGAATCCGGTTGCCGCCTCCAAGCATTCCAACGGGTCGGCCGAAGATGGTCACCCGTTTTTTGCCCCACCACACTCCCCTTGACTTAAGATCAGTCATTCTCACATGTCTTGGGTACGAACATGAAATATAAAGACCTCTTTGCGGGCAAAGGCGTTACATAGGTGATGGGAGCGACGAATGACGATTATTCGAACCTGCTCGACAATGTTGCCGACGGCGTCTGCCTTGTGGTAGAGGGTATTCTATGAAAAGACGGTGGGACACCATTGTAATCGGGGCCGGTCTGGGTGGCCTTACCGCCGCCGCTACGCTGATCAGGGCGGGGCAAAACGTTTTGGTCCTCGAAAAAAATCCCCATCCCGGCGGGACTGCGTACACCTTCAGCCGAAAAGGGTTCGTATTTCCCATGGGACCGCTGGGCTTCAGCACTCCCGGGCGGGTCAAACAAATCCTGACGGACCTGGAAGCGGACCAAGATTTTCACCTGCATCGTGTTCACTATCAAGTCAAGGCGTTTGGCGTCGACATTGTCCTGTCCCGGTCCTTCGAGCAGTTGGCCGCTTCCCTTAAAACCCGCTTCCCGGAAGACAACGAAGGCGTGGATCGCTTTTTTCGCGATATGACAGATATCGTTTCGGCCATGCAATCACCCCGACAAGTAGACCACGCCCCAACCTTGGAATGGACTGCGAAAAGATCGGCCGCCGACTGCCTTACTTCCAACATAAAGAGCCAACGGCTTCGACGGATTCTGGGAAGCCTGGGCACACAGGAACCCTATAGTGCCATGGCACTGCTGGCCGCCATGTGGAATCTCATGAGCAACGAAGGTATTTGGTACCCCCACGGCGGGATGCATGCCTTTTGTAACCGGCTCGGGCAGTCGGTCACCGAAGAAAGCGATGGGATCGAGGGAACAGGGAAATTACGGACCGGACAAGAAGTCAAAGCCGTTACCGTCGAACAGGACACGGTCACAGGGGTTCATCTGTCCAACGGCACCCATGAGAAAGCGTCCTACGTAATCTCTAATGCAGACTTCAAAACCACCTTCTTACGGCTTGTGCCCCCGAAGATACTCCCCGTGTCCGCCTATCGGCAGTTGGCTCAAGCCAAACAGACGGGATCTGTGTTTCAGGTCTGCCTCGGACTTAAAGCAGGCCGGGTCGATCTTTCCGCCTTTTACGATGCGAGTCGGCTTCTTTACCGATCTGACGGGACAACATCGGATACCCTGCCGGATCCCGTGAAATGGACGGCCGACGAAATTGATCCCGCGGCATTGGCGGGTCAAGAATTGGAAATAAGTCTACTAAGTAAAGAAGACCCCGGATTGGCCCCGAAAGACGCCCATGTCTTGGCGATCCGCACGGAGGCCGACTACGGTCATTTTTCACGGTATCGGCCGTCGACCGGTCGGCGAAAACCCACATACGCTCCATACAAGCGCCGCCTGGCCCAAGCACTGACTCACAAAGTCGCAGACATCGTCCCCGGCCTGGAGGCGGCCGTCGAAGCCTTAGACATCGCCACTCCGCTAACCTTCGAAGATCAGGGAGGTCGAAGCGAGGGCGCGGTAGCCGGCTGGTCTTGGGACTATGAAGATACAACGGTCTATGAACCGGTGGAAATCATACGAACTCCCATTCGCGGCTTATACATGGCGGGCTATCAGGCCTATTCGAATCTCTTCATGGGAGGTGTGCCGACCGCCATGGTCAGCGGTCGGAAGGCGGCCGAGCATGTACTGAACGGGGCAGGCCCTTCAGCCACACTCCGGGTACCCGGCAACCCCGTTCGTGATAATAGCCCGTCATAATCTGATTCCATAAACGGCGGGCTTTATACCGTTGACGGTAAGGGGGAATGCTGTTACCTTGCTCCGGGTAAACGAAAGTGAACAAAAAGCGGGGATTTGACATCGCCTCGCAGACCCATCAATGCTGCGCATAAATGCTGTGCTTTCTTTAGGGAGGTATGACATGGAATTAAAGGAGTATTTTGAAAATGCCGACGGCCTGGGGGTTCTTGCGACCGCGGATGGCGACGGGAAAGTGGACCTTGCCGTCTATTCGCGACCTCACGTAATGGCCGAGGATACGGTGGCTTTTATCATGCACGATCGTCTTTCTCATCACAACCTCGAAACCAATCCCCATGCCGCCTATATGTTTGTGGAGGAGGGAACGAAGTCCAAGGGGAAAAGACTCTTCTTGACCAAAACCAAAGAAGAAAAGGATACCGAACTGCTTCAGTCACTGCGCCGAAGAGACTACGGGGAAAAAGAAGGGTTGTACCTGGTCTATTTTACTATCGACAAGGTTCTCCCGGTTCTCGGATCCCAAGAAGCCAAAACCGGCAACTAGACTCTCGTTCCCGGCACCTCGGAATCGGTCAACCACCGCGGAATGACATTTATGGAAGGCAAAGAGTGAGCCACTCCAAGCCCAAGGTTTTGCTGACCGGGCCCACCGGATTTATCGGCGGACGTCTATTGCATGCCCTCGACAGCAACGGCTTTTCCGTTCGGTGTCTGGTGCGTATTTCGGAAACACTCACCGTCAACCAGCCCCTGAGACAAGAGCCTGAAGTGGCCTATGCGGATCTCTTGGCGCCGGAGACCCTGCCCGAAGCCATGGAAGGCATGGATGCGGCCTATTACCTGGTCCACTCCATGGGCGGGCGCAGCATAGCCGAAACCAAAGCCTTTGCAGAGAAAGACCGCCGGGCCGCCACCCACTTCTTGAGGGCGGCGGAGGATGCCGGCGTCAAAAGAATTATCTACTTGGGAGGGCTCGGAGAAACCGGCGATGCCTTGTCCAAACATCTCGCCAGCCGCCAGGAAGTCGCCCGCATTCTGCAATCCGGTAGCGTAGACACCACCGTCCTTCGGGCCGCGGTGATCATCGGCGCCGGAGGCGCCTCTTTTGAGCTGATTCGCTATTTGGCGGAACGGCTTCCAATCATGATGTGCCCGCGATGGATTCATACCCGCTCCCAACCCATCGCCGTGCAAAACGTGATTTCCTACCTCATCGGATGTCTGGAGGAACCGGCAACGGCAGGTCAGACCTTTGACATCGGGGGTCCGGAGATCATTACCTACGGAGAGATGATGCGTCTCTATGCACGGGTTCGGGGACTTCGTCGTGTCCTGTTTACGGTTCCGGTGCTCACGCCCCGGTTGTCCGCCTACTGGATCAATTTCGTTACTCCGGTACCGGCGGGAGTTGTTTTTCCTTTGGTGGAAGGCCTTAAAAACGAAGTGGTCTGTAGCGAAAATCGGATTCGCGACTATGTCCCCATTGACCTGATGACGATGAAAGAGGCCATCTGTACGGCATTGGCGGAAACCCAAAAAGGTCCAGGAAAACTCCCCTCCCGACAGGCCTGCTTTTTGGAATCGTAAGGCAGCAGCCATGAAGCTTCCGGAATCGGGCATTCAAAAAATCCGTCTGGGCATTTGCAACACCTATCTTATCATGGGGGAAAAGGGGGCGATCCTGGTTGATGCCGGACAGGCAGGCTGGGAGGGCTCGTTTTTTCGCCGGTTGAAGCCTCTCCTGCGTGCCGGTGCAAAAACCATATGCCCTGGGCATGGTCCCCCGTTTCCGGCCCAATACTTGCGCACCACGATGGCGTCCCTTTAGGCTGCACTATTCCCTTTTTTCCGCCGGATGTCCACCGCCTTTTGCTTGTTTGTCCACTCTTGAACTGATATACGCTTTGAATCGTGGCACCCATATCCGGAAGGGAAGGAAACCATATGGACACATCGATCAACGTGGGGATCAGCACCTGTCTTTTAGGGGAAAACGTTCGTTATGACGGGGGGCACAAGAGAGACCGGTATTTAACGGACACCTTGGGCCAATATGTGAACTATGTACCGGTATGTCCGGAGGCCGAAGCCGGTTTTGGTATTCCTCGAGAGTCCATGCAGTTACGGGGCGATCCCAGCGCCCCCCGGCTCGTAACCAACAAAACGGGAAAGGACATGACGGAGGCGATGGTCACATGGGCCCAAAAACGGGTGGTCGAGTTGGAGAAAGAAAATCTTTGCGGATTTATTTTCAAGGCCCGGTCTCCCAGCAGCGGGATGGAACGGGTGAAGGTAGTCAACGATAAGGGGATGCCCGTCAAGAAGGGAGTGGGTCTTTTTGCCCGGGCCTTTATGGACCACTTTCCCCTGATACCCGTGGAGGAGGAGGGTCGACTCCATGACCCGAAGCTGAGGGAAAACTTCATCGAGTCGGTCTTTGTGTTCAAACGATGGCGGGCTCTTCTGCAAGAAGGTAAGTCCCGGGGAAAACTGGTGGCATTCCACACCCAACACAAGTTGCTTGTCATGTCCCATAGCGTAGAGGGCTACCGGGCCATGGGTAAGTTGGTTGCCCGCGCAAAAGAGGTCTCTTTAGATGAACTCTATAATACCTACCAGGATCATCTCATGGCGGCCTTACGACTTCGAACCACGCTCAAAAAGCACGGCAACGTACTTCAACACATGATGGGATATTTCAAGAAAGCGCTCTCCGCCGACGAAAAAGCCGAACTGCTGGGTTACTTGGATCTATACCGACAGGGGTATCTGCCCCTCGTCGTTCCGATCACACTAATCAAACATTATGTCCGGAAATATGACCAACCTTACTTAAAGGATCAATATTACCTGCATCCCCATCCGGTTGAATTGCAGCTCAGAAATCACGTCTAAACGTGGGATTCTTCGAGCACCGCCTGCAAGGCCGCCTCGATCTCCGGGTACCGGAACGCAAATCCGTGGTCCAACAACTTTTTGGGGAGCACCCGTTGGCCTTTCAATAAGACGGACCCAAACTCCCCCAAGATCAATCGAATCGCCAACCCCGGAGTCTTTAAGAAAGAGGGCCTGGACATCAGTTTTCCCAGCGTCCGGGCCAAGGTTTTGTTACGAACCGGATGGGGGGCAGAGAAATTCACCGGTCCCGCCAGGGTTTCCTGGTTGAGGACAAACAGGAAGGCCTCCAGCAAGTCTTCCATATGAATCCAAGAGAACCATTGGTTACCACTACCCAGAGGGCCACCGACGAACTTTTTGAACGCCGGTATCATCTGGCCCAAGGCCCCGCCCGTCTTCCCGAGAACGATGCCAAACCGGGTAAGCACCACCCGCACGCCCTTTTCGGCAGCCCGCCCGGCCTCCTTTTCCCAATCGACACACAGGGAGGCCAAAAAGTCATCGCCGGGAGCGTCTTCTTCGGTAAGCGTTTCATCTCCATGGAATCCATAGTACCCAACGGCCGAAGTGCCGCAAAGAACGGCGTTATCGCCTTGCTTCATGGCCGCCACCAGATTCTTGGTGGTTAAAATACGCGTGTCATAGATCTGCTTTTTGGTCTCCTCATTCCACCGCTTGAAGATAGATACCCCCGCCAAGTTGACCACCGCATCGTGACCGGCCACCTGGTCCTGCCATTCCCCTTCCCGCGTGGTGTCCGCCGAGATATACCTCACGGATGCGGGAGTACTTTCGCGGGGTGTGGGAGACCGATCTACGACTGTAACCGTGTGTCCCAATTCCAACAGACGGATGGAAAGTTGGGTACCGACGAACCCTAGCCCTCCTGTAATAAATAGATTCATATCCGCTCCTTTCCTTCACTTTTCGATATACCACACTTTTGAGGCGTTTCAAAAGCGCGGTGTTGAAAACCTTGCGAAACGTGACCGAATGGTTTAAGAGTGTAGCTACGATGGATGTAGACAGAATCATGGAGGCGTTGTCGGTTCTAGCCCCCCATTCGGATGTGGCCGGTCAACATTCCGGCAAGATCGAGCTGAAATTCCGACTGTCGGCAATGAATGCGCTAGCGGGCCGTAACTGGGCCGATCTCATTGAATCGATACCCGGTATTTTGTCCTCCCGGTTGCAGTTGTTCTCCCGGCGGATCGTCATTGACTATGACCCTGGGATTTTGCCTGACGACCTGTGGAAGGACATCGCCCGATTGAAGGAGGAGCCGGCATTGGCACCCCATATCAGAAAACGTCTTCAGGCCCTTTCTTCACACGAAAAGGCGTAGGTCCTGGCTTGACAAACGATTTCGATGTTTTTCAGCCTATGAAAACCGTCAAGAAATCATCAGAAAGAGGAGCAAAATGAATTTTTTCGTTAATCGAATGATGCGAGCGGCCAAACTGGATGTCAACCTTTACGAGGAGGTGGAGGCGGATAAGACCGCCATGGGGCAAGCGGTAACGGTGGTAATTCTGTCCAGCGTCGCCGCCGGCCTTGGAGGTATCGCCAAAGGCGGCATGGGCGGCCTGATTGTCGGGGCTGTTGCGGCACTCGTGGGATGGCTTATCTGGGCCTACCTAACTTATCTCATCGGCACCAAGTTATTGCCGGAACCTCAGACAAAGGCGGATTACGGTGAACTGCTCCGGACCATCGGATTTTCCAGTTCGCCGGGCATAATCAGGGTGCTCGGCATTATTCCGGGACTGTTTTGGATTGTTTCCACCGTGGCATCCGTCTGGATGCTGGTGGCCATGGTCATTGCGGTACGACAGGCCCTGGATTATTCCAATACCCTGAGAGCGGTGGGCGTTTGTGCAATCGGGTGGGTGATACAGATATTGATTATGAGTGTCTTATTCTCTTTCGTCGGTCCTCCCGCAGGCTAAAACCTTAGCGGAATCCAGACCCTTCAGGCTGACACATGGGTCCACCGCAGTAAAATTCGGCGAGTGTTTACAGGCTAGCGGGCGGTATAGCCCCCGTCAATGACCAGCTCACTGCCGGTTACGAATTTTGCTTCATCGGATGCCAGGTAGAGGATGCCGTATGCGATGTCCTCCGGCTCACCGACATGACCGATCGGATGGGCACTGTCCAGCTTCTGCCGAAAGGCATCCACGCCCTCATCGGACTGTTGCGCCAACTCTTTCACCAGCGGTGTCCAGATATAGCCCGGATGCACCGAATTCACCCGGATTCCCTCTCCTGCATACAGCAGTGCATCCGTCTTGCTCATTAAGCGAACCGCACCTTTCGAGGCATGGTATGGCGGTAAATCAGGCGCTCCGATAATGCCGTATATGGACGACAGATTGATAATACTGCCCCCACCCGATTCCTTCATCATGGCCACTGCATATTTTGTACACAAAAAGACCCCTTTGACATTCACATCCATGACTTTGTTCCATTCATCCTCGGTAATCTCGTCGGTGGGTTTGTTAACACCTGAGATACCGGCGTTATTTACCAAGACATCGATGGCACCGAAATGCGCTCCTACTTGACCGAACACATCGCTCACCTCTTTTTCATCGGACGTGTCAAGATGCCAGTATTTCGCCTTGCCGCCTTGTTTCCCGATTTCCTCCACCACATCCCGGCCTTCATCATCAATGATATCCGTCACGGCCACGCCGGCTCCCTCTGCAGCCAAGACCATGCAAGTAGATTTTCCAATACCTCGAGCACCTCCGGTGACGAGGACGGTTTTTCCCTCTATACGTCCCATAGTTCACTCCTTTTCCTTTGTTTTAGACTCCGTTTCCCTTTTACCGAACAGACCGCCGTACCTGGGAATGAGTATAGCGACGCGACGGGGAAATCATATGGGGTGAATCCTGTATTCGGGAATATTTCCGGAGTATTTTGGCGGACCCGCACCATCAATCGTAAGCGGCACGGGTCGAATCGTCACTCATGGTCGGGGAAATAAGTGGTTTCCACGACGGGTCCTCCCAGGTCCCCAAATGGGTGTGTATCTCCAGGTACTTCCGAGGTATCGGGTGCGTCCCCACGACGACCTCGACACCATAGCGCTTTTCAAGAAAAGCAATAAACGTGGCAATATGGGAACAGGGTGGATAGCCGACCACCAAACCGGTGGCCAAATGAATGACCGTCGCCCCGTTTTTTACCATTTCTTCTCCTGCATACTCGATGTTACCCCCGGGGCACCCGTCGCAAGTGGTAAAACCAACCAGTTCAACCTCGTTGTCGACATACCGGCTGAAAGCCCTTCCCGATTCTTCATCGCTCTCAAACACTTAACTTCCTATGGCTCGAGGTGGCTGCAACGAAGGGAAGAACCTGCTAAGCCGCCTCGAAAATCCGCCAAAACCGGGATCGTCTCACCCAATATTCCGACGTTCCGGTGGAAAAGGGCACTCTTAAGCTCACCAGGACCCGGTCACATCGGGCCGATACGGCCACACCTGCTGTTCCTCTCCATGCCCCCAGCGCACTGTTTGTGTTGTCCGGTCCCGCCTCCAGCCCATGATTTCCCATGAACGAAACGTACCCGATTTTGACCGTCACCGATTGCCCGACGTTCACCGGGTTCATCGTAGCACCACTTGTCCTGGGATAAGCGCCACTCGCCCCTCCTCCCGTGCTCGCCGGCTGTGCTCCCAAAACCTTGCCTCGCTGAGATGGCCTACCGACCCTCGTGGGCCTTTGAACCCTCAAGAACTGTCTGATCATTGCCCTCTCCTCTCTCTGAATGCGGACTTTGGATTGAGAAACGATTAATATCGTCGGTACTCATGACTATTCATTTCCAATCATGCATACCGCATCTCCCCCTGAATAAGGCTCGTCTTGACACGAGCCTGTTTTAAATTGACAATATCATATCGTTGTCGGCATGGTTTGGCCGAACGTGGTCCAGCTGAGTACTTGGCCTTTTTTTCTGGGCTGATCCATTGAACCGGCGTATACGACATACATGTGCCCAGTATATTTTCCGGAAATTTTTGACCAATAAGTAAGGCCCTTGAAGAAATCCGATGAAACAGTCTTGCCGGATTTTATTTCCAGCGGGATAAGAGTATCTCCTTGATCAATAAGGCAATCGATTTCGTGACCAGTGTTGTCTCTCCAGAAAAAAATGTTTTCACGCAGTCCTCGGTTTCTCCTACCCTTGATAAGCTCAGAAATGACCCATGTTTCAAATACGTGGCCTCGAAACGCGTGAGCAACCAGTGTCTCCGATGAAGCTATCCCCAGGAGATAGGAAAGAAGCCCCGAGTCATAAAAATAGAGCTTCGGGCTCTTTATCAGTCGTTTATTGAAGTGTTTGTGGTGAGGTCTCAGCAAGTATACGATATAGCCTGCTTCGAGAACGGACAGCCACGACCTGGCGGTATTGTGAGTAATGCCGCAATCATCGCCAAGAGCTGAAAGGTTAAGGATCTGTCCTGATCGATGGGCACACATTTTTAAAAATCGCTGAAAAGCAGAAAGATCCGTCACGTTTCTTACCTGCCGTACATCTCGTTCAAGGTAAGTTGTCACATAATTCGCGTACCATTCTGGCGGCGATAGGTTTTTGTCGTAAATCCTTGGATATGAACCTGTGAACATCAAATTTTCTATGGAATCCGGAAGTCTGTTAGCCGCAGTCAATTCTAAAAAAGAAAAAGGGAGAAGCTCCAATACAGCAACTCTTCCCGCTAGTGATTGGGTAATTCCTTCCATGAGACCGAAATTAAAAGAGCCGGTCAAAATATAAACGCCTTCTTTTCCCATGTCGTCAACATGTGTCTGAATATAGGAAAAAAGTTCAGGCGCTCTCTGCACTTCATCCATGATGGTACGTTCAGGATAAGCATCGATGAATCCACGAGGGTCCGTCAGTGCAAATTCCCTGACATCCGGTTCCTCGAGCGAGATGTATTTCCACTCAGAAAAAACCGCTCTCACAAGCGTCGTTTTGCCCGACTGCCTTGGACCCGTAAGCGTTACGACGGGATATTGGTTCGACAGGCTTTTTATTTTTGACGAAAGTCTTCTTTTTATCATGTTGCCATGACTAGGCCGGATTTTACAAATTGTCAATTGAATTTATAATGTGTAAGATTTTCTGCGGCCTATTTGAATCGGCTCAAACCGTTTCATGACTCTCTTTGTTGCGTCGTGGACTTGAGAAAGGATTTCAAGCACGAGTCCCTTATTATGCATATATGGCCTCTCGTTCTATCCTACGCTTCAGAAAAGCATTCATCTTTTTTTGTACCGACAGTAGTTTACAAGGCTCAGGGCCTGCAAAGGGCCCAAGTTCTTGTGAGATGGTTGCGAGAGAAATACAAACATGCAACATTTCCCCTCGTCGTAACATTCGGGAACTTTTGATCCGACCCCCGGTCAATCTGACTTCATACAACGAATTCTACCGCTGTTCTCGAGCCAGCAAGCGATTTGTTTCCTCTACAGCGTAAAGGGGTAAAGAAAGCAGTGTAAAAGATACCTGTTGAAGTTCACCGGAAACGGGAACTTGATGGCTAACTTCCTGTCGACTAGGTGGGTTTGTATCAAATCTCACGGCCGTTGATGATTTCCCAGAGGCGGCAAATTGCTGCAGAGAACGCAAGGTCCCACTTCGGCCAGCTTTTACTTCAATGGGGAAGATATCAGCACCCAAACAGATGACGTAGTCAACTTCAGCATTGGCCTTGCGCCCTTCTCGGAGCCAATACACTAGTTCCGGGGGATTTTTACCTTGATTCTTATATGCCAGGTGCTGGCCGATAAACTGTTCAGCCACAGCACCTTCATTTATGAGTTTTACCTCGTCCATTCTGTTTAAATCCAACCAGGTTATTCCCGTCAAATAACTCATGAGCCCAACGTCCAGAAACAAGAGCTTGTATACAAACTCGTTTATATCGGCCGCAAGTGGAACACCCGAGCAATGACTCGCAACCACGCGAATACAGACACGGGCTTTTTCGAGCAAATCGATGGCGGACTTTATGTCACGAGAGCGGTCTTCCCGTGAAAAGTTTACATACTTTATTTTCTGACCCACCTGGCGCGGTATCATTCTAAATGTCTGTTGCAAACGAACCAATTCCTGGCGTCGGGCGTACTTTGCAAAATCGTCCTCATAAGTGCTGACTATACGACGGTGTACCGAGGATGCCTCCTCTAGTGAATCACTTTCCTTGAAAGCAAGCACCGCCTCCGGCATCCCCCCTATGAACAAATACTGTCGTTGCCGTTTTAACAGTTTATGATGAGCTGCCGCTGGCAACGCGGTATCGAAATCAAGATTGTCAAGGTAACGGCATAGACTTGGTTCAATGGCTTTGAGGAATTCTCTGAAAGTCATTGGCCCGAGGTGATAATATTCAATCCGTCCGACAGGCATGGAAAAGTTGTGATCGGCGAGCACGAACTCCAAAAGGGATCCGGCTGCGATGACAGGAATATCGGGAAGATCTTCATACAGATACCGAAGGACCGGGAGGGCAGAAGGCGTTGCCTGGATTTCGTCAAGAAAAAGAAGGGATCCATGTTCGGTTATTGAACGGCCCGCAAGCGCTTCCAGCTCCCCACGAATGGCAGCCGTATCAAGTGTTGCGAATACCGACTCGAGTTCGAGATGCCTTTCGAGATTAACTTCGTTCAGCTTTAACTTGTGCTGATCGGCAAAAAGCTTGACGAGCGTTGACTTTCCAACCTGTCTTGCCCCCCTTAGGACAAGGGGCTTTCGGCGCCGGGACTGAATCCACCGATCCAAATATTGGAATGCGACCCTATCCATATTGCCCCCTTTTATAACCACAAAGTAGCCAAGAAAGGGGGCAATGTCAACACGAGTCTAAAACCCGTGAGATTAAGGCCTTTTTAGCGCCCAACACCACGTAAAAGGACATAACTCCACGCAAAAAAACCCCTTGACAGTATTGAATAAAATCAATGGGTTAGCTATATCCTGGTAGTCCCAACGGGTAGACAGCGTTTCAATCAAATCAATAGGTTACAAAGAACAGGGCCCTAAAAGGGCCCAAGATTTTGGGGAGATAGCCTGCGACGCGCGGGACTAATCGGCCATACGCATGGGGCAGATATTGGAGTTCTAGGAAATGTCTTTGATGACACCGTCCAAAGTGTCGGCCAGCGCGGGAATGTGATTTGTGCAAACATCGAATATCGCTTCGGCATCCACATCAAAATAATGATGGCTTATGATGTCCCGCATCCCCTTGACTTTTTTCCATTCGATTTGAGGATACTCGACCAAAAGCTTTTTGTCTGTCATGCTGTCCACGTTTTTTAAACTTTCTCCAATGGCCACTAGTTGCATGCAGATAGCATCTAACTTCTCCATGCCGGACTCCGAGTCGGTGAAATCTGCCACAGAATGAATCGGCTCAAACCGTTTCATGACTCTTTTTGTTGCGTCGTGGATTTGAGAAAGGATTTCAAGCACGAGTTCCTTATCATGCATATATCGCCTCTCGTTCTATCCTCCGCTTCAGAAAAGCATTCATCTTTTTTCTGTACCGAATAATATCCACAGGACGGTTTAGCTTTTCCTCCAGATCCTGTTTAATGCCGATCAAATGGAACAGGTCCGGACTCTCGAGATCGACGACGATATCCACATCGCTCCGCTCATTTGCGTCCCCCCGAGCAGAGGACCCAAAAATGCCGATATTCACGATACGGTATTTTTTCTGGTTTTTGACTTTGTATTCATGAAGGATGGGTATTATCTCGTCTGCGTGCATATTTCTTCCTTCCGGTCATTAATGGGTTCCATGGAAACACGGATTCAGAAAAACCTAGCTCAAACAATAACTTCTTTATATCATGACAGTAACGAAGAAGTCCATGGGTTCAACCAAACCGGGACAGAAAGATCTGGTCACAGATAAATCAGGTCTTATATGTTGCTGGATAATAGGGAATGTGAAAGAGGGAAGGAATTACGAGCCCTTACAACAACGAAGCCCTCCAAAACGACATAAAAATATAATAATAACAGACGGTTGTGTGTATGGTAGTCCCAACGGGGATCGAACCCGTGTCTTCGGCGTGAGAGGCCGATATCCTAGACCGCTAGACGATGGGACCTTCTTGCGATTTAAATTTTAAATTTTACATAAAGCATTTCATCTGTCAATCCCTTTCGGGGAACGTTTAAAATTTCTTGACAAACCAGGTGATTAGAAGTAGGTTAGTGCATTAAAGGTAAACGGCCCTATTCGCCAGGAACACAGGTCATCAAGAAGGAGGAACGTAATGGCCCTTACCAAAGAGCACATTGTCAATGAGATTTACAATCAACTGGATTTGCCGAAAAACCAGTCGATTGAAGTAGTTGAATCCCTCTTAGAAATTATCAAGCGCACTCTGGAAAGCGGCGAAGACGTCCTGATCAGCGGGTTCGGGAAATTCTGCATCAAGGAAAAAAGACAACGCAAGGGCAGAAATCCTCAAACTTCAGACGAGATGATGCTAAGGGCGCGCCGGGTGGTTACGTTTCGGTGCTCCGGAGTACTGAGGGACAAGATAAACGGCTAGCCCCTAAAGGGGTTCCTTCATTTTGCCGATAACAGGTATGACAGTGGAGGAACCATCTCGTGAAATCTTCGGGTCTTGACATCGTCGTAGGAAGCACGCCACTTCTGAAAAATGACGTCTCAGAAGGCCAATCCGGTATACCCGCCCCCCAAAAGACCTCTCGCAAGGACAGAAGGAAAAATAAGCGTGACCGTCGTCAAAGCGTACGGGAGGGTATTTACGTCACGCTTTCCGGCCAAAAAGACCGCCGGGTCTTGCGGGACAGAAGAAAGAGCAACCGCTATACCTAGGCGCCGGCGGGAAAACGCCGATTTACCGACAGGCGTCTAGCCATCTCGGATTTCGATTTTCTCATGTCTTACATACAAAAAAGCCCGACTGCGTCTCGCAGCCGGGCTTTAACAGTTCACAACGGCACACCGCTAGCGAAAATTTCTGTTCTTTTTCAACTGGGCGGTTCTTTGCCTTCTTTCACTCTCGCGACGTTTGCGGCGACGGCATTCGCTCGGTTTTTCGTAGCTTCTTTTTGCCTTTAATCGCCGGAAAAGGCCATCTTTTTGCAACTTCTTTTTCAGTACCTTCATAGCCTTTTCAAGGTCATTATTATGAACCCTAACTTCCAGGCTACTAAAATCGTTCAATACAATCTCCCCCTTCTTTCCACTGATTGACCGAAAGCCACTCGACGTAGCCGGCAAATTGACTATGACAGCATCGCCGAGACCTTCAATATTTCAATGTTATTTAGACCGAATACTTTCGACCCACCCCCTTACTCGTACTTTTAAATATTTAATTATAATACAATATGGAAAGTTGAACAAGCATTTTTTCCTTCAAAAGCTGATCGTACACCCGCACCCCGTGCTCACCCCACCGGACGTACCCGGGCTCAATAGATCATAAAGCGCTTGAAATCCTGTCACAATGTGATATTTACAATGTTTTTGCTCCAGAGAAGGTCCGGAATCGTGAGGTGCCGATTATCGGATTTTCTATTGCCATAATAGCAATCAGGAAAGTTACAAGTTAGGGAACACGTCCATAACTAACCTTGCAGAGAGACGAACCGGTGAAGGATAGATTGTACGTTATCGAAGGTGGATTGAGTGACCGGGGGCTACCAAAGGTATCGCCGTCCCGAAAAACGAAAAGTGCTGAACCCGATTTCGATGTGTTGAAGCGGAGTCCCTGTTTACATTGTGAGCTGTTCGCCCGCGGGCGGGTCTGTCCGCAGGTGGACGAGTGCGGCAAAATCGAAGCCTATCAACGGGTGGCTTCCGCATATCGCTCACTGTATCGCCCGACGGACTTTCGTTCCATGGGCTAAGGGTTCGCGCAAAAATAACTTCACAGAATGGGCGCTCGGATTTGGTTCGGATTTGGCCGATCCGATTGAGCAAAACCGCAGGCATAGCAGGCTATGTCGAGGTTTTGCGAGTGAGGTATCGGGCAAAGACGGGCCGAAGCCGAGATGGCAAAATGTGAAGTTATTTTTGCGCGAGCCCTAAGCGTTCTTTGCCCGGAGCGGATTCCTTCCAAGGACAGACTATGTCTCAGACAGAAGCGTCGAGATGACCCCCCGAACAGAGGCACTCTCCGACATCCAGTCGGTTGGGCAACGTCTGATGGTAGGATTTGAGGGTAAAACCGTGGATCCGGACCTAACGGCCCTGATTACCCGGTTTTGCGTCGGCGGTATTTCCCTATTTAAGAGAAACATATCCGGCCCCGAGCAATTGTCCTCTCTATGCCGGCAGGCGCAGTCTCTGTCCAAAGAAAACGGCAATCCGCCACTGCTCATCGCCATAGATCAAGAAGGCGGTCCCGTGGCACGGCTGGGCCCGCCGTTCACGACCTTTCCGGGAAACCGAGCCATCGGAGCGGCACGATCGGAGGCCTCGGCAGAGGCATTCGCCGTTACCACAGCCAGAGAACTTCAGGACGTGGGTATCAACATGAACTTTGCCCCCGTATTGGACACCGTGCCGTTTGACGATGACACCTTCGTCATGACGAATCGAGTATTCGGCGATTCTCCCCGGCTCGCAGCGAACCTGGGAACAAAAGTCATTGAAGCCATGCAATCAAACGGGTTGGCCGCCACAGGTAAACACTTTCCGGGTATCGGCCGTACCACCTTGGACTCTCACACCGACTTACCTTTTCTGAAAACCAAGGAAGAAATCCTTCGAACATCCGATTTTATCCCCTTCCGTGCAGCCATCGAACACGGCGTGGCCGCAATAATGCTGGCCCACGTGATATATACGGATATCGACCCTGAATGGCCGGCGAGTCTGTCCAGCCGGCTGGCAAATAACCTGCTGCGCCAAAGCATGGGCTTTGCCGGTGTTACAATCACCGATGACCTGGACATGGGAGCGGTTTCCAAGCATTACGGGATTCGTACCGTCGCCGAACGGATATGCAAAGCCCAAATCGATGTGGCACTGTTATGCCGGAGCGGACCCGAGGTAGTAAAAATCGCTCATGAGCATCTTATGGAGGCGGTCCACGGCTCTGATCGTGCGCGGGTCTCCCATTTGAAGTCTGTGGAGCGGATTTTGGCACTCAAGGACAGATACATCGCAAAAGCGGCCCTTGGGTCACCATGAATGTCCGATATATGGGCCACCACGATTTGATTCGAAAGTGAGCGAGGACTGTAATGGCAAAAAACCTGTTTATCACCGCCACTGAGGCAAGAAGCGGAAAATCGGCCATCTGCTTGGGGGTCATGGAATTGCTGTTGCGCAGTGTGGAGCGGGTCTGCTTTTTCCGCCCCCTGATCAGTGCGGATATATCCCAAGGCGATGGCATCGACCATGACATCAACCTGATTTCTTCTCACTTTAGTTTGCCCCAGCCCTATCGGGCCATGTACGCCTACACGGCAGCCGAAGCAAACGCTATGATCACGGCCGGCAAACACGACGAAGTCATCGAAGGCATTGTCTCCAAATATAAAGAGCTGGAGCGACAATCCGACTTCGTTCTATGTGAAGGCACCGATTTTTTGGGCGCGACCTCGGCATTCGAATTCGACATCAACGCCGAAATCAGTAACAACCTAGGCAGCCCGATTCTTCTGGTTGCCAATGCCAACCGGAAGACCGCCGGGGAAACCTTGCGATCGATCGAAATGGCCGTCGATTCCATGCTCGCCAAGGGGTGCGACATTGTGGCGACAATCGTGAACCGGGTGGATTCTAAGGCCAAGGACGAAATCGTCAACCGCATCGCCCAAAAATCGTGGGGGAAGAACCAGCTCCTCTATGCCCTGCCCAACGAACCCAGGCTGGGGAATCCCACCGTCCGGGAAATCGCCAAGTTACTCAACGCAAAGGTCCTTTATGGGGAGGAAAACCTGGACCAGCACGTCTACAGCTTTACCGTGGCCGCCATGCAGATGCATAATTTTTTGGAAAGAATTCAGCACGGCACCTTGATCATTACCCCGGGAGATCGCGCCGACGTTATCGTGGCCTGTATGGCCACCGTTTCGTCCATGGCCATGCCCCAAATCGCCGGAATCTTGTTGACCGGCGGCCTTCTGCCGGAAGAACCGATTCGGCGGCTCATCGAGGGATTTTCTCACATCCTGCCCATTCTGAGCGTCGAACAAGACACCTTCCCCACCGCCCGGATCGCCGACAATGTCCACGCCATCATCGCCCCGGAAGATACGCGAAAGATCATGCGGGCCCTGGAAGTATTTGAAAACAACGTGGCCATGGAAGAATTGGTACAGCGGATTCTGCAAAAACGCACGGCCATTATCACCCCGAAAATGTTTGAGTATACGCTGGTTCAACAGGCAAAAGCCTACAAACAGCATGTGGTATTACCGGAAGGAGAGGATGAACGGATACTGCGGGCGGCCGAGATATTGTTGCGAAGGGACGTGGTTGACATAACGGTCCTGGGGGACGAAACCGAGATCCGAAAACGCATTTCCCGGATGGGGCTTCGCATGGAAGCACTTCGCATTGTCGATATCGCCAGATGCCCCTTCTTTGACGATTACGTCCAAACCTATTATGAGTTGAGAAAACATAAGGGCATTACCCTGGGCATCGCCCGGGACACGGTCAGTGACGTAAACTTTTTTGCCACACTCATGGTCTATAAGGGCCACGCCGACGGCATGGTATCCGGGGCCGTACATGCGACGGCGGACACCATCCGACCGGCCTTTGAAATCATCCGTACCAAACCCGGGGTCAGTCTGGTGTCCAGCGTCTTCTTCATGTGCTTGAAAGACCGCGTTTTGGTTTACGCCGATTGTGCCGTCAATACGGACCCGACCGCACAAGAGCTGGCGGAAATCGCCATCAGTTCGGCACGAACGGCCACCACGTTCGGCATCGAGCCCCGGGTGGCCATGCTATCATACTCTACCGGCGAATCGGGACGGGGGGAAGATGTCGAAAAGGTCCGACAGGCCACCCTGGTTGCCAAACAAATGGCCGAGCAGGCCTTTCCCGGACTGCAACTGGAAGGCCCCATGCAGTACGACACGGCCATCGATCCCGAGGTAGCCAGGGCCAAAATGCCCCAGAGCAGCATCGCCGGCAAGGCCACCGTCTTTATCTTCCCCGACTTGAATGCGGGCAACAACACCTATAAAGCCGTTCAACGCTCCGCCAAGGCGGTCGCCGTGGGACCGGTATTGCAAGGACTGAACAAGCCGGTCAACGACCTGAGCCGTGGGTGCACGGTGGTGGACGTAGTCAACACGGTCGCCATAACCGCGGTCCAAGCCCAGGCCGAGAAGAACATCCGATGAAAATACTGGTGATCAATACCGGAAGTTCCTCCATCAAATACAAGCTCTTTGACATGACATCCCGGCATGTTCCGGCCTCGGGCCTCATCGAAAAAATCGGCGAACCCCATGGCCGCTACACGCATACGATCGCCCGAGACGAAAGCGCCCCCATGACGGCCACCAAAGCGGTATCCGTCTCCGATCACGAACGGGGCCTGAACTTGATTGTCGATTCTTTGATCCATCCCGAAGAAGGAGTCGTGGGCGACCTGTCCGAAATCACGGCGGTGGGACACCGGGTCGTCCACGGGGGAGAAGCGTTCAACGCGTCGGTGGTCATCGACGACAGCGTCGTGACGGCGATCGAAGCCCACATTCCATTGGCCCCTCTGCATAACCCGGCCAACCTGAGGGGCATTTCCGTGGCCCGATCGGTCTTCCCATCGGCACCTCACGTGGCCGTGTTCGACACCGCCTTTCATCAGACCCTTCCCGAGAAAGCCTTTCTATACGCATTACCCTACCGACTTTACGAAACCCAAGCCATCCGTCGCTATGGATTTCACGGCACCTCTCACGCCTACGTGGCCGGACAAACTGCGGCCTTCCTGAAGCGTCCGCTGGAAGAACTGAATCTTATCACTGTTCACCTGGGAAACGGGGCCAGCATGACGGCCATTAAGAACGGGCGATCCATCGACACCACCATGGGCATGACGCCGCTGGAAGGTCTGGTCATGGGAACCCGATGTGGAGACCTCGATCCGGCAGTGCCGCTCTATCTCGCCAGACACCTCCGGTTGTCCCCGGACGACATTGAGGATATGCTAAACCGTCAAAGTGGTCTCAAAGGGATATGCGGCACCAACGACATGCGGGAAGTCCTCGACATGGCGGGGGCCGGAAACTCCGCGGCCGCGTCGGCCATCGACGTATATACGTACCGGGTAAAGAAATATATCGGTGCCTTTTCGGCCGTCCTGGAAGACGTGGACGCCCTGGTGTTTACCGGGGGAATCGGCGAAAACGCCCCGGATATTCGCCGTCGGTGCTGTCGCGGACTGGCCGGACTGGGAATCGAAATCGACCTTCACACAAACGGGCGAACCGAATCGGACATCGTGCAAATCAACAGCTCGACAAGCCGGGTTCAAGTCCTCGTGGTTGCCACCAATGAAGAACTGCAGATTGCTCAAGAAACCCTCCGAGTCATCCAAAACGAACCGGCCATCGGCTGAGACGACGACAAGCGTGAGGGGGGTACGCTCATGGGCGCTTGTCGATCAATCCCCGGGGCGTTTTGCAAACCTCTCGGTATGCGTTGACTTTTTTTTCATAATCTTCTATTTACCCAGGTGACAAAGGCGGTTTTTGGGAGGAAGCGCCGCCGGGCGATCACTATATGACCGACGAGGAAAAGAGACAATCTGCACGGATCCAGTCCTTGAACCTTCTCTCTTACTTTTGCATAGACGAAAAAGGAGAGGTGGTAACCCGAGGAGTGGGACGTACGTTGAATGTCAGCAAAGGGGGAATCCTCTTAGAAACCCACACCCCCATCGACTCGACGCACACCCTGTCCCTGGTCATAGCCATGGAAAATGATCTGGTCGACGTTCGCGGAGAAGTAGTGGATCACTGGGTCGGTGAAGACGGTAAACACAAAACGCATATTCGATTCACGGAAGCCGAAGGGCCGGCCCTGGATATCCTGCGAGAATTTATCGCGGAACACGAGCATGCGGATTGATCTTCGGCCCCAAAACGGTTCACCGCGCCTCGCTCCATCCTATTCTTTCTTGACGGTCCCGATCAGGCCGTTGGGCAGAAACATGATAATCAAGAGCAAGATCAACCCGTAAACCAACACATCGAAATCATGGAACATGTGCAGCCACTCGTTGGACAGATAGGTGAGGGCGCACGTGCCCAACAAGGCCCCCCAAATGCTCGACATGCCGCCGACCACCACCATCATCACAAACTTGATGGACCAAAAGAGATTGAAGGAACTGGGGCTCAAAAACATCATGTAGTGGGTATAGAGACTTCCGGCGAGGGAGGCCATGACAGCGCTCATGACAAAAACCCGGGTCTTGTATGCGGCGGTGGGGACTCCCATGGCGTTGGCGGCGACTTCGCTGCCGTGTATGGAGCGCAGGGCTCGGCCCACCCGGGAATGAATCACGTTTAACGAAAAAAGGAGCGCCGCAAAGACCACCGCCCATACAAAGTAGTAATACCTGAGCGGGGTGTCTATGTCCCACGAGCCAATCGAGATACCGGGGATATCCACAAACCCGGAAGGCCCGCCCGTGAGTTCAATCTCTTCATTAAATACCACATACATAATGACCCCAAACCCGAGGGTGGCCATGGCGAGATAGTGGCCCTTGAGTTTGAGGGACGGTACTCCGACCAAACCGGCTACCGAGCCGGTGATAACCATTCCCGCGGGCATGGCCAGCCAAGGAGACCATCCGAAGCTGCCGCTGAGAATCGCCGAGACATATGCGCCTAATCCGAAAAAGGCGGCATGCCCCAAGGAGACCTGGCCCGCATAGCCCATGACCAGACTTAACCCCATATTGACCAAGGAAAAGATCCCCACAAAGACCATGATGTCCAAGTAGTGCTTAACCGACGACATGTTCACCAGCAGTATCGGCAGAACTGCAACCGCCGTCGCCAGCCAGATCAGTATGCGCAAGTCTTGTCTCTGGGATTTTTGCATGCCAATAAAAAGAGAACGCTAAAAGTCCTTCATTTCCATGACCTCTCTACTGCCAAAGAGGCCGCTCGGCTTGAGAAACAGCACCAAAAGCAGGATCAGCAGCGCCGCCGCGTCTTTGTATCCCGAGGACAACAGACCCGCGCAAAAGGACTCTGCCAGCCCCACGATAACCCCGGCCACTACGGCGCCGTAAAAGTGTCCTAATCCGCCCAATGCCGCGGCGCCAAACCCCTTGAGGCCCAACAGGGCCCCTCGGTCATATTCCATCAAGGAGATGGGCGTGATCATAACCCCCGCCACCGCCCCGATGGCGGCACTTAAACCGAAAGAGACCATAACCATGGTTTTTACATCAATGCCCATGAGTTGTGCAGCTTCCCGATTGTCGGAGCTGGCGATCATCGCCTTACCGAACCGGGAATGTCGGAAGAAGAGCGTCAAGAGGACAACCACAATCAGCATGGTCCCGATCACCCACAAAGACTGGGGAAATATAGCGGCCCCCCAAACCACAAACGGACCGCGTTCGGTAAAGGGGGCCAGCACGAAAGGATCCTTGCCCCATCCATACATCGCCGCGCCCTTGAGCAGGATGGAACAAGCCAGTGTAATGATAATCGTCGTAAGGACGGAGGCGTTCTTGGCGGGAAAGATGCAAAACCGCTCCATCATTACCCCCAAGGCCGTGACCCCGGCTACGGTCAATAAAAAAGCCAAAGGGAGCGGAAAGCTCAAGGTGGCGGCGAAAAACACCATAAGCAGCCCGCCGAGCATGACAAACTCCCCTTGGGCAAAATTAATGATCTCCGTGACGTTATAGATAATGTCAAAGCCTATGGCCACAAGGGCATAGATACTTCCCACCGTCAGTCCGGTGATCGCATACTGGAGCAGTTCTCCGCCGAGGCTTATCTGTCCCATACCGTTTATAGGTCTTTCGGGCTATTTTGCCAGGGCCCAATCGCCGTTCTTGACCACGACCATTGCCAGGTCGTCTTTGGACAGCCCGTTGTGATCCTTGGACGAAAAATTAAAGACACCGTGTTGTCCCACAAATCCGGTTAATTGTTCTATGAAGTCCCGGATCTTAGCCCGGTCCGGGCCTACCGCCTCCAGGGCCTTGACCGCGATGTGCAAGGCATCCCAGGCATGTCCGCCAAAGGACGATATGGATTCCCCGTATTTTTTCTCATAAGCCCGGGTGTATGCCATGATGACCGACTTTTGGACATGATCCTCAGGAAGCAACGGGCCGATGTTGACCCGGGCCAAGGGACACAAGACCCCTTCCGCATCCTTGCCGCACAACTCGATGTTCTTGCGGCTGCCGAACCCGTGACTCTGATACAAGGGGAGGTTATCCATGCCCAATGCCCGCCAGTTTTTGACCGCCAGGACCTGAGTGGGACCGATCGACCAGTTCACGATGGCCTGAGCCTCGGTGCCTCGGATCTTGGTCAGCTGAGCGGTCAGGTCCGTATCTTTGGGCCCGTATCGTTCGTCGGCCACGATCTCGATGCCGTAATCGGACGCAAAGGCCAAGAGTTCTTCGCGACCGCTCGCCCCGAAGCCGGTGGTCCCCGTCATGATTCCGATCTTGGTAATCCCTTTGCTTTTCATATGGTCGTATATCCGTTGTGACACATGGATGTCCGAGCCGGCCACTTTAAACACCCAGTGACGCTCGTCAACGGGCATGACGATCTTTTTGCTCGCGGCGCAAGAAATCAAGGGAATCTCGGAGCGTTCCGCCACCTTTACGATGGCCAGCGACGTGCCGCTCGTGGAAGGGCCGATGACCACGGGCACATTGTCATGACTGATCAGTTTCTTCATGGCGATGTTGCATTTGGTGGCATCTCCTTCATCGTCATAGACAATCAATTCGAGCGGATGGCCGTCGATCCCCCCTTTGGCGTTGATCTCTGCGGCAATCATCTCAGCCGTTCGCTTTTCAGGCTCTCCCAGAAAAGAGGCCCGGCCGGTGACCGAAAATATGGCCCCCACTTTGTAGGGCTCTTTCGCCGCCGCCGGGGCATCGATCACCACACCCGCCGCCAAGAATAGAAAGAACGACAGGACCAAGACCATCGAAACCGTAAACACCTTTCCTTTTCCACCCATAGTACGTCTCCTTTCAACAATCGCGGTTTAAGGAACTTCTCTTGGTTTACACAAAAAAAGCCGCAGGCCGTCCCCCTACAGCTCCTTCCATTTCATACCCACCGGCTCGTCACAAACCGACGTCGACTGTCTTTCCGAGGCCATAGCCCACACGCACGACCCGGCGGCGGCACACTGTCCGAAGGACTCACCCCGGGTACCTGCGCTGAAGTAATAGAAAAACGGGTGCCTGTCAATAAGAAACAGCCTTGCAGCCTTTTATGGCGGGGATTTTGAACGTCTAAAAAAGTCGGTTGATTATTCCCCTATTGTCTAGTAAAAAGAGGCTATTATGTACCGAATGAAAAATACCGCCCTCCTTTTGGCGTTGGTTCTTGTGACGGGAAGCATTCTTCCCGCAAGCGCCGCCGGGGCCTCCCCGGTGGGAAACAGCGGTTATACCCGGGCCAGCCTTGTGGGATTGAGGGGGGTCTACGTAGCCGTACAACCCATTCCATCTGAAATCGAGGAACAGGGACTCACTGCGGAACAGATCCAAACCGATACGCAACGATTGCTCCGAACGGCGGGAATCGGGGTCTTGGCCAAAAAAGAGTGGATCAAGACCAAGGGCGGGCCGGTCTGTTTCGTAGCCGTGGATATCGTCGAGGATAAATTGATTACCGGCGTTTCGGATCAAAGCCTTTATGCATTCGAAATCTCAGTGGAATTCAATCAAGATGTCTTTCTGGTTCGAAATCCCGCCATTCGCGTGCTGTCTCCGACGTGGTCGACGTCGTACCTGGGCTTAACCAATACCCTGCCCCGCATCCGGGAAAATACCAAGAAACTGGTGCAAAGGTTTATTGATGCCTTTCAAACGGTCAACCAGAGATAACCCGCCAGGTCCTTATCACCGACGGTCGGAAAAACGCCCAAGCCCTTGGGCCTGTATGAAGAAAGACCGCTGGGAGAAATCGCGTTCGAGGTGTATAATCCCGGCTAAGGGTTTACCGGGATCGGGAAGGAAGCAACGTCTATGAAATTATGGCAAATCTTGGGAACGTGTCTCCTGGTGGGCATCGCATCCGGTTACATGGCAAAAACGAAAGCGCGATCGCCGTGGCTTTGGGGCTTTCTGGGATTTGTTTTTTTCGGCATCATCGTTCACACCCTGGTGGGTATCCTGGTTTTCCTTGTCTTTGCCTAGCAGTCTGTCGGAAAATTTTCGGTTCCTGTTAATGAACCGTGGAATAATTGTCCTGCAAATGCGCCAGATAATTCTGCGCCAAGTGAAGTTCAAATGCCATATTACGCACCTCGCCCATCCGTTCCGGAATCTGCATGTCATAGTCCGTGTATCGACTCAACTCGTCGGTCAGAGAATCAATAAAATCATGCAGTTCTTTCATGGCCTTATGGGGATGGAGGTGCCGCACGTATTCGGACGGCTCGATACGAATATATTCCCCGTCCGACTCCTCAAAAACCGTATTAAAAAACTTGTTGTGAACCACCTTGATACCTCATATCTTTCGCCGGAGCCTGTCGTCGTCATCGACCCGCTTTCCTGTTTCTCCACCGTGTGGGCAGCGACCCCGACAATGGTTTTCTTCGTCTCGCCCCCGAAAAAGCTAAGGGGCTGATTCACTTTATTTCAACATAAGCATTACCGGATAAAGGTCAAGCGTGTATCCGGCCGACCGCCGGCAAAATCGAAAAGGCCCGCAGCGACATGCCGCTCTTTGTTCCGCCTGTTCGGCAAAATGGTTGTACTGCAAACGTGATGGGGAGTATTGGTGAGCCGACCGGTGTCAACGCATGAAAGGCTTGTCAGTTTTTTGACAAGTTTGGCGTGTTGGAGGGGCTATGAATGCGCCCGCCCGGAAGACGGGCACCAATGTAATCAACCACGCTGGTTTATCTTGTCTCTTAAGACGCCGGAACACTTAAAATTCACGATCCTTCTCGGTTTTAGGGTGATGTCGCTGCCGGTTTGCGGATTCCGTCCCCTCCGCTCGGTCTTATTTTTCACATGAAACTTGCCGAACCCGCTGATTAGAACGTCTTCTCCGCTTTCCAGGGTCCGCTTCATAATTTCCAACAGCGATTCCAGTACGTCGACCGACCCCGTTTTGGATAAGTTCAGTCGCTTCTGAATCGACTCGGCAACATCTGCTTTGGTCAATGTCATGTCTTTGTTCTCCTTCCTTGATGAGTCGATGGCCGGCTTTCACACATGCCTGCCGGCGAGCCCACCCCGTGTGACAGCTTGTCACAGACAATATGCAAGAATGGTTCCAACTCATTCTACTCGCCGGAGAAATGGCAAGATAATTGCATATATTCAAGTGGATAGAATCCTGCGGACCCCATCCGCCGGGAAGGAGACGCGATATGAATAAGGCTGAGCTTACGGAAACCATGCGGATGAAAACAGGCCTAAAGAAGGACCATGCCGCGGAGGCGGTAAATATCCTGTTCGACGAAATGTCCGGTGCCCTGGCCCGAGGTGACCGTGTTGAAATACGCGGGTTGTGCTCTTTTTTTGTCAAAGCGTATGACGCCTACGAGGGACGAAATCCCAAGACGGGAGAGCGGGTCCGGGTGCAGCCCAAGAAACTGCCTTTTTTTAAATGCGGCAAGGAATTAAAAGAGCGCGTAGACGGGCAATCCTAGGCACCGGTGGGTTCGTAAACCACGCATGCCCAGTCATTTAAAAGGGAAACGTCTTTACGGCGGAGGCCTTCAGTAGAAAAGGTTCTACAAAGGGGGTTTACATCGTCCGCCAACACGCCTGACACCACCAACCGCCCTCTCTTTGTCAAGCGATGCGCCAGCAACCGGGTTAAATCTTTGAGAACGGGAAACGATAGATTGGCCACAATGAGGTCAAAAGGTCTGTTCAACGCCGATAAGGAACCGGTCACCAGTCGCACCGATCGGGGCACCCGGTTTTCTTCCAGCCACTCGGAAGAAACCGTTACGGCCACCTCTTTCCAGCGGCGGCTCATGGCCCGGACCTCACGAGACGAAATCCCAAAGAGAAATTTCCGAAGGATGGATCAAGCCGTTCCCGCATGGCGCATCGCACACTCCCGGGCACGTCATTCCAACTTCCGCCTCGGTTCACCCGAAACTCTCTAGCGCCGGCAATTACCGGGGCCTTTTTTTCATGAACGGCATAGGCATCCTTGCTGTACGCATCGGCACACCATTCCCATACATTACCCAACATGTCATAAAGGCCAAACGGGTTGGGCAGTAAACGCCCCACCGGAGAGGTAACCACATACCCATCGTCACACGGATGATGGCGCCACTCGAACTCATTGACCGACTTTGACTGCCGATCATACACATTGGCATAGCGACAGGCCTTGTCGGCATCGTCACCCCAGAACCGAGAGGCCTGTGATCCCCCACGACACGCATACTCCCATTCCGCCTCGGTCGGCAACCGAAATTCAAATGCCTCGCCGGTTTCTTCCGTCAACCACCGGGCAAAACGCACTGCATCCCGCCAGCTTACATAGACCACGGGTTGGTCATCGCCGTTTAAAGACCGGCTCCCGAACGGCCGACTCTCGTGTTCCGGCTGGAAATTACGATATTGCCCGTTGGTCACCTCTGTACGTCCCATCCAAAACCCTTCCAGACATACCTCATGGACAGGCCCCTCGTCATCGTCCCTGCCGATCTCATCGGGAGGACTTCCCATCTGAAAACAACCTTCGGGCACCCAGGTAAACACCATATCCGTGACGGGATCCCGCCACATGTCGCCCGGCTTCGGTCCCAGCCTGGACAGGCGCGCATCCAATACCACCTTCTCTTCGCCGCTTATTCTTACCGACCGTTGCCAGCTTTCGTATCCCTCTGCTATGATCTCCACTTGATAAACACCACTTTCAATTGTCTCCCGAACGTCCGGTGTCGTACCCTGCACTCGGCCGTTCAACAACCATTGAGCACCCGGCGGGTCACTCCGCACCACGAGTTTTCCCGTGATGACAATCTTTTCCAGAGTAAAGGAAAACCGGTTGTCCCGATTCGGTTCCACATCCACCCAGCGTCTTTGACGACGGTATCCGGGGCTGGAGACCTGCAGATAATATCTGCCCGCCGCCAGCGCCATACCACGTTCATATTTGGGAACAATATTCAACACCATAACCGTGGCCTCTTCCGGAACCGAATCCACAAAAAGCCTGCCCGTGGGCGGAGGCGACGGCTTGGGCAACGCCAACGGTTCCGGTGCCTCAGGAAGGTCGGGAGGCCTGACGAGAGGCTTTTTCGGCGGTGGCTCGGGAGTCGTCACGTCCCTCTTTTTTTCGGGGGGAGGAATTGCACGACGCACTTCTGCCCGCTCCACTTCCTCTTCCTCCGGGCCGCTCATAAAGACCGCCACGGTTCCCCCTACCAACAGAATCAACACCGCAGAAAGGCCATACAGCCACTTACGAACTCGCTTGACTCTGCGCGCCGTTTCATTCATATCACCGGTCCCGTTTTCGGAATCCTTGGTCATTCCTCAACACCCATTCCGGAAAGAAACGATCATATCCGTTTCAGGTCCTCACCCCCCACAAAAGATCGCGCAAGCCGGACATGCGCCGGGTCTGCCTGGAGACCCCGGAAATCAATACGGCCTCCTTTGCCCATATTTCGACGTGCCGCCGGGCCCGAGTAAACCCGGTGTAGATCAATTCCCGTGTAACAACGGGATATTCCTTGTCAGGGAGGACGAACAAGACATGATCGAATTCCGAGCCCTGGCTCTTGTGCACGGTCATCGCGTAAACGGTTTCATGCTCAGGAAGTCGGGCCGGATGAATCCGTTGGATCCGTCCCCCCACGGTACGAAAAAAGGTGATCATTCGGTCCCCTTCCGGCCATACGATCCCCACGTCGCCGTTAAAAATCCCCATGGTGTAATCATTTCGAGTGACCAACACGGGACGGCCGCGATACCACGGCTCATGAGCCGGGATAAGGCCCCGGGCACAGAGTCTTTCCTCGATACACCCGTTAACCCCCCGGACCCCGTAGGGCCCTTCCCGCAAGGCGCACAATATGCGAAAGGCATCAAACCGGGCAAAGGCATCCTCGATGTCTTCGGCTTCCAGGTACCGTTGGAAAAAATCGACCGCCCGTTCATCCAGGGCCTCGGGAAGACGGGCCGTCTGTGGCAGGTCCGCCCATCGGACGTCGGCATATGCCCCCCCTTTTAGTTGCGCCACGGCCCCCATGCCGTCTCCATCATTGACCCGGTCACTCACCGCACGAATACCGCTTTGGCGCCCGAATCGGTAGCTCTTTCTGAGTTCCACCATACAATCCTGGAGTCCGGTCTCGCGTTCATCGCCGCCGTCTTGGGCAATATCGTATCCCCCGTATTGTTTCAGTTCGTCGCGAAAGGCTCGACTAAAGGCGTACAGCCCCCGGGAGTCTCCAATATCCGCCAAGACCGCACCGGCCTCTACGGAGGCCAGCTGGTTTTTATCCCCCAAGAGTATCAATCTTGTGGCCGGACCCAACGCCTGAACCAGCTTGGACAACAAGGCCAGGTCCACCATGGAGGCCTCGTCCACCACCAGCACGTCCGCCGACAGCTTATTATCGCGGTGATGGCGAAAACCACCCGACTCGGGGATCACTCCCAACAACCGATGGATCGTGGTGGCCGTTTCCGGAATGAGATCTCTGACAGCCTGACCACAGTTTAAAAAGTTTTTGGAACGCTTTACGGCTTCCTGCAGGCGTGCCGCTGCCTTGCCCGTCGGCGCCGCGAGGGCGATTTTCAAATCGGCGTTTCCCAGACACTCACCGAGCAGGGCCAGAATCCGACAGACCACCGTGGTCTTGCCCGTGCCGGGCCCGCCGGAAATGATACAAAAGCGTTTCCTTATCGCCGCCACTGCCGCCACCGTCTGCCAATCAATTCCCCGTCCCTCCCCGTCTTCGCCTCGTTTGCTCGCAACCTGAAACAACCGGGCCAAGGACGCCTGAAAAGCCGCCCGCTCCGCTCGATCTAAAGAAACCAGCAAGGAGGCGTCTGCGCTTCTTGTACCGATCCACTTGGCCAAGCGGTCCTGATAGGTCCAGTAACGGTAAAGATATACCCGCCCCTGATCGTCGAGGATCAACGGCCGGTAGGATCCCTCGGAGCCTACCACCGACGTCGCCGCCAACCGGGCCGACCATTCCTCGGCAGGCGGACAGTGACTCGTTCTCCCCTCCAACAACCCGTCGACCATCAAGTCGTGGGCCACCGCATTAAGGTCCAGACACACGTGTCCCATACGTGTAGAGTAACTCGCCAAGGCCGCGGCCAAGTGCAACGCCCCATCTCCACCGCCGTCGAGTCGGGAAAGAAACCCGGCAAAGTAGGCATCCAGGGGGGAGACGGTGGCCTTGTCGGTCAACAGATATGTGGATCGGTCGGTCATGGTCGATTGCTTGCCTGCTCAGGGATCAATGCGTCGGATCCGGGACACGCCCCGTCAGTCGGTCCGACAACCAGTGGATGAGACGGCCGTCGGGCCGAGTGCCGTAGACGCCGAACCGGTTGCCCATGCCGGGATCCATGCCCCGGACAAAGAGATAGAATACGCCCCCGAAGTACCGGTCATAGTCATAGTCGGGCAGACGCCGGGCAAGGTACTGATTGAGTGCCACGGCATAAATGAGATATTGCACCGTATAGAGTTCTTTCATCATCACGGCGTGTAACCGGTCTTGATGATAGTCAACCACCTGTGGGCCCAGGAAATTCGATTTCCAGTCCGCAATATAGTACCAGCCGTTGTGCCGAAACACCAGATCCACAAAGCCTCGCATAAAGCCCCGGGAAGGGGAGCGCTTGGCCCCGTCTATATACCGTTGTTCTTGCCCCCGGCCTCCGACACCGGTTTCCTGGAATACGGCCGTCGCCAGATCCGTGCCGGAAAGTGCTTTTATCGGAAAATAGAATTCCAGTTCGTTTAATCGATCACCGGAACCGATTTCGGACAGGGTAAACGTGCCGTCCCTGCCCGGCAGGGATACGGAGAGGACATTGTTAACCATGTCGCAGATTGCCGACGTCCACTCGGAGTCAAAACCGAATGCCGCGAGTTTGGCGGCCACCACCGGGGGTATCTCCGTTGGATGGGCACCAAAATCGAGACCTTCGAATACGGCGTGCATAAAGGACCCCGCACCGGCGCCGGCGGGAAAATCGAAGATGTCTCTCTGATGGTCCTCCCGATCGTCTCCCCGATCCTCCCCCAGGCCATTCCGCTCACCGGAGATGGGGCCCGACTCGACATTTTGGGTCACCTCGTCACCTTCCGCCGGAGACGGCTCCACATGGCGCCCCGAAGCAATCGAGGAAAAGCTCGAGATCCCCCAACTGTCATCAATACGGCCGCGGAAGCGACGGGACGTCACCGGGCCATCCGCTCCAAGAATGGATTTGGGCCCATACACCGGCCGTATGGGCATGTCGACGAGTCGGATGGCCCCTTCGGCCTCTCGCGCCGCCGATTGAAGGGCCGCCCATACGTCTTCGTCACTTAAGCCGTCAAACCGGCGTTGAAGGGCGGTCACCTTGTCCTCGCCTTCCAGTGAGTCCCCCCGGTGAAACAAATAGGCAGGGGCCGACCTGCCACTTCCGCTGATCCGACCCCAGACCGTGTAGCAGCGGTTTTTCGCTCGGGTCAGGGCCACATAAAGCAACCGCAAATCCTCCGCCAGGGCCTCTTCATCGGCTTGGACACAATGTTCGTCCAACCCTTCGGATCCCAAATCGAGGGTCTTTTTCATCCCGTCCGCCGGATTGTGAAAGAAAACCAGCGACCGTTTCCGGTCGCCCAACAGCCCGTCCCAAATAAAGGGACAAAAGACGATCGGGTATTCCAACCCCTTGCTCTTATGAACGGTCACCAACTTAACGGCATTTTCATCACTTTCCAGCCGCAGCTGGTGTTCCTCCAGCGACTGCCCCTCCAGAGACCGCCGCTCCCGAAACCATTTGAGCAGGCCCGTCATGCCCAAACGGTGCTCAAAAGAGGCCTGGTGCAATACTTCACACAAGTGGCGTACGTTGGTGTTGCGTCGTTCCCCGTTTTCAAACGCCATAAGCCGGACCATCACCCGGTGGTCCGTGAGAAACCGCCGGAACATGGCCATAATCCCCCGAGACCGCCACAGCTCATGGTAGGTCGTAAACTGAAGGATCCATTCTTCCCACTTTCGATCGGTGGTCTGAATCTCATCCAGCGTCTCCGCCCGTTGGCCCAAGATGTCCGTCACCAGTGCCGCGCCTAACAATCCGGCATGGTTCGGCTCGGCTATAGCCGACACAATCCGTTCCATCTCCTCGGCTTCCGGGGAGGCGAAGAGGTCGTCACTGGTATAGACCACGCTGGTAATTCCGCTCGCCGATAGAATCTCCTGGGCCTGCCGGGCTTCAGGGTTTGTCCGCACCAACACGGCGATATCTCCTTCTCGGATCGGTCGGTCACCAATCCGGGCCCGTTCCTCTCTGCCCAGGTCAATCAATTTTGAAATCTCTCCCGCCGTAGCCCGCAAGATCTTGTCTCTCGCCTCCGATCGATTTAACGCCTTTTCCCCGTCTCCATGTTTTCGGGCATCCAGAAACCAGAGATGAAACGGCGGCTCCTGTTTGCCGTCCACGGTCAGATAGACGCGGTCCGCCTTGGGTGCCGGGGCCACCGACTGAAAGGGGATTTGCTCATAGATAAACGGGCGATTTACACGGGCAAACAAGGTGTTCACAGCATGAACCAAACCCGGCTCGGAACGCCAGTTTTCCCCCAGTGTATAGGCGGCGTGAACCGTTTTCGCCGCCGCCATGTAGGCAAAAATGTCGGCACTGCGAAATCCGTATATCGCCTGCTTGGGATCGCCGATAAAATAGAGGGCCCGGCCGTTTCGTCCCCGGGGGGAACCAAACACCCGCTGGAAGATACCATACTGAATCGGATCGGTATCTTGAAACTCGTCGATCAATGCGACCTTATACTTGCGTCGCACGGCTGCGGCCAACGCCGTCCCCCCCTCTTTGGCCAGTGCCTCATGAACGCCCAAAAGCAGGTCATGAAATGTCTGGACGTTGCGCTGCTCTTTTTTTTGCGCCAGCTCCACACCCCCGTGATCCACCAGTTCTCGCTTTAGGGAAATAAGACGTCTATCAAAGGCGCCGGCCAACATTTCATGGGTCTCCCTTAGTGTTTGGCACAGGTCGAAAAAGGGATGATGAGGGACCGAGTGGCCCTTTTTGACGGCCCCTTCCATTTGGATGCGGGTAAACTTGTCGAACCCATCAAATAAGGAGGGGTCCTCTCCGCCGCGTCGCACATACCGATCCATACCCTCGACCCACCGTTGGATATTGACCGGCCTGTATTGGTTTCGGTTGAGGGCACGACTTTCCACCAGCAGCCTTTTGATCTCCTCCCGATCAACCGACCAGGCTTGCTTCACCGCTTCAAAGGCGCCTAAGTACGTGCCCGCTTCCGCGGCAACATCTCTTTGCTCGACATGGGGAATCACCCTAAGATATGGATCTAAGACAGTGTCACTCAAGAGCGGCCGGAGGGTTTCCGGTCCGAATCCGGTACGGAGGACATAATTGACGAAAAGCGGGGATGCGTGATAAAAATGCCGTCGCCAAAAATCGTAAACCACCCGGGACTTGAGATCGTCCAGCTCCGCGACCAGCTCGGTATCAAAGAGACGCCCGCTTTCGAAGGCGTTATCTTGAAGCACCCGCCGACAAAACCCGTGAATGGTGTAGATTCCCGCCTGATCGAAGGCCCGGAGGGCTTCCCGTAACCGATGCAGGGTGCGGGCATGATCGGTCACCCCACGCACCAGGTCAGTCAAAAAGGCATCGACGCAAGCGTCTCCCTCAAAAGCGCGGACGGCAGCGCGAAGTTTGGTACGGATGCGATCCTTGAGTTCCTCGGTAGCGGCCTCGGTAAAAGTAACCACCAGTATCTCGTTGACGTCCAGGCCACATTCCACGATCAGTCGTACAAATAGCGCCGATATCGCATAGGTCTTCCCGGTTCCGGCACTGGCTTCGGCCAGATTGACCCCCTCCAGTGGGGCATGGATCAGATCGAGCGGTTCAAACCGTTTCATTGCCGTCAACCCCTCGCTCCATCTTCGGCACCGAGATCCCGGCAACACCGCAACAACGGTTCAAACACGGCCATGGCCAAGTCTTCGAACGCACCGTCCAGGGGGTCGACGTCTCCGAAACAGAGGCGGTAATAGGGATCTTCTCCCTCACCTCGAGAATGGCGGCTTCCTCTCCAGACGCGATCCGCCGCCTTCAAAGCCGCATCGGATCCGGTGGAGTCGTCCAGAAACCGGCGGGCATAGGCCCATGAGGTCTCGGGAAAGAAGGGAATCGCCCGCGTGAGCCCTACCTGATAAATCTCCAACAAGCCCTCCAGGATCCCCTTGGCGTCCCGAACGTCCTCGAATTGTACGCCGGTCTGTCGTCGCTGCTTTTTCTTTTTCTCCAAGCCGATCAGGATCGTCGGCTTGGACAACCCGGTATCGGCGCACTGGGCCCCCAGGTGATAAATCCACGCCCGCAACCAATCCCTGGCCTTTAAGGCGGCATATCGCCAGTATATCAGCCTTCCCCCGTAGATCTTGTCGAGTCGGCCGCTCAACGCCACACCCGATAGGTTCGTCTCCACCTCCCACGGTTCGGGTGCCGGGTCACAAAGATAGGGCCGGGTCTTATCCACAAAATCGGCCACTTGACGACAAGCCTGTTTGTAGACGCACTCTCCCACCGTCCCATGGGGCAAACTCCCGGCCGAGCGCCGAGCCGCCATTGCCGCTTGGAGCGGTTCACCGGCCACCCCCCGTTCCGCCAAATCCTGTTCGAGCCAATATCGCTCCAGGCCCGAGAGGTGAAAGACTTCCTCATCCGCCAAGGTGACCTCTTCTTGGCCCAATTCAATGCGAAGCCGCTCCTTAAGGAGAAATTTCGCCGGATTGGCAAAGAAACGGGCCAGATCGTGGAGACCCAGTCGTTTCCATTCCTCTCCCGGTTCCGCCAACCCCCGAGAGAAAAAGGGGACGGTTACCGCATCCGGATCCTGGGCCGCCTTAGCCACCTGGGCGTTCGTCTTTGAATAACTAAAGTAGGGTCCGTCCGGATCGAAGTAGGCCCGGTTGAATGGTTGCAGTCGATGAGCGGTAACCACTTGGTCCAGAATCTCACCCTGGGGGGCGACAAATCCTTGCTGCACATAGTCCATCAGTTCACTGACCAAAACCGACGGCGGACGCACGCTGTTATCCCGCATACTCTGTCCCACGTAGCTGATATAAAGGACCTCTCTGGCGGAAAGGATGGCCTCCAGAAAGAGGTATCGATCATCACGGCGACGGGAGCGATCACCCCGCCGGGGAAACTTGGCCATGAGGTCAAAGCCGACCGGGTTGGACTGTCGGGGAAACGTATCAGAATCCATCCCCGCCAGGCACACCACCTTGAAGGGAATGCTGCGCATCGGAAGCATGGCGCAAAAGGTGATGCCCCCGCCGATAAACCCATGACCGAACCCGGTTTCTTCCAACCGCCGACCCAGATACCACCGCACGGCGGCGAGATCGACCTGGCCATCGAATCCCGGGGCCAACTCGGCGTCGTCTTGTACCAGTGCGGCCAGGCTGTCTTTCAACCAACGGGATTCGGCCTCGTCTCGCCCCGGGCAAACCAAAAACGCATCAACAAACCCGGTGAGGGTTTCCACCCATTCCGGTAGCGTCCGGGCCGGTTGAAAGGCGGCCACATACCCAAACAATTGCTGGCAAAACGCCACGAATCCCTCCAGGCTTGCGGTATCCCCCCCTTCCACGGCCCCGTAGGGGAGGATCCCCTGAAACATTCGGTCATCCGTTTGGGGCATGGCATAGCCCAACAAAAGCCGATCGAGTCCCGCCGTCCAGGTATTTTCTCTCGTGGGGGGTAACCCGAACCGGCTGCGAAACACCTCATCAATTCCCCAACGGATGCCCGATTCGCGTATCCACCGGCGGATCCGCTGAAGATCGGGTTCCGATAAACCGAATCGCTCGCAGATCGGACCCGACTCTAAAATGGCCGTCACCTCGGAAGCCGTCACCCGGCTGAAACACAGGTCCAAGACCGCCAGGAAAGCATCCACCAGACCGCTTTCCCTCCGGGCGCTTCGGTCCGCCACACTGAAGGGAAACCGGGTGGCCTCCGATTCCGGTGTTCCAAACACGGCCTGAATATAGGGGGCGTAGGTCTCGATATCCGGCGTCATTACCAGGATGTCTTTGGGCAGCAAGCGGGGATCCCGTTCGACCAGGTCCAGGAGCCGGTCATGGAGGACTTCCATTTCCCGCATGGGACTGTGGCAGGAATGGATCTGCACGGTATGGTCTTGCTTCGAAATAAGCTGCTGAGTGCCGGGTTCGCCTCCCCGTTCCCGCAGGTTGAGAATATCGCTTTGAAGACACGACAGGAGCGTTTCTTCGCCCGGGTCTTCGAACGATTGCACCTCTTGACACCCCGATTCCTGGAGGTGGTCAAAGAAATCTCTCCCCAGCCCTCCCATAGATGCCAACAGGCTGTTTCCCTTGTCCAGATGCAGCTCCGGAATCGATATCTCCGGACCGCCGTGCCGCTCGATGGCCCGGTTATACTCCCAATCGGAGACGATATCTCCCCAGTACTCCATGGAGGGATTCATGAAAAAGAAATAGACCGGGAAAAAGTGGGAAAGCCGGACGAAGATGTCGAGATGGAAGGGCGGAAGAGCGGAAACGCCAAAGATAGAGATCCGCTCGGGAAGTTCTCGGGTATCGAAGTCACCACGGCGGGTCGCCTCGATAAAGGCCTTTCCCAAGACGGGCCGATGGCTATTTGGAAAGCTCGGCGCGAGCCTTCGCCACAGACGGGCCTGCCAGTGGTCGTGCTTGCCTGCCTCCCAGTCCAGGATCATATCGGGGCGAAACATCAGGTACTGGTCAAACACCTGGGAAATGCGCTCTGACAACTGCAACCGTTTCAGGTCGCCTCCCTCTTGACCCAGGTAGTGTCTGAGCTCTTCAAAGCCCGGCTGGGCAATAAGGGCGTCAAGAAGCCCCATAATTTGCCATGTCATGTGGGACCGGTCGAAAGGGATACCCTGTTTGGCCACCCCGGGCAAGACCTTTTGGAAAATCGCTGATACCGCGGCATCGGGAAAGGGAAAGGCCACGTTGGCACACACCCCCAGTCGGTCCGCCAACGCCATGGCCACCCATCGGGCCATGCCTCTGCTTTGAACCACCACGATCTCTTGGTCCAACACCCCGCCCGCCGGGACTTTGAGTCTTTCGGCCAACATGTCCGCCAAAATCTCCAAGCGGTTGCTGGTATGCAGGGTCAATCCGGTCAACCGGCGACCCCTTGCACCTTTTCCCAGATGCTATCCACCCAGTCCAGGTGTTCCGGTTTCATCAGGCAGGAACGCAGGCAGGTCACCTGATCTTGATCCCACCTGAGGTGAGACCAGGCGTGGCTCAATATCTCTCGGGGAAGTCTGGCTACGGCCAAGTGGATCCCTCGGTCTGCCAGGGCATTGAAGGTCCGCACCGATGCGGTCGATACCGCAGAAGCCGTTTCCCCGGTGGGTGCCCAGACCACGATATCCAGCTCGGGAACAAGGGAGAGCATAAAGTCCGGCGATGCCGTAATCTTATCGCCCAGCCGCACCGCCGCCTGGCGGCAGGCGTCCAGGTTTCGGGCAAATTCACCGTGAGGCACCAGGGGCATCAACCGCTGTGTCGCCCATAGCGCCACCGCTGCAGCGCCGGGTCGGGAACATTCCAGGCTGATTTCTCCCAAGTGCAGGTCATCGGAACTAAAATAGGTATAGGGGGAATCATGTTTATACAGGGTGCCCACGGCCGGATCCTTAAAGAGAATACACCCACAGCCGTACGGCTGCAGCCCGTGTTTATGGGGATCCACGGCGATCGAATCCGCCTGACCGATGGCATCGAAGTGTCGCCGAGTCTCCTCGTCCAACCTGTCACTCAAGACAAAATACCCTCCGTAGGCGGCGTCGGCATGAATTCGGAACCCATAGGTCTGCTGAAGCCGGCAGATATCCGCCAAGGGATCCACCGCCCCTGTGGCCGTGGTTCCCATCGTGGCAACCACGGTGCCGACATCACCCCCTTTTAAGGCCTCCCCCAAGGCCGCCGTATCCATGCGGCCCTTGTCATCACAGGCAATGGCGGTAAAGGGGAGTCCCAGAACCCGGGTAATCCGGTCATGGGTGTAATGGGCCTGCCGGGAGGCGACGATCCGCGTTTCCGGCTTGAGTCTTCCCGACACCCACAGGGCCTCCAGATTGGCCATGGTACCGCCGCCGCACAGGTGTCCCAGGTGGGTGGACCAGCCAAACATCCGGGCGATCTGACTGACCGCGTCCTTTTCCATTCGGGAACTCGCTCGGCCCCCGTCCAAGGCATGATTGTTGGGATTGATCCACATACTCAGCATGTACGCCAAGCGGGCGGCCGGATGGGGCGGTTTCAACATCTGCCCCGCATAAAAAGGGTGAAAATAGGGATAATTGTCCTGCATGGCCTCGGCGACTTCCAGGAGCACCTCTCGAATCCCATTACGGTCCGCCGGGCCATCCACCTGCGGCAGGTCTTTGAACCCGTCTTCAAGCCGCTCAAGGCCCTCCGCCAGCAATGACACATTCTCTTTGTCCAATATCATCCGTATACCCCCGTTTGGGTTTCTCCTCATCACATCGGATTATATATGTGCCACAAAGGACGACACCATGACAACCCAAATTGAGGGCGCAAAAAAAGGCCGTAAAGGCATCACCCCCTACGGCCTTGTTGACATTTATGGAATGGGTGGCCTGACCCTTAGAGCTCGCGCAAAAATAACTTCACATTTTGCCATCTCGGCTTCCGCCCGGATTTGCCCGACACCTTACTCGCAAAACCTCGACATAGCCTGCTATGCCTGCGATTTTGCTCAATCGGATCGGCCAAATCCGAACCAAATCCGAGCGCCCATTCTGTATAGTTATTTTTGCGCGAACCCTTAGCCCATCCCCTGAAGCACTTTTTCCGCCTCTTGACGCCCGGGGTACGTCGATGCCCCCACGGTGGCCTCCTGGAGATACTCGCGTGCTCGGGTCTCCTCTCCGAGGGCCAGAAAGATCATCCCCAGATGATAACTGATGATCGGGCGCCGTTGGCCGATCTCGGAAACCCCGACGAGAAGATCCCGGGCCTTTTCATAGTCTCCCCGGCGATAATAAATCCACGCCGCCGTGTCGACCACGTCGGGATTGTCGGCAAACTTGACCAGGAGCGGTGCAATGAGACGTTCGGCCTCGGCCAGATTTTCTTCGGTGGGTTCGTGCTCGGCATAATAAAAGGCCAGATTGTTGGCCGCAGAGGAGGAATTCGGATTTTTTTCCAGCACCTCCTGATAGAGTCTTTTCGATTCGTCAAAGGCCCCTTTTTGTTCCAGCAATGTGGCCAGCAACATGGTGATGCCCGTGTTATCGGGATTTTGCTCCCGAGCCGCGGCGTACTTCTCGATGGCTGCATCCATGGATCCATGAAGCTGCTCCAGACGAGCCAGACTCAACAGGGCCCCTGAATTGGCGGGATCCAACGCCAGGGCCTGCTCAAAGTGGGAACGCGCTTGGTCGTACGCTTCTTCGTGGCTGTAGAGCCGGCCCAACAAAACATGCAGCCCGGCGTTTTGGGGCTGTTTGGCAATTTGCGCCTTACATCGGGAGAGGGCTTCCGCTACATTCCCTTCGGCCACCCACATATCGACGAGTCGCGCCAAGGCCGGCGTGAAGTCGGAATCAAGGGCCAAGGCCTTCTCCAAAAGGGGCGCCGCCTCGTCCGGCTTCCCGGCTATCAACCGGGTCAAAGCGACTTTGTAATTGGCGCGAGCCGATTCGGGCTGCAGGCTTAGAACATGGTCGAAATGCGTTTGGGCACACGTCACATCTTTGGCCGCCAGGCAAATGTCACCCAGGGCCATCAAAGCACCGACTTCATCGGGATATGTCTCAACGATGGCCTCCAGTTGTTCCCGCGCCGAATCCATTTGCCCCTTTCGCTTGTAGATCTCACTCAGGGCATACCGGGCTTCCTTGACCCGGGGGTTGACTTCCAGGATCTTCCTGTATTGATCTTCGGCAAGCCCTATTTCCTCATTGGCGAAATGGGCCACGGCCAACTTCAAGGAAACGGCGACACTGTTGGGATCTTCGGCCAGAACCGCACGATAGGCCGAAATGGCCCCCGTGAAATCCTTTTGGGCCGCCAAGATATCTCCCTTGAGATTGGCGGCATTCACGTCTTTGGGATTTTCTTCGAGGACTTCTTCCACCAATCCAAGGGCACGGTTCAATTGCCTTTCTCTAAAGTAGATACCCGCCATCAGGGTCTTGGCCTTCAAGAAATCGGGGCCTGTTTTCACCCGCTCTGTATAGGCGGAAAGCACCTTAACCGCCCGGTCCCCTTGCCCCTGCTCCGTGTAATACGTGGCCAACATTTCGTGGATGCCATAAGCCTTCGGCAGGTCCTCAGCAGCCCTTTCCAGAGTTGCTTCCAAATCGTCTGCTCTTTGCTTTTCCTTATAGAATTGGGCCAGATATAATCGCGGTTCCATCTTATCAGGATTGGCGGAGACAATTTCTTTAAGCAGCCGTTCCGCTTCGTCGTCTCTTTGCCGTTGCGCATAAAACCGGGCCAACAGAAACTTCGCCTCATGGCTTTCCGGCGTTTGGGCTATGAGCTGTTTATATTCTTGCTCGGCGGCGGAAAACGCCTTTTCCGTCTCAAGGAGCCGTATGAGCATAAACCGCGCCGTCTTGTTGCTCTCGTCTTGAGACAACAGCCCCCGGAGCACGCGCTTGGCCCCCGCCGGATCCGACTGTTTCATCTTTACGTTGGCCAAAAGCATATGCGCCTCTGCGGGGTCCGGGCCTTGCTTGACCAGGGACAAGAGGAGGTCCTCGGCCGCCTCGTAACGCTCATCCCGGGCCAGGCAACTCGCCTTCAGCAATTGGGCCCCTTGGTGATCGGGATGCGTGGCCAACGCCTGCTCGGCCTTCTCTAAGGCCTTGTCCGTTTCCCGGGCCATCAACAAGATCCGCCCCAAGGCCACTTGCGCTTCCACCAGTTCGGGATCCAGGTCCACCGCCTTGGATAACAGACCATAGGCCTTCTTTATGTTTTGTTCCTTCAGTTCCACCCGCCCCAGCATGTAATAGCCCTGGGCGAAATTGGAATCGATCTGGAGACTGTTTTTAAACTCCAGACGGGCCTTTACTAAATCGCCCTGTTCAAAAAGGGCCATCCCCTTGTCGAAAAACTTCCGCCGTTTTTCCTCCGGGCCGCTGCAGGCAGCCAGGGCGGCCGCAGTTATCACGGCAATGGAAATGACAGCCAGATCTCGTAATTTCATAAGACTCTTTCCTCCGATTGTTTGTACACTGAATATCGTGAAGTGAGATGATAAAAGGAGAGTGTCAATTTGTAGAATTCAAAAGATTGTAAACGGTCTTTCTGGCAATACCGAGTTGCTCGGCAATTTCGTATCGTTTGTAGCCCCTGGAAATAAGCTGTTCTATGAGGTGTCGCTTCGCCTGGTTACTTTCAGGTTGGCACGGTGTTTTTGCAGTTCTCATCTCGTCGGCCTGCCTTTCCAATTCCTCCATAGCCGGCAAGTCAATTCCGGAAAATCCGGCAAGCTGCTTGATCCCGGCAACATGTCCGAAGAGGAAAGGAAATATAGAGGCGAGTTTGGAACGGAAACGTTCAATCGTATCCTCCTGTTCCAACACCTTTCCAGTTTCCACGCCGTCTGATTGTTGAAGGAGGCGTTGGTAGCTCTCTCTTTTTGAAAGGCCTCCTTCGGGGAGTAAATCCAAGACAAAGTCAGGGTCTACAAACGCACTCGGCGCACCGTCATGACAATATAGCCTGCATGAAGACCATCGATATTCAGCGGGGGTGGTTGCCAATCCGGCCCGGACCGGGTTTTGATGGATGTATAGAGAAGCAGTCAACAGGTAGCCGTCATCGAGACATACGGCTTGTCTGTATGGTCCGCCGAAGAGATGACCCTTACGCTCATATTTCCGGTTAAACCGCTGGGCATACCTTGAATAAAGGCTGCGCATGGCATCGTAAAGGTTTCGTTCCTGTGGACTGAGCAACAAGTGAACGTGGTTCGACATGAGACAAAACGCGTACATGCTGAGAAAGTATTCCTCGCAAACCTCCTTCATTAGGCCCACCATGACCAGATAATCGGTATCCTCCAGAAACAAGGGCTCCTTTCCGGCTGCCCTCTGGGTAATGTGCGACACCAGATTGGGCGTGTCGAGCTTCTTCGTCGCTCGAAAATAGCGGGAAATCTTTCCGGCCATCACCAAATCCATCGGATCCATGGCACCACCGAAACCTCGGCCTCAAGGTAGAACACACCCCTTTTACCCAAAACTGCCTTGAGCACTTTTGGGTAACTCGATAAGGCCGTAATGTACTGAAAACCCCGAAACACCGTACCGGATAAAGCGGGAAAACAGGTATCGCATACCTCATGTCAGAAAAATGGTCAACCATTTTGAGTCGATTTGATTAGCCGCAAAACCGCCACGGTATTTACCCAAAACTGCTTTGAGCAAAAACGTGCAAACGCTTGTTGTTTACCAGATCCCTCTCGTTCCAATGATGGCCAGGACCAGGACAATGAGAACCGCCAATCGGTTTAGTCTTCCGCGGACTTCCCCCATGATAACCTCTCCGGCGAAAAGCAACACAATCGTTTTGGCGGCCACCAGGCCCATGTGTAAACTCTGGATATGGGCATCCGGGAGGTTGGGAACCACTAGGGCAATAAAGAGGATCAGGAAATCGGCGGGGGATGTACGAAACCCGCTCTTTCGTGTGGAAAACTTCAGGGTCAGGATGGAAAGAAGCGCCAGCACCCCGTAGGCCGCCCGGTAGGCCAAGGTAAGGGAGCCATTAATCTCCGGTATCTTTTCGACTTCCGCATAGTAGACGAGAAAGGGAACGCACCCAAAGATAGCGATGCGTATGACCACGGGGAGCCATTCACGTTTTGCCAGTCCCGCCACCAGCACGAGGCCGGCAGCAACAAATCCCACGATGCCAAAGGCGCCGGGCAGGTCTGCGGGCAAGAACACCGAGTACAGAAGAATGATCGGATATCCCCATTGGAGACCAGCAAAAAAGATTTTCACAAACACCCGGTTGTCTTTCAAGGGGCGCAATCGATCCTTTATCGTTTCTTGGATAAAGCTCCTGCCCATTTGCCAGCCGGTTTTTTCCGCCACCAGGAAGGCCGACACCACGATCCCAGAGAAAACCACGTAGCTGATCAGGAGTAACCAGTCAGAGTGGTATCTCAACACAAAGGCCGAGGTCACCAGGATCGCCTGAAGGAAATAGATCACCACCACGGCCTCGGTATGAAAGAGGTTCAACCTGAGCAACTTGTGGTGAAAATGATTCTTGTCGGCTTTGAAGGGCGACCGGCCTTTGGAAATCCGTTCCGACATAACAGTGAGGGTATCCAGGATGGGAAATCCGAGAATAACTAAGGGAAGCACGGGGCTCAACGGGGCATTGGTTTGCGTTAGGTACACGGACAAGGTGATGGCAGAAAATCCCAGCAACTGACTTCCTGCATCCCCCATAAACAGATTTGCGGGATAGGTATTGAACCGTAAAAAGCCGATCATGGTCCCGATCATCGCAATCGACAACGTGGCTACCACCATGTTGCCGGCCTGATAGGCGAGATAGGCAATGCAACAAAAACTCATAATGCAGATCCCACCGGCCAATCCATCCAGGCCGTCGGACAGGTTGATCGCATTGGTCACCCCCACGATAACCACCAGCGTCCAGGGCACCGCCACCCAGTCGGGAATCACGAACTCGTAGGGTAACAGCATCCCGAAGCTCTTTATCTTCACTCCACCGTATAGGATCACGATGAGTCCGGCGGCAACTTGCCCCACAAATTTCGGTTTGTACGTCAAGCTCTTAAAATCGTCCATCAGCCCGAATAGCACCACGATCCCCCCGCCTACCAGAAACGCTTTTGTAAAAGCATCCAGGGGCGCCCATATCAATGTGGGAACCAGCACACCAACCGCCATGGCCAAGCCGCCGCACTTAGGCATGGGGGCGGGATGAATTTTCCTGGTCTCCGGCATATCTAAGGCATGCACCCGAATCGCCATCCGTCTCAGCGGGGGAATCAGGACGATGGTAATAAACATGGAGATGAGAAATGTGGAGAAAAAGACCATCGGGGGAATTGCTATCGTCCTTTCAGTCTGCAGCTTTCAGGAAAAACATTGTAAAGCGGGTTCGTCTCCGGGCATGGGCTGGGGGAACCAGTAGTAAGAGAGCTGTTTGTAGGCACCCTTTTGCATGAAGGC
>CAYTTQ010000014.1:0-43642 GCA_964440795.1 uncultured Desulfobacterales bacterium | reverse complement strand
ACGCTAAGTACGCCTCATTCCTCGGGATTTGCGGCGCCTTGATCTTGAACTTTTTTCTTAGCCATCTAAAATCGGACTTTTTACGACTTGATCCTCTTTAACGGTTTGACGTTTTCGCGTTTCTCCCTGGTGCGGACTTTTTATCGGCAAGGGACATGATTCGTTTTACGTAGGAATCGATATCGAATTTTCGGCGAAGGCCGGCGGCGTTCATGTATCTGACCTTGCCGAAAACCGGACGTTCCGCCCAGGGGCGGTCGTGCTTTCCGAAACACCAGGCAACCCCGGCGAAACTGTTGGGATCTCTTCCGTCCAACTCATACTTGTTATTCAGATAAAGGGCCGTTTGATAGGCATCTTCGGGCGTTTTGCTCCATTCCAAAATCTTCTTTCCCCAGTACATGCGCATATAATTGTGCATTTTCCCCGTAACGACCATCTCCTGTTGGGCCGTATTCCAGTAGGTGTCGTGCGTACGGCTTTGCTCCCAGCTCCGGATGTCATACGTGTATGAACGTGGGTCTTGACGGTGATATTCCAAGGTCTGTCTGGCCCAATCGGGTAGAGCCCTGAAGGAATCATACCCGGCGTTGTAACGAACAAAGTTCATCCCCAGTTCGCGTCGAACGATCAATTCCTCCAGATAGGCGTCCTTTGTTTCCCGGCGTTTGCCTCGGGCCCGGCGTACCTTCAATGCGATTTCCAAGGGGGAAATCTGTCCGAAATGTAGGTATGGACTCATATGGGATCCATAATCCGTGCTCGGATCATTTCGGTGATCCTTATAATATCTCAGGTTGTTCCTGATGAATTGATCCAGCAGGCGAGTTGCCGTTTGCCGGCCTCCATGGAACATGTCGACGGGAGATACACTCCGATCCAGGGAGAGTTTGCCGAGAACCGCCGGAATGTCTTGTACGTCAATGCCCTTGAACGAGAGACCGGCGGCGTCCTTTTTCACAGACGTTTCTTTGAGTGGGACCAGGTAGTGTTTGAGGTGCGGGGTAATTTTTCGCCTCAATATGGCCGCCGTGTAGGCCTCCCGGTCATAGGCCACGGAGACGGGGACAATCACGTCCGTTTCCACTTCAACATAGGGACAGTTGACATGCTGGGCGACGTACCTGCGCCAGCGTTGCTGGACTTTCAAATATCCCACGTCCGTTACAACGATGCAGGCATTGGCGGCCAATTCTACGGCGGCGAGTTCGGGCGATTCATGGCGGACCACAAACGGGATGCCTCGCTGCAAGAGCGCGGTCTGAACTTCTGACAGGCCTTGAAGCATAAAGGTGTAATGCCGGATGTTGGCTTCGGGAAATCGGTCCGTGAGACCGAACACGACGACCACGGGCACCCCGAGTTCGTTGGCTTGGCGAATGGCGAACTCCAAGGCGTGATTGCAAACAGTTCGCTGAGCGGCTTGCATCCAGTAAAGTACATACCGCCCCTTTTGCGTGGGATGGTCATTGCCGTGCCGAATGCGTTCGGGGTGAATCATTTTGTCACCTCGCGAGAAATCTCCTTCGTGGATAGACACAAAATGGTGAATCAAAAGCCTTCCTGCCCCATTCTACTAACAAAGGTTGTCCGATCTGTCTACAATCGCCGTAATGGGTACCCATAAGAAAAAGATTGCGAACCCTTAAATTCAGGAAAATCTGCGACCGCTTCGGGTTTAAAGCGGGGGGGTGGAGCTGGCGTCGGGCAAGATAGGCGGTTGTTTGCACGGATATTGCATGGTGCAATGCGCCAAGAAGAACCCATCGATTTGGAGGTCGCTGTGACAACGACGGTAAGTCACCTAGAGGACATTAAGCTGACCCAGCGGTTAAAAAAGCGGCTAAGGCAGATTGCGGATGCCGCCGCCGATGTGCCTGAAAGTGAAAGACGACAGCTTCTGGCTATTTTAGAGGAGTGGGAACACGAAAACAAACGAGTGCATCCGAGAAAATCCTGTTCCGTTCCGGTGGACTACGCAGCCGAGGGCCGAGCCTTCAAAGGTTCCATCAAGAACGTAAGTGTCAACGGCCTTTTTATTGAAACCCGCCAAAACTTTGTCCCCGGCGAAACCATCACCTTGACTTTTTCACTCCCCAATTACCCTAAGCCGCTTAAAACACATGCAAAAGTGGTTTGGAACAGTCCGCAAGGGGTGGGTGTCGAATTTAACTTGCCCAATAAGTATTTGGAGGAATTTTGGAAGGCCAAGATTGAAACGCTCTAGTCTACTGTTCCAGAAATGGCGCCCGACTTACGTTTCGATTCCCATTGGCCTTGTTGTGGCAAGAACTTGCGTATTCCGGTAACCAAATTAAAGAAAATGGTGTTGCAGCAAAAAAAGCTGGATTCCGCGCTTTTTTTTGTGTATAAACCGTGATATAAGATTATATGAATGGCCCTCGGGGCCGTTCGTCAAGTCCCTGGAGATAGTGAACTCCTCACCTCCAGGGGCTTTTTTTTGTGACCCGGGAAGTTCGACCTGTCCCCTGGAGTGGCCCCGCTGATATTGACAGCGATCGGCGTTTCCGCTAGTTTTATGTTATGGTGTCAAATCTACCGTTGCCGATTGTTGGGTGAGATCAATGCCGGCCTCTTTTTCCCAAGACCGTCTGCGTGAAATGGTCTCCGCCTGGTTGCCGAATCAAGGTTCGAAACCGATTCGGGTGCACACGAATACGACCGACTTTTTCAGTGTTGACTACGGAGATGTCGTCGAGGTCGGGGGGGCGCCCTACCTGATCCGCAATAACGCCAAGGAAGGGCGTTTTGGCTTGGACGATGAGGTCAAGCACTGGGTCAAGCTGGCCATCGACCTTCGGGACGGGAGCCGCAAGATCGTCAAACTGGTTTTCCACGAAAAATTCAAGGCCCACATCGCAGGTATCGAGTTTAACTGCTTCCGAAGTCCGAAAAAGGAGGCCCGGATCCTGGAGCTGGTTGGGAAAGAAAAGAACTTCATGCACGGGTATGCCGTGGCTGATGAAAATCAAAATATCGTGCGTGTTCTTGATTATGTCTATGGCCCTCCGCTATCGAAATACGTCAAAAACCTGGATATGGACCACGAAAGCTATTTCTATGAGGTTTTTCCGGAGACTTTAGGGCAGTTTACGGATTGTATTCGGGGCATTCAATTTTTGCACAATCACGGGGAGAAGCACGGAGACATCCGGCGGGACCACATCCTCATCGATCGGGAGAGCGGCCATTATCGGTGGATCGATTTTGATTTTAACTATTGGCACCGGGAGAACATATTTGCGTACGATCTGTTCGGTTTGGGCAATGTGTTGGTGTTTATCGTCGGTATGGGGGACGTGCTCGTACAGGACCTGAATCGGAAAAACCATCGGGCACTGACGGCATTGACCGATGCGGACCTGAATATCGTTTTCAATCATCGGGTGGTCAACTTAAAAAAGGTGTATCCGTATATCCCCGAGGAACTCAACCGAGTGTTGTTGCATTTTTCTAAGGGGGCAAACCGGTTTTACGAGACGACGGATCAGCTTCTAAGCGATCTCGAATCGTGCAAGATCGGATGACCCAAGCCTTGGTTGGGGATTGCTTTGTCTTCGGCACACCGGTGGGAGGTAAAAAACATGGCTGAAAATGAGAAAAAATTTAACAAGAACATCTTGATTGCTGTGGACGATTCCGATAATTCCCGTCGGGCCGTGTCCTATGTGGCCCAATTATTGGGCGGAATATCTGGTTTCAAAGTGACTGTTCTTCACGTCGTGCCCGAGGTGGAGGAAGATTACTTCGCTACCGATAGTGAACGGGATGCGTGGTTTGAACAATACAAGGCAAAAGTGGAGACCATGCTGGAAGAGTACCGTCAAATCTTGCTGAAGGCAGGATTTGATGAAGGCCAAGTTCAGGTGCGCTCGCCGTTGCGCTACTGTCCTTCTATGGCGGAGTGTATATTGGCCGAACGAGACGAATTGGCCTATGATACGATTGTTGTCGGAAGACAGGGACTCTCACGGAAGGAGGAGTTTCTCTTCGGCAGCATTTCCAGCAAAATCGTCACGCATGCCAAGAGCTGTACGGTTTGGGTCGTCGAGTAGGTGTGAGGAACGTTCAAGGCGATTTCTTGGGCAGAGTAAAATAGAATGTCGCCCCTTTGCCTTTTTCCGAGTCCACCCAAACCCGTCCATTATATCTGTTTATGATTCTTTGAACAATCGTGAGCCCCAAGCCCGTACTTTTTGAATCCTTTATCTCTGCCAGCCGACAAAACATATCGAAAATTCGCTGGTGATCCTTCGGGTCGATGCCGATGCCGTTGTCGCGTACATAGAATTCATGAGCTTCCTCTCTCTCCTTATATCCGATCTCAATGGTCGGTGACTCGGCATCCTTGGTAAATCGTACGGCATTTACGATCAGATTTTCAAATACCTGGAATATCCGGCCTTCGTCACAATATATCTCGGGTAGGTCATCCGACACAGTGACGCGGATGGCATTGTTGCGTATGGTATCCTCCAGGGACGAAATGACTTCGGTAATGATATCGCGGACGGAAACCTTGCGAAAATGGCTGTCCGTTTCACCCACCTGAGATAGGTTGAGCAGGTCCAGGACAAGTGATTCCATCCGGTCGGCGCTGGTCATAATCCGCTTTAAAGCGGCTTTGCCTTGCTCGCCCAGATGGTTTCCTTCCGTCTTGAGGAGACGGGCAGAAAATCCCTGTATAGAAATAATGGGTGTTTTTAGATCATGGGAGACCGTCCGAATGAAGTTGTTCAACTCTTCGTTGACGGTCAAGCAGGCCTTTTCCGCGGCCTCCTTGTCGGCCACCTGTCTCTGCAGTCTTTCATTGATGGAGGAGAGTCGGATATTCCTTATTTCAGACCGCTTTTGGACCTTTCGTCGATACGTTCCAAACTGTTTCTTAATGAGGCCAAATGTCTCCCGTACCCGTGTGTCAGGGGCATTGGCTTCAAAAACCCTGCATCCGAGGCAAGCCTCCATGGGCTCGAGATATTCGCCGTGAAGATCCGTCCGTGGATAGACACCGGGTACCAGCCAGCAACAAGGCTCATCTTTCCCGTAAACGGGACATGTCTGATCGCTGCACTTAAAAAACCGCCAGCATTGGGTGTATGTTTTCATGAGTTCAAAAGCCTGATCCGATCGAATCAATCCGTTACATCTTCGTCGCGATAATGTCCACCTACATCCTTTTTACAGGTAGGCTTACGGTAACGCATGTCCCCTGTTCAGGTTCGCTCTCTACAGAAATACTGCCGCGATGTTCCTGAATGATTTTTGAGGCCAGGGTCAGTCCCAGTCCCGGACCGCTTGTCTTAGAGGTGAAAAAAGGGTCGAAGATGTTCTTAATTTTTTCCTTGGGAATTCCTCGACCCGTGTCGCGTATTTCTATCTTTACTCGGTCGTCTTCCAAATCGCTTTTGACAGTCAATTCCTTACTGGGAGAAGATGCCATGGCCTCAATGGCGTTTTCAAAGAGGCTGCCCAAGGCGAGCTTCAATTGTTCCCTGTCGGCGGATACCGTGGGGGCGTCATCCGACACATCGGTGTTGACCCGTATCCGCTCTTGTTTACAATTTTCTCGAAACCCATTCAACGCATCTGAGATGAGCGCGTTGATGTCCGTTTTTTCCTTGTATGACACGGCCGTGGTTTTCAACTCCACCAAGTCTTTTACCATGCCTTCCAGTCGGGTTACTTCCTGGATTATCAGGTCAAGATACTTTTTATTTCGATCCTGTTCGGACAGATTCTCTCTAACCCGCCGGGCCAGACCACCGATAGACGTCAATGGGTTCCGCAATTCATGGGCCAGCTCGTCCATCATTTGATCCAATGCGCTGGATCTTTCGTCTGAAACCAATTCCTCTCTCGCTGATTTCAAGGCGAGTAGTGATTTGATTCTGGCACTCAGCTCCTTATAATCGAACGGTTTGCCCAGGTAATCGTTGGCTCCCACGTCGAGCCCCTTGATTTTGTGTTCCAGCCCGCTTTTTGCCGTCAACATGAGGATGGGAATGTACCGGGTGTTTTTGGACGCTTTCAGCCGTTCACAGACCTCATACCCGTCCATGTCCGGCATCATGATGTCTAGGACAATCAAGTCAGGATTATGCTCGGCAGCCTGTTGGAGAGCTTCCTTTCCGTTATAGGCGGACAAGGTCCGGTACCCTTCAAAGGAAAGCCTTTTGTTCAGCAAGTCCACAGTATCGACGGAGTCATCGACAATTAGAATTTTCGGTTGTTCCGTCACCGGGTCAGGCCTCCCGCCGATGTGCGAGGTACGCTTCGATATCTTCCGGTAAGGTCCGAATGTTGATCGGCTTGGCAATATACCCATCACAGCCCGCCTGAAGCGCTTTTTCCTTTTCTCCCCGCATGGCATGTGCAGTGAGAGCAACGATGGGGACGTGTCGAAAAGTGTCTCGTTGCTTCAGTCTTTTGGTTACTTCATATCCGCTTATTTTGGGGAGAGATTGATCAATCAAAATAAGATCCGGCGCTTCCGAAGTCGCCTTGTTTATGGCGTCTTCGCCGTCAACGGCTTCAATGGTCTCATATCCATTCATGGTCAGTACCTTTACCAACAACTCTCTACTGTCCTGATTGTCATCTACGACGAGGACGATAACGGCTTTTGCACTGTTCGTCATGGCTGGTATCCTTGATTATCGGGAGATACGATATCACTGTTGCGTGCTTTCCGATTCCAAGATGACTTTTTCGATAAGCTCACATCCTTTGCAACAATCGACCTTTTCCGGATAGCTGGCGATCTTCATCCCCAGACAGTGGGTGCCCAGGATCAGCCAGCATCGGTTTTCTTTGCTCCCATAGGCGGGACAACTCGGTTGGCCGCACCGCACATAGTGCCAGCATCGTATCGGTTTTCCGGCGAATTTGGGTTTGTTCAGAAAGGTTTTCAAGGGGGTCCCGTAATAATCGGCCAAGGCTTCCGCCATCCTGGGTTCTATAATCGGGTCCTCGGGCCTTTCCAGTATTGCTTTAGACAACGGAATCATGAAGCAGAATCGGCTTCCTTTGCCGTATTCGCTCGTGGCCCAGATCATCCCTTTATGAAGTGCAACCATCGCTCTGGCAATGCTCAGTCCCAAGCCGGTTCCTTCATGCTGTCGAACCGTGGTGAGATCCACCTGAACGAATTTGTCAAAAACCGATCCCAGGTCTTCTTCCTTAATGCCGACCCCGGTGTCTTCAACGCAGATCTCGGCAAATATCGGTTCTTTGCCTGGGCTGATACCGCGTTCGGAATGATGACAAGTGACCACGATTCCCCCTTTATGGGTAAACCGAACGGCATTTGACAGCAGGTTAACCAATACCTGTCTAATCATATCCTCATCTCCGTAGACGGTATTTAAATCCGGCTCGATATTATAGGAAAAGGTTAGCCCCTTTTCTTTAAGCAACGGTTCAAAGATGGGAATGACGGATTCGATCAGTTCCTTTGGGTTTAATTCGGTGACCTGCAATTCTCCTTTTCCGGATTCGATTTTGGAAATGTCCAGGATATCGTTGATTAATTGTAGAAGATGCTTTGAGTTGGTAGCGATTTTATTCAGACTTTTTTCCTGTTCTTCGTTCACCGGGCCGTCCACCTGATCGATGAGTAGGTCCGTGTAGCCGATAATTGCGTTCATCGGGGTTCGAAACTCATGGGACATGTTTGCCAAAAAAGTGGACTTCATGGTATCGAGTTTCCTAAGCTTTTTATTGGCTCGCTCTAAAAGCTTTATGAGTTTTGTTCGTTCTTTTAATAACAGATTCTTTCTGTGAATTTCTTTTTCCAGTTCCGCACTGGACGAAGCCACACGGGCGACCATGTAGTTGAATGCATTGGCAAAAACGGCGATCTCATCACCGGTTTTTACATCCACGGATACCGAAGTGTCACCCTCGGCGAATCTCTTTGCCGCACTGGAAAGGTGTTCCAGCGGATATCTGACAAACCGGGTGATGATAAAAGAGATGATGGTTACCAGCAGTAAGATGCCCACCACTGTCAAGGCGATGGTTCGGTTTCGTTGCGCGGCGACGGTGTCATAGGCCGGTTCAGCGCTCATGCGTATGGCCATGCTGCCGAGGACTTTCCGGGAAGAGCCGTGACAGTGGTGGCAGTCTTCCTGATTCAAGATCGGGTAGAAATGGACAAAATAACGAGTTCCGGAGACTCTATCTTCGAACCGGCTCTGCCGGGCCACCCCGGTTTGCAACATTTCCGTCAAGTTGCTCAGCGCCGCTTTGTTGTGAATGGCCTGCGCCATTTTCGTTTTCAATTTGTCCTGTTGGGTTGAATAGATGACATCTTGATCAAAATTGCAGATGAAGACGTCCACATCCTTTGCCGTCTCTTCAATATCAGCCAGTTCCGCCTTGATGGCTTCAGCGTCTCCAACGGCCATGGGTCTCTTTATTCCCGCATAGGTGGCGGTGGCAAGTTCACGAGCTGACGTGTTGATAAGGTCCATGCGGTCCTGGGTGCCGAAATATATTCGAACGGCGATTTCGGTGCCCATGATGAGTAGCAACGTTGCCACCAAGGCGGCCAGAATCTTGTTGGCCAACCGGCTTTTCAAGAATTTGAACATGGGCTTTCTCCCACAGCCGACGTATCCATTGTCAGTGCGCCCCGCCATGAATAAGGGGCTTATACCGAAAAGCCTTTACCCGTTCCGAAGTGTGGCAGGCCTCACAATCTTTCAAGCTGAGTTGCCCCTGAATATCTTCGGCGTTACCTGTTTCGACATGAAATTCGCCCGGGCCATGGCATACCTCACAGCCGGCGTTTTTTAGATGGGGGGTTTCTTCCTTACTTATGAATCCGCCCGGTTCACCGAAACCCGTGGTATGGCAATAGTAACATCCCCGAATTTCTTCCGGCTTAAGTTCCTTTCTCAATCTTTCGATGCTTCGAAATGAGGTGCTTTTTCTGGCATACGTCACAAAATTGCGATACTCATTTTTATGGCAGGGCTTGCAGGCGGTTGACCCCACGTACCTTGGCGGGGTGTCGGGTTCGGAAGGAGTCACCGGCGTTGACAAAAAGACGACAAAGAGGGTTAGACAGGCCGAGCGTATCCACCCGGAAAGTTGTGACCGAAGCTGTTTTATTCCACAAACTGGTAAATTGAGCCGCCCAACTCTCATAGTTGCCTCCGGATCAGGTTTGGCCGTGTCGGGGGGGACCGGCTGCCTGTCGACTGAAACGGATCCTCCTGGGACTCAGGCGACCACCCAAAGGGCGGCGCTGGGCATCTTCTGGACCAGCCGCATAGCGATGCGCCCCGTAAAAAAGGCCTCTCTTTCCCCGCGCCTACCGATGACTACGGTACCGTAGGCGCCTCGTCTTGCTTCTTCAAGGATGGCAGTGGAGATGTCATACCCATGTTCGTTGGTTTTTATCTCGACCTGAGAACGGGCAATGCCTGCGGTTTCAAACCGATCAAACGCCTGCCTGTGGAAGTCTTCCATACGGTGTCGGTCCCTGTCCTGAATCAGCTTTTGAAGGTTGGGGTTATTTCTTTCACATTCAAGAGAATAGTAGTGGCTGAGGTAAGGGCGGACATGAAACAGTACGAACCGGAAGCCCTTCTTTGCGCCTACGGAAGAGATGACATGATCCAAAACGTGTAGTGAGTTTTCCGATGCGTCGATGGCGATCAAAATGTCCCGTGATTCGGTGTGCTCGTCTATGACCCAAACAGAGGTCTTCAGCGCATGCTCCACCACCTTTGTTGCCGTCGTACCCACAAAAACATCCCGTCTCGGTGTCAAGCCCTTGCTGCCGAGTACAATCGTGTCATAATTGCCTGCTTCAGCCTGATCCAAGATGTCCTTGGCCATGCCGTATTCCATAGGGGTGACCCATGCCTCGATATGTGCTTCGGGGACCCCATGTGTAACCAGTAGATCTTTTAGTTCCCCAACCGTGCACTTTGCGGCATTATCCCGTTCCCGGACCAAGGCTTCGATCTCGGCCTCACATTCCGGGGTTTTAGGGGCTTCTTCCAACAAGATACCGGGTATGGCCGCTTGGATGTTGTACAGGGTGTACGTCGTGTCGTTGGCAGGTTGGGAGAGGGTGGCGGCATATTTTACGGCACTTCTGGAATGGCTACAGTCGCCCACGGCAATCAAAATCTTTTTTTTCATGTGACACCTCCCCACCCGGCATTTCCCAGGCTTTGACGCGTTGTCGGTTATGGACTGTTTATTTGTTCTCTGTCGGTTATAATCCCTACCAGGCGGTGTTTCTTGTCTACGACCGGTAATCCGCGAACGTGGTTTTCCTTCATAATCATGTTGGCTTTTACCATCGTTGCGTCTTCGCTCACGGTTACCCCATTGGTATTCATCCATTAATATCATGACTGTCTTTCTTGTCATAGATCTTTTCCAGGGTACTCAAATAAATACTGATCCCGGACAGGGATTTCTGATTTCGTGAGCGATTCCCCCCGCCACGCGTCCCAACGAGTCGACTATGCCTGTGTGAGTGTTCGGCATGGGACTTTTCTCCGGCCAAGGGGCGCAAGTGGCAATGGCCCGCCCTTCGGGTGGGGATATTTTACACGCATGCAAATAGCGGATTTTGGGGTGGCACGATTCGGGGAAAGGTGATAGGAGGCGTTGTCATGGCCTGCACCCTCGATGACATCGTCGATTTTTCAGCGCGGTGTTTTATGGATGTCTCTGGAAGTCATGATTGGGAACATACCCGGCGGGTCTGTAACTTAAGTCTGCATATTGGACGAATAGAGGGTGCGGATCTGGAGGTGGTTAAAATCGCAGCCTATTTGCATGACATTGGGCGGGCTAAGGAAGGAACGGCAAAAGGCGGGCTTTGTCACGCCGAAAAGGGAGCAAAGATGGCCGAATCGGTACTAAAAGACTATCCCATGTCCGATGAGGGGAGACAAAATATAATTCACTGCATTCGGGCGCATCGGTTTCGAGGACGACACAGGCCGGCAACCCTGGAAGCCAAAGTCCTCTTCGATGCGGATAAATTGGATGCCATCGGAGCGGTGGGCATTGCCAGGGCGTACCTGTTTGCCGGAGAATTAGGTGCCAAGCTCCACAACCCTGATATTCGACCGGAGGAGACGCAACCGTATACGCGGGAAGATACCGGTTATCGGGAATACCACCTGAAGCTTTCCAGAATAAGAGAACGGATGCTTACCGAAGAGGGAAGACGGATGGCCGAGGACCGGGACCGCTTCATGAGAGTATTCTTTGAAAGGTTTGTTTCAGAATATGAAGGCCTACGTTAAGCTGGTGTTGGGGGTTATCAGCCACGGCTTTCTTTTCCCGTAATAGCCAATACTTTCCCGCATGGCCGCGGTTGCGAAAGACCCGGTGTTGTCCGGCCATGGCGGGCTGGTGATATACGTTGGGAAGATCCGCGTATTTTTCCATCTCGGCATTTCCTCTCCACCTACAGAGAGTGGTGTGACGGAATCGATTCGGCCGGTCAGAAGGGACCGCCCGGATCGGTTACCTCATCACTCTTCTTGTATCCCTTCCCATCCCAGCGGCACGTCAAGCGCGTCCTCACCAGACGGATCGGTTTGATGCCCGGGCTTATCCACAATGGCCACCGTGCTGGCTTGGGGCCCTTCGTCTCCCGGTACTTCCACGTAACGAACGCCGGTTCCAATTTCCATTCGGTCAAAAGCATCTTCGTTTACGCTGTTACGATGGAAATAGATTTCTTTGCCGGTGTCCAAGGCCTTTAGGAAGCCGTACCCTTTTTCATGAAAAAGCGTCACCACAACACCCATGGTCTGGTTTTCCGGGTGCCGTTTCACGTCCCCCTGTTGTTTTTCCACCAGTTCCCGAAGCTGCCTGGCCATGGAGTCAAATGCCTGGGCGATTACCTTGGATAGGGGATCATGCAAGTCCCCTTGGCTGGATTCTTTCTTCACCACCAATTCGTGGCCGGGGGGCACCCGTAATTGAATGCGCACCCGAAACGGATTGCCCCGGTTTTGATGTTTTTGGGGCACCTCTACGGCGATGCGACAACTCGTTATGTGATCGCACTTCCGGTCGAGTTTGGCTGCTTTATTCCGGATAAGGGCATCGATATCCGGCGTGTTTTCTATCCCTCGAAAGGTGATTTCCAGTGGAACGTTCATATGACCTCCGTTTCTCTTGTCTTCTTTCTCTTGACTTCAGGGAGTCGAGCAGTACCCGACAGCCTGTGAGACGCAATCGCTATGGTACGTGTGTTTCCTCGTTAATCGACAACTATACTTTACCTGGCGGATTCCCGGTTTTGAATAGGTCAAATCCAGTATATGTAGATGCGTCGAAAACATGCCGGACCGGAGTCCGTCGCGACGGAAGTGCTGGCCTAGTTCGTGGGTTGTGCCCCTGCCGGAAAAGGACCGGTAAGGAGATCGACCTGCAAAAGGGTAACCCAAAACGAGGTAAATACATGATTCTACGTATTGGATTGACTTTCAGACACTGGTAGAAGGCAATAGTAGTCTTTTCACCGCTTTGACCAAATGCAGGTGTCTGCAAAGTTCAAAGCCCGGGATTTGGCCTTGTTGTGGCAAGAACTTGGACTTTCTGGGTAAGGGGATTCCAGGGATGGAGCCACGGATGGAGCAGCCGGATGGGTTAGATGGAGGATAACAAGACAAATAAGCCATCGACGGATCATTTGACCGGCACGGTGGTTTCCGTGCGGGGAAGTGTAATCGATGCGGCCTTTCCTCACGGATTGCCGCCACTTTACAATGAGTTGCGGGCGGGGGAGGACCAATCCATAGTCTTCGAGGTGACGACTCACCTTGATTCACAGACCGTCCGAGGCATTGCCATGACCTCGACTCAAGGTCTGGCGTTGGGATCCGGGGTAAAAGACACGGGCCGATCTATTCAAGTGCCGGTAGGTAAACGGGTGTTGGGCCGGGCGTTTAATCTCTTCGGTTCAACGATCGACAACGGAGATCCGCTCACGGGCGGGGAGTGGCGATCCATCCAGCAAGACCCTGTTCCGTTAAATCAACAGTCGACGACATCGGAGATATTTACCACTGGAATTAAAGCCATCGACGTACTTGCCCCTATGGAGCGCGGGGGTAAAGCGGGACTCTTTGGCGGTGCCGGGGTAGGTAAGACCGTATTGATCATGGAAATGATCAACAACATGGTTGGACAGCACGAAGGGGTGAGCCTATTTTGTGGTATCGGTGAGAGAAGTCGAGAAGGTGAAGAATTATATCGCGAGATGAAGGATGCCGGTGTTTCGGACAATACGGTCATGATGTTCGGTCAAATGAATGAACCCCCGGGCGCCAGGTTCCGAGTGGGGCACGCGGCATTGACGATGGCGGAGTTCTTTAGAGATGATGCCAGACAGGACGTGCTGCTCCTGATCGACAATATCTTTCGTTTTATTCAGGCCGGAATGGAAGTTTCGGGCCTTATGGGTCAACTTCCCTCCAGGCTTGGGTACCAGCCGACATTGGGTACGGAACTGGCTGAGCTGGAGGAGCGAATTTGTAACACCTCCAGCGGTGCAATCACTTCCGTACAGGCCGTCTATGTGCCGGCCGACGATTTTACGGATCCGGCCGCCGTGCACACGTTCGGCCATCTTTCCGCTTCTATTGTCTTGTCTCGGAAAAAAGCGAGCGAGGGAATATATCCGGCCATCGATCCACTTCAATCGGCATCCAAGATGTCCATGCCTCAGGTCGTAGGGGAAAAACACTATCGGGTGGGCCAGGAACTGCGCCGAACGCTGGCCAATTACGAGGAGCTTAAGGACATTATCGCCATGTTGGGCATGGAAGAACTCTCTCAGGAAGACCGGCGTACGGTTCGGCGTGCCCGGCAGTTGGAACGGTTTTTGACTCAACCGTTTTTCGTGACCGAACAGTTTACCGGACATTCCGGAAAGTTGGTGTCGGTGGAAGATGCGGTGAGCGGGTGTGACAAGATTTTGCGGGATGCCTATGCGGATTATTCGGAGGACGCCTTCTATATGATTGGAAGCGTGGAGGAGATCGAAAAGGAGTGATATTGAGCAGAGGGAAGGGGTCGATTGATGAGGCTTAAGATTTTACTTCCCACGGAGGTTTTCGTTGACGAAGAGGTCCTCAAAGTGGTTGCGGAGGCCGGAAACGGTTATTTTTGTCTCTTGGAACACCATGTTGATTTTGTGTCGGCGTTGGTTCCCGGTGTTTTCGCTTTTGAGACACAGGAGGGCGAAACCTATCTGGGTGTCGACGAGGGCATATTGGTTAAGGTCGCTCAAGAGGTGTATGTGTCGGTAAGAAATGCGGTTCGGGGACCGGATTTGGGGGAACTTAGAAAGACCATAGAGGAGCAATTCGAAGTAATGGACGAGCGGGAGAAGATGACCCGTTCCGCAACGGCCAGAATCGAGGCCGGTTTTGTGCGCCGCTTTTTGGAGTTTCAGGAACATGGCTGAAAAACCTGACGAGAAAAAGAAGCCTTCCGATCGGTTCCGTGAAGAGGTGGGAGCGAAAGAAAAGCGCAAGTTGAAGGCCGAGCGACACAAAGACCGGGATGTCTGGTTCGGCCTGGGGATGTTCGGACTTGTCGGCTGGTCTGTGGCGCTGCCCACGCTCCTCGGGGTGGCTATCGGTGTTTGGATCGACACCAGATGGCCCAGCCGGTATTCATGGACCCTGATGTGTCTCTTTATCGGAGTGATCGTGGGCTGTTTGAATGCCTGGTTTTGGGTCAAACGGGAGAGTCGACGGGAATAGACCCGAGCCGTCCGAATCCTTATGGTCTACAGGGGATCTCGGAAATCGGCGGCTCGGAAATGGGTGGAGGGAAGCAGGGTGGGCCATGTGGCGATCATAGAGTTGCCGTGGGCATTGATGGGCGGCGTCGGTGTCGGACTCTTCTATTTTGGGGGCCTTTGGTGGACGGTAAGGCAGCTGCCGAGCCGCCGATATCCTTGGTTGTGGGCCCTGGGCAGCTTCCTGGTTCGAGGTGGTTTGAGTGTTATGGCTTTCTATTGGATCACCGGTGGCAGATGGGAACCGGTCGTGATGAGCTTGGGTGGCTTCCTCGTGGTTCGCACTGTTATGGTCCGGTGGCTGGGTCTGCGACAGGCAGAGGGCCTTTAGGAGAAGGTATATGGGCATCAAAGATATCAGTCCGGACCAAGTTATTTACTGGGAGTGGGGACCGGCGGTGCTCAATGCCACCATAGTGTATACGTGGCTGGTCATGGCACTCCTGATTTTGGGTTCTTGGTTGATTACGCGGCGCCTCTCTTCCGGGGTGCGAATATCTCGCTGGCAGAATCTTTTAGAGATTGTCGTGTCCGGGATGCAAAAGGAGATCGGCGAAATCAGCCATGAACAACCGGGTGGATATCTCGCCTTTGTGGGGACGTTGTTTCTATACATTCTCGTTTCCAATATTTTGAGTATCATCCCCGGATTTGAATCCCCCACCGCTTCACTATCTGCAACGGCGGCGTTGGCGATATGCGTGTTCGTGGCTGTTCCCATTTATGGGATTGCAAGCCGGGGGCTCAAAGGGTATTTGACCCTTTATGTCAAACCGACGGCCTTTATGTTGCCTTTCAATGTGATGGGCGAGTTATCCCGAACGCTTGCCCTGGCCGTTCGGCTTTTCGGCAATATGATGAGCGGTGCCAAGATTATCGCGATTCTCCTTGCGATTGCACCCGTATTGTTTCCGGTGCTCATGCATGTGCTGGGATTGCTCACCGGGGTGATTCAAGCTTACATCTTCGCCGTGTTGGCAATGGTCTACATTGCCTCCGCTACGCGCGTGAGGCGAAAACTTGAACGAGAAAAACATGAAACGTCAAAAGAGAAAGAATCGTAAAAAGTCGACTTTCAGATGGCTAAGTAAAAAGATCAAGATCAAGGCGCCGCAAATCGTGAGGAATGAGACGTACTTAGCGTACGTCGCAGTGACAAAGGATGAAGCGCAACGCAGATATTGGACTTTTTACGACGCCATCAAAAGAGAAAGGAGAAGCACATGGATAGCCTTTCGTTGATCGGTATGGCGTCGGTGATTACAGCCGGGCTTACCATCGGTATCGGTGCCATTGGTCCGGCACTGGGGGAAGGTCGGGCGGTGGCCCAGGCGCTGAGTGCCATAGCCCAACAACCTGATGAGCGGAATACCATTACTCGAACACTGTTTGTCGGTTTGGCCATGATAGAATCTACAGCCATTTACTGCTTTGTCGTTTCCATGATTCTCTTGTTTGCCAACCCCTTCTGGGATCATGTGGTTTCAAGTGTAGGAGGCTAGGTCGTGCTCATCAATTGGTTTACCATTGGCGCCCAGATCGTCAACTTCTTGGTTTTGGTTGCCCTGCTCAAGTATTTTCTCTATGACCGAATTGTTTCGGCTATGGATGAGCGAGAGCGAAAGATACGTGAACGGTTGGAATCCGCGGATCGGAAGAAAGAAGAAGCTGAAAAGCGGGGTCAAGACCTGGAGGCCGAGAAAAAGGAATTGGAGGATCGACGGCAAGAGGTGTTGACTCAGGCAAAAGAAGATGCGGAGAAGCGGCGGAAGCAACTTCTGGAAAAGGCCCGCAAGGAGGTGGACGCACAAGAGAAGCAATGGCGGGATGCCCTTCAAAGGCAAAAGGATTCAGTGGCCAGGGACCTAAAACGGACGGTGCAGAATCAGGTTTTTGCCATTTGCAGAAGGGCCCTGAGCGATCTGGCCGGGGTCGATGTAGATGAGCAAGCGAGTAATGCTTTCTTAGAACAATTAAAGTGGATGGACCCGGCAGAAAAGGATGCGATGGCATCCGCTATTCGAGAGGCGGGAAATGAGATAACGATATCGAGTAGCAGCGCGTTATCCGAAACGGCCAAGGAGCAAATCGACCAGGCGGCTAAAGAAGCATTCAGCGACCAAGTGAAGACTCAGTATCGGACCGACTCCGACCTTGTTTTCGGCATTGAACTCACCACACGAGGGCGTAAGCTGGCTTGGAGCCTGTCGAATTATTTGCGCAGTCTGGAAAATAGTACCAGGGAGGCCTTAGAAAAAGAGTCCCATGAGTCGAAACCGGCGTGAGCGTTCTTACGGCGGCGTTTTAAGGAACGGATTGGAATAGTCGATGGCAAAAACGACCCCCGACAGATCGGACCATGAGTTTTCGCGAGTATTGGAAGACGTGTCTTCCGTCTTAGACCGGGTTTTGAACGAACATCAGGCCGAGCTGAAGGCCGTTGAGGTCGGAACCATTAAATATGTTGGATACGGCATTGTCCGGGCCACCGGTCTGGCGGGTGTGAAAGCGGAAGAAATACTTCGGTTTCCCGGTGGTCGACTCGGCTTGGCCTTTAATGCGGACAAAAAAGAAACCGGGATTGTTTTATTGTGTAGTAGTGAGGGGTTGGGCTCCGGGGATGACATCGAACGTACCGACCGTATTCTGGAGGTTCCTGTGGGAGAGGGCCTGCTGGGACGGGTAGTGGATGCCACGGCCGGGCCGCTAAGCGGCGAAGCACCTATTCACAGCGGTCAAAACCGACCGGTTGAGCAACCGGCGCCGGCAATTATGGACAGGGCGCCTGTGACGGTTCCCCTTCAGACCGGCTTGAAGCTGATCGACGCGCTCATCCCCATCGGCAGGGGGCAAAGAGAACTTATTGTTGGGGATCGCCAGACCGGCAAGACCACGATTGCAGTCGATACGATTATCAACCAGAAGAACGCGGATGTTGTGTGTATCTATTGTGGCATCGGGAAAGGTGGTTCCGCCATGGCCAAAGTTATCGCGGAGTTCAGAGAAAACGATTGCATGGACTACACGATCACCATGGTGACTACGGAAGACGATCCGCCGGGGATGCAGTTCATTGCGCCTTACGCGGCCACCTCTATCGGCGAGTACTTTATGGCGAAAGGCAGGGACGTGCTCGTTGTACTTGATGATTTGACTCGTCACGCCCGGGCCTATCGAGAGCTTTCCTTGTTGCTTCGCAGACCTCCGGGGCGGGAAGCCTTTCCGGGAGACATTTTCTATGTTCACTCCCGCCTTCTGGAGCGTGCCACCCATTTGCGCAAGCGGCTCGGCGGCGGGTCATTGACTGCTTTGCCGATCGTTGAGACGGAAGCGCAGAATATATCGGCCTATATACCGACAAATCTGATTTCTATTACCGATGGCCAGATATATCTGTCTCCAGATCTTTTTCAAAAAGGGGTTTTACCGGCTGTGGACGTGGGGAGATCGGTTTCGCGAGTAGGAGGAAAGACCCAGTTGGCTGCATATCGGGCAGTGGCCGGCGATTTGCGGTTATCTTATTCTCAGTTCGAGGAATTGGAATCCTTTTCCCGCTTTGGCACTCGCTTGGATGAAAAGACCAAACAAAAACTGGAGCGGGGGCGTCGGGTGCGGGAGGTTCTTAAGCAGGCTCAGCACGATTCCATGCGGGTCGCCGAACAGATTGCCGCTCTGGTGGCTGTGAACCGAGGATTATTGGATGAAGTCGCCGTCGACGAAGTTCTCCGTGTGGAGAAGGAGATCCGACATCGGGTGACCGGGGAGCTTCCGGAAATATGCGATGCGATCGAGCAAGGAGATAAACTGGAAGGCGAACAGCTGGATCGAATTGTTAAGGTAATCGAACGTGTCGTTGAGAACTTTTCTGAGTAACGCTTATGCACACGCTCCAAGAGATGCAGCGCAAGATCCAGAGTACTCAGGATCTTCAATCGGTCGTTACAACCATGAAGTCTCTGGCCGCAGTCAGCATTCGCCAGTACGAGCAGGCTGCCGATGCCCTGAAGACCTACAACGTGACCGTGGAAATGGGGCTTCAAGCGCTTCTTCGCGGACGCCTGCGTTTCAGCCTCAGTACCAGGCGGGCGCCGGCCCGCCGCATCGGGGCCGTTATTTTTGGTAGTGACCAGGGGATGTGTGGGTCCCTGAACGAGCAGGTAGCTTCCCATGCGCTCCAACGAATGGCAGAAGGGGGTGCGGATTCGGAGGAGCACCGGTTGATTGTGGTGGGTACCCGTATTCTACCCTTAGTGGAACGAACCGACTATCCGCTGGACCGGTACCTGAACGTGCCCGGTTCCGTAACGGCCATAACGCCGGTGGTCCAGGAACTCATAACGAGTATAGAAACCTGGACAACGGAGCACCTGGTGGATCGGGTGCATATCTTTCACAGCGAACAGCTTTCAGGTGGATCCTATCGCCCCCGAGCGGTTGACCTCCTTCCAATCGACCAGCATTGGCTTTCCGGACTCGGTGAAAGAAAATGGCCCACCAAGGCCTTGCCTTTCTTTACAATGAACCCGGATGTTCTTTTTTCCGCCCTGGTGCGAGAGTATCTTTTTGTTTCGCTTTTTCGCGCCCTGGCTGAATCTTTGGCCAGCGAAAACGCCAGTCGGCTCGCGGCCATGCAAGGTGCGGAGCGGAATATCGAGGATAGACTTTCCGAATTGTATGCCGCCTTTCATCAACGGCGGCAAATGAGCATTACCGAAGAGCTGTTGGACATCGTGGCAGGTTTCGAGGCGTTGGAAGCACCCGAAGCCGGCGCGTAAGTCCGCCTTCCGGATTTCGAGCTGAAGAATGACTCTCTACTCTTTTTTGAATCCGATGAAGACCCAGTATAGCAGCCATCCAAGAATTACCGGCCCCAGGCCGGCATAGGTGAACGTGAGCAGATGACCGCGCCACGGCTGAAAATAGGCGGTGGCAAGAGCCAGGTAAATAAGTGAAACCACGATGGCTCCCCGAGCCTTTCCGGAGAGCCTGAACTTCGGTGAAGACGGACGATCCGGCTGATTCCGGGCGGTCATTCGCGGAATGAAAATCAAACCGAGAATTACCCCCACAATAATCAGGATTTCTTGTAAGCCGAACATATTGATTCTCTTTCCGATGAATGTGCCGTGTCATATCACATGCCGTTTCCGGGGACAAGGCGATAGCCTATCCTCACCTGGGACAAAGTGTCCAGCGCCGACATGGGATCTTCCCCAGGTGTCTATGGCTGGCACGCTGTTCGAACGGTGCCCGCTGAAGTTGGTCTTGTACCATGGATTGAAGATATGACCATCTTGGGGGTCGTTGATGCGCAGTTGTCGCCTGCCTAACCGGGCAAGAAGAAAGACAAATGAATTATTTTGAATTCGGACCGTTAGAGGCGTTAGGAGTCCTGTTTATATGCGGGTATTTTGGAGGCCGGTTGGCCAATCGGTTCAGGTTCCCCCGGGTGACCGGATATATTATTGCCGGAATTTTGTTGAGTCCGTCTGTATCGGGAATCATGCCTATGGGAGCGAAGCCCTGAGTGCGTTTCTTGTAACCTTCTTGCTGATTGGTATTCTCAGTCCATACGTCGTGGGACCGGGCGCGGGCGTTGGCGCTTTCACGGCGTTTTATCTGCCACTGGCGCTAATCATTGCGGCGGTATCCGCAGCGACGGCGCCCGCTGCGATTTTAGCCATTGTACACGAATATAGGTCCAAGGGTCCCCTGACCATGACGCTGTTGGGTGTCGTGGCCTTGGACGATGCCGTGGCCGTAATCTTGTACGCCTTCGCCGGCAGCATCGTCCGCACGATAACGGAGGCCAGCGGGTTTTCCGTTTACGGGTGTTTAAGTTGGTCGGTTCTTTGGCATTCATGATCGTCGGCTGTCGCTTCATTGGGAAATTTATCGGGACAAGATTTGGGGCGGCACTTTCTCATGCTCCGGTCGTGGTCAAGAAATATCTGGGATACTGCCTGCTGCCCACCGCCGGGGTTACCTTGGGTCTGGTGTTCATGGCTGAGCCCTTCATGCCGCCGGACCTATTTGAGATCATGGTCAATGCAGTATTGGGGGCCGTCATTATCAGTGAGATAGTCGCTCCTCCTTTGGTTAAGTTCGCCCTAAAGCGTGCCGGTGAGGGCATTAAGGAATAGTCCATGAAGATCAAAGAAATTCTGGAAATCATTGGAAGCAGGGAACTCCCGCTGGTCAAGGAAGATGATACCATCCGGGAAGTGTTGGAAAAGATGTTAAATTATCCCCATACGCGCTTAATGTATGTGGTGGACGACGAACAAAAGTGTAGAGGAATTATTTCGTTGGGCGCGTTGATCCGGCACCTGTTTTCCAGTAGCTTTGAGCCGTCCGTTCATGCGCGATTCGTAATACCTATGATTACTGCCGAAACCGCGGAGCACATCATGAACACCGGGCTAATCTATGCCACAGCGGAAGAGGAGGTTGAAAAAGTAATCAAGCGAATGATCAAGGCCGCCATCAAAGAAATTCCCGTGCTCGATGAGGAGAACACGATTATTGGAGACGTGACAATGCTGGATCTCCTGAAGCACTACGACACCCAATAAGAGATCACTTCCCGCAGTATGATTCCACAAAATCGCTGAAGTACCTTATGTACCCAAAAATCAAACAAGAAGAAATAAGCGTGTTGTTACCAATAAAAAAGGGACTCAGCCAATATCGGCCAAATCCCCTTATTTCTTGGTGCCGAGGCCCAGAATCGAACTGGGGACACGAGGATTTTCAGTCCACTGCTCTACCGTCTGAGCTACCTCGGCCGATGATTTTAAAAGAGTCAAGTTATTAAAATGCCTGTAGGTTGTCAAGCTATTTTTGAGTTGGCCAAGTCACCGAAACGATGTTGAATGAGGGCGAGGGCCGCAACACCTGCAGTGTCCGATTTTAGAAGGCGCGGACCCATATGACAAACCATAAATCCCTTTTCCTTGGCCAGGACTACTTCTTCGGCAGTAAATCCCCCTTCCGGCCCGACCAACGCCAATATCCGGCGAGGGGTTTTCAACTTTTCCGCTAGGTAAGCCAGGGAGCGGGCGTCCCTATTGTTGTGAAAGATGAGATGTAAGTCGTGGTTGCCGCAGGAAGAAAGCATATCTTGAAAGGACTGTACCGGTCGGATATCGGGAACCCGTGACCTGCCGCACTGCTTCAAGGATTCCGCAGCAATCTTTTCCCAGCGATGTCGTTTCGTTTGGCACCGGTCCGCATCAGGCTTGACGGTGCTGCGCTTCGCCCAAAAAGGCACGAAGGCGTTTGCTCCCAGTTCGGTAAACTGTCTGACGAAGCGGTCCATCTTTTGAGTTCGGATCAGGGCCTGTCCGATGGTGATATGAATGGGGGATTCGGCTGCCGAGGGGAATTGGTCCAGTACTTGCAAATAAATCCCGTGGGCGGTGACTTCCAAGATTCGGCCGCGATAGTCGGTACCCCGTCCGTCAAACAGGAAAATCTCGTCCCCCGGTTTTGATCTGAGGACGGTGCGGATATGGCGGGCGTCGGTGCCCTCAATAACCGCGCTGGCTGAATCCAGCTGATCGGGCTCGATAAAAAAGCGTCTCATGGGCTTGAGGAGATTATTTCCCGCAAAATTGATGGCGTCGAAAAGTCCAATATCTTCCCTGAATCACTGCGGCGTACGATAATCAGATGAATTGTAGGAAGGAGCTTAACTAAAAGGAATTACAATGTAAATTTTTTTTTTGGCAAGATGCAAAAAACTTGATGGCGTCGTAAAAAGTCCAATATCTGCGTTGCGCTGCATCCCTCGTCACTGCGGCGTACGCTAAGTACGTCTCATTCCTCGGGATTTGCGGCGCCTTGTTGTAGCGAAGCGGAAATCCCGCTATCGGGGATCTTGAACTTTTTACTTAGCCATCTAAAATCGGACTTTTACGATTTGATCAAACTTGACACAAAAAATTACATTGTGCTATTTTTATAGAAAAATCAATAACTCTTGTCTTTTTTGGACTATTTGAAAAGGGGATAATTATGAACGAAGATGTTAGGAACGCAGGTAGTGAAGAGGAACCCGTCGAAGGGGAAGAGATCATAGACCTCACGGAAGTCGCCGACGAGGAATCGGCAGGTGCTCAAGAACTAAGCTTATTTGACGAGGACGACGACGCTATTTCTTTGGATATGGCTGCTCTGGAGGAAGAAGACGAAATAGTGGAGTTGGTGGATGTTGCAGAGGCGGAGAGTGAAGAAAGCGAAGAAGAGGAACCTTTAGACCTTTCCGGCCTCATGGAGGAGGAATTCGAGGAGGAATCGGCGGGCGATGAATCTGAGCCCGTTATTTTTGAGGAGGGTGCCGGGCAAGAGACCTCGGCGACGGACGCCGGCCTTGAAACAGAGGAAGCCTCAATCGATACGGGTGACTTGTCGGATACCGAAAACGAGTTGAGTGAGTCTTTAGCGCTGGAAGAGGATGTGGTTACCGCACCCCTCGAGGGTGTGGAGACGGTCGATGAACAAACGGAAATGTCCGGCGGTGATCTTCCGGAAGAAACGGATATACCGGCCCGGCAAGCGGAATCTTTACGATCGGATGACCAAGAAGGTTTAGAAGCCGTTCGTTCCGCCGTGACAGAGCGATTGTCCGACGAAAAACTGGAATCGATGGTAACGCAAGTGGTAAGGGAGGCGATTGAAGAAAAGGCGGATCGAATATTGCTGGAAGTTGCCGAAACGGCTATTCGCAAGGAAATAGAAAAGATCAAGAATGCACTTTGATTATCGATGTACAGAATAGATGTTCGAGGTAAACCGGAAACCGACCACCTTGAACCCTACCGTTAGGGCTTTACGCAAGAAGTATGTCCCAATGTGGCATTTCAGCTCAGCCCATCTTTTGCTGATGCTTCGTCTGAATGGCCTTCGAAATAGTTTGCTGCGACGCTGGTTGTACTCAGTCATTTCGTTTTGCGCGAGCCCTTAGTTCCACTCTGGGCTTGACTATGGTCCGACTTCCAGCGTCATTCCTGTGCGTGCCCTTTCTACTCATACTCGAGCCGTAGGTGTGATTTTTTACGGTTTTTTCATCCGAACATACTTTAGGGTTTTCCATTTTGTAGAGTGCTGGTATTACACTGCAAGTGTCGGCGGGGGGCAGGTGGCTCCAGAGAGCAAGGCGGGCTGGGTGAAAGTGCCGTCGGAAGTCCCCGATCTATTATATATGGAATGCGCTGTAGCAGGAGGTGTGGATGAGTGTTGATGAGTTGGATAAAGGGTATGAGCCCGGCGCGGTGGAAAAACGTTGGTACGCCTATTGGCAGCAGGAGAAACTGTTTGCCGCCGAAGACCGGAGTGATAAAAGGCCATTTTCTATTGTGATTCCGCCCCCGAATGTGACCGGAGTCCTTCACATGGGCCATGCCCACAATAATACCATACAAGACATCCTCTGTCGGTATCGTCGACTTCAAGGTTATAACGTGCTGTGGATGCCGGGTACGGACCATGCCGGCATCGCCACCCAAAATGTAGTGGAAAAAGGGTTGGCCGACGAGGGTACGTCCAGACATGAGCTGGGTCGCGAAGAATTCATTAAACGGGTCTGGCAGTGGCGGGAACAATATGGGGGCCTGATCATTCAACAACTCAAGCGCCTGGGGGCTTCTTGCGACTGGGATCGAGAACGCTTTACCATGGACCAAGGCCTTTCCACGGCGGTCAGGACCGTATTTGTAAATCTCTATGAAGAGGGACTGATATATCGGGGTAATCATATCATCAACTGGTGTCCCCGCTGTCTGACGGCCTTGTCGGATCTGGAAGTGGAGCATGAAGATCACAACGGACATCTTTATTATGTGAGATATCCCTTTGAAAATGGAACCGGTGGGGTAATCGTGGCGACCACTCGGCCGGAAACCATGCTTGGGGATACGGCGGTGGCGGTTAATCCCGAGGACGAGCGTTACAGCCTGGAAGAGGGGACAAAGGTTGTCCTTCCCGTGATGAATCGAAAGATCCCCATAATCTTTGACACGTATGTGGATACGCGTTTCGGAACGGGTGCGTTGAAAATCACGCCGGCCCATGATCCCAATGACTTCGAGATCGGCAAGTCCCATCAGCTGGATGCCATTAAGGTGATCGGAAGTGACGGTCGGATGAATGAGAATGCGGGTCCTTTTCAAGGGGAAGACCGCTTCGCGTGTCGGGAAAAGATCATTGAATCCTTGCGGGAGCAAGGCTTGCTGGAAAAAATAGAGCCCTATCAGCACAGCGTGGGGCACTGCTATCGATGTCGGACCACGGTGGAACCGTATTTGTCCAAACAGTGGTTTGTCAAGGTGAAGCCGCTGGCCGACAAGGCAATCGCAGCGGTGGAGCGGGGAGATACCCGAATCATACCGGATATGTGGACGAGGACCTATTACGACTGGATGAATAACATTCGGGACTGGTGCATATCACGGCAAATTTGGTGGGGCCATCGCATCCCCGCCTGGACATGTGATGACTGTGGTCACACCATGGTAGCACTTGAGGCACCCACACAGTGTAGCGCTTGCGGTGGTGCAGGTCTTTCTCAGGAGCCTGATGTGTTGGACACCTGGTTCAGTTCAGCCCTGTGGCCTTTTTCCACCATGGGGTGGCCCGAAAAGACAGCCACCCTAAAGACGTTTTATCCCACGTCGGTTCTGGTCACCGGATTCGATATCCTTTTCTTCTGGGTTGCCCGGATGATGATGATGGGCCTCCATTTCATGGGGGCGGTTCCGTTTAAGGACGTATACATTCATGCCTTGGTCCGGGACGCCGAGGGGAAAAAGATGAGTAAGTCGAAGGGAAATGTCATCGACCCTCTGCATGTAATCGACAAGTATGGTGCCGATGCCTTCCGGTACACATTGGCCGCCTTCGCCGCTCAGGGACGGGATATCAAGCTATCGGAAGACCGCATCGAGGGATATCGTCATTTTATCAACAAGCTGTGGAATGCTTCTCGCTTTTCTCTTATGCATCTGGGGGATTTTAATCCTCGAGATGACAGCGGCGGTCAGGCTGAAGCCCCTTCGGTGGCGGATCGCTGGATCGTTTCAAGGCTGAACACGGTTACGGAGACGGTGCGACGGTCACTTGATGAGTATAAGTTCAACGAAGCGGCCAGTGCCCTCTACCAATTTGTGTGGCATGAGTTTTGTGACTGGTATCTAGAGATTATTAAACCGGTTCTTTATGACGAGGCCAATAACCTGGAAGGCGTCGAGGCGACCCGATTTACCTTGTGGTCGACCTTGAATGCGGTTTTGCGGTTGCTACATCCTTTCATTCCTTTTGTAACCGAAGAGATCTGGTCCAAACTGCCCGGGGTGGAGGGCTCCATCATGCGGGCCGAATTCCCCGGAAGTGCCCCTCGATGTCATGATGCCGAGGCAGAAAACGAGATGGACCTGGTCATGGGGGTTACCGGCGGTATACGTAATATTCGAGGAGAGATGAATGTACCCCCGGCTCGGGCTGTCGATGCGATCATTCAGTCTCCGGAACAACACGTCAGACAGGTCCTTGAGAGGCATCGATCGATGATTATTCGCTTGGCCAAACTCGAAAGTCTGGAGGTGACGGCCCCGGGGAAACGTCCTCCGTCTTCGGCGACATCGGTTTGGGGAGACACCACCATATTCGTGTCCTTAAAAGACATCATCGATTTTAAGGCAGAGGAAGATCGGCTGAAAAAGGAAATTCTCAAAATCGACAAGGAGCTGACCGGTCTGGAAAAGAAACTGGGCAATACTTCATTTTTGGCTAAGGCCCCGTCCGATGTCGTAGCGGGCGTTCGGACCAAGAAAGATCAATTCGTTGAGAAAAAGGCCAAACTGGAAAAACATCTAAAAACGGTAGAAGCGCTTGCGGCCGGCGCGTAAGCGTGGGTGGGGGCGTGCGGATTTGACTCGGAGACGTAAAAAGGAGAGGGTTCGTGTTTGACGAAGACCGACTCATTCGTCTTGCTTTAGAAGAAGATGTGGGCTCAGGGGACGTAACGACGGAAGGTCTGCTGGCTGCAGATATTCAGGGAAAAGCGGCCATTGTGGCCAAGGAGCCTTTGGTGTTGGCCGGTTTAATGACTTCCCAACGGGTTTTTACCGCGCTGGATTCCGGGTTGTCTTTTGCGTCTGTTTTTTACGACGGCGATTGGCTGGACAAAGGGGCGGTTCTCTTTGAGGTGGCGGGGAACCTTCAAGCGATTCTCACCGGTGAACGAACGGCACTGAATTTTTTGCAGCGACTATCGGGCATCGCCACCCATACGCGGCGATTTGTGCAATCCGTTGAGGGAAGACCGGTTCGCATTACCGACACGCGAAAAACGACTCCCGGTTGGCGCAGACTGGAAAAATATGCAGTCCGCATGGGCGGGGGTAATAATCATCGATTTGGTTTGTATGACGGCATACTGATTAAGGACAATCATATCCGGGCCTGCGGGGGAATTGGACAGGCGGTGGATTTGGCCCGGCGCAGGAAGGGGCATCTACTGGCCATAGAAGTGGAGGTTTCGAATTTTGAGGAACTTCAGGAGGCCATGGCCAGCAAGGTTGACATTATTATGCTTGACAACATGAAGACAGCTGAGATAATCAAAGCTGTCACATTTATAGACGGTCGGGTACCGGTGGAAGTGTCGGGAGGCGTGACCTTGGATTCGGTTGCCGAACTGGCCGATACGGGAGTCGATATCATTTCCGTAGGTGCCTTGACCCACTCCGCAAAAGCGGTGGACATTAGTCTGCAAGTTCTCACGTAAAGGATCCGAGTCATGAGATACTGTGCTGTAGAATACGCCATTCCGAGCAAACGGGTTACCAACACCGAGATCATCCAGGAAATTGTTGCCAGAAGTAAGGATTACCTGACCGCAAAGGCTCTGAATCTGTTGGAATTTAAGCTGGATGAATTGTTCAAAAAATCGGTGACTTCAATTCGATACCATCGAGCAAAGAACGAAAAGGCGATTCAGTTCGGTATCGATGCCGGAAAGAAGGCGCTGGAGTCCGCAGGAATGTCTTCCAAAGACATCGATTTGCTCATCTATGTGGGAGTCGGGCGGGGCTATATCGAACCGGCGACCGCCAATGTCTTTCAGGAAAGATTGAAACTCAAACGGGCGACCTGCTTTGACATCCTGGATGCCTGTGCGAGCTGGTTACGGGCGATCCACGTGGCGCATTCGTTCATCAAAAGCGGCATGTACAAAAATATCATGGTCTTGAACTGTGAGTTTAATTTTCGGGAATATGCCAACTTTGAGTTCAAGTCCCTCAAGGACATCGAATTTAATTTTCCCACCTTTACGATAGGGGAAGCTGCGACCGCCACGATTGTCACTGATTCCGAAGAAGATGACGAATATTATACCTCATTTAAGACCTGGGGAGACCGCCATAATTTGTGTAAAATCCCTTTGCCCCATTTCAGTGAGTACAGTGACGGGGAATTACGCAAGGAGCTTCAACCGCTCACATTCTTTTCCTACGGGGAAAAGCTTTTTCGGTTTGTCTTTGCCAGACTGTGCAAGCACTATCGCGAGGATGCGACGCTGAATGAGTTTAAGCACGAGATTATATTCAGCCACGCCGCCAGTGATGCCATGAGCCAGAAGGTGATTGAATCGTGCAAGCTGGGAGACACAAAAGGATACAATACCCATAAGCGCTTCGGTAATACGGTTTCTGCATCCGTACCGTTGGCCATGGCCTGTGCGATGAAAGACGGCAAACTCCAAAACGGTACGAATGTTTTAACCGGTTTTGGGTCTGCCGGGGTTTCGACGGCTTGGTCTAGATTCAAATTCCTCACCTGAGGCGGTCGGAAAACGTCCATCTGCGGCGTTATCCTCACTCCTCGTCACTGCGGCGTACGGACGTACGCCTCATTCCTCGGAATTTCGGAATGCCTTGCATCTGAACATTTTCCGACAGCCTCGGGTTTTGCCAAAATGAAAACCCTTGTGCGGCCTTACGACTTCGCTGGAAGCTTCGACGGCACAGGTGTCTTTAGACAAAACCCACCGCTTCCGGAGTTGCCTTGAGTACACAGCCTCTTTGCGGGCGATGCATCTACTCCATGCGGCTGAGTGCGACAGATCTTTCGGCCGCGGCATGAATGGCATCTTTCAGGTGTTCCTTGACCTGGTGCTGTTCCAAAACCTTGAGTGCCGCCTCCGTCGTGCCCCCCTTGGATGTTACCTTCTTTCTTAATTCCGCCGGTGCCTCTTGGGTCTCTTGCAACAGTTTGGCTGCCCCTTTCATGGTTTCCAAGGTCAGCGTCAGGGCCTGAGACGGCCGGAGCCCGAGTTTCATTCCTGTTTCAACAAAGGCTTCCACGAAATAAAATATGTACGCCGGGCCTGAGCCGCTGATGGCGGTTACCGCATGGAGGGCCTTTTCTTCGAATTCAATGACCCTGCCTACCGCTTCCAGGATAGTCCGGGCATCTTGGCGTTCAGTGGGGGTGGCAAAGGCGTTGCCACTCATCCCCGCAATGCCGGCCATTACCAAGGCGGGGGTGTTGGGCATGACGCGCACGATGGGAAGGAGCCCCCTGGCGTCTTGGTCCAACGGCGGATAGAGGTGGCCTTCGATCCTTTCTATTGAAAATCCGGCGGCTATCGAAATGACGAGCTTAACCCCCGTCAGTGCTTGGGGAAGATTCTGCGCAAGGCCCTGTAACACGTCATCCATGTGTTGGGGTTTAACCGCCAGGATCACAATGTCTGCGTGGTTAAACACCTCATTATTGCTTTGGGTTGTATGAATGCCATGGGCATCCTCAAGCTGAGTCAGTCGCGCACCGCGAAGGTCGCTGGCCAATATTCGTTCAGGGTTACATACTCCGGATGCAATCAAGCCGTTGATCATTGCTTCAGCCATATTCCCCGCGCCAATGAAGCCGATTTTTTTATCCAGCCCTGTCATTGTTTTCTCCTTACCGTATGTTCCATCGCCAACATACGCTCTTTTAAGTCCGTTCCGCCGCCAAACCCTCCCAGTGATCCATCGGTCCGAATGATTCGGTGACAAGGAATAACGACGGGAAACGGGTTGTTTGCCAGAGTGTTTCCCACAAAGCGATACGCCTTGGGTCGGTCGATCTGTTTGGCAATTTCTCCATACGTTTTGGTTTGCCCGTAACCAACCAGGGAAACAGCATGAAGCACTTGTTGCTCAAGTACTGTGAGATTCCCGAAATCGAGTGGTGCTAAACTGAAATCGACAGGTTGTCCCGTAAAATAGGCCTGAATACCTTGGCTAAGGCTGCGAATGACCGGAGGAAGAGCCGGAGCCGCCGCGCTATGGAGTTCAATGCGCTTTTCTGTGGCTTGCCGGGCATCTCCCGGCAAAACAATCCGCCTGACGGAATGGTTGCCTTCAAAAAGAATCGCTGCAAGCCCAAAAGCGGTTTCGAACAGGCAGTGATGCAAGGCACCGGATGACATATACGATTTTAACAAATTTCAATGCGCCTAACACTCGGCCCCAAGAGCCCCTAATTTCCGTGAAGCTTCTAGTAAGTGTAAAAGCCCTTCCCGGTTTTTCGTCCCAGGGTTCCCGCCTCCACATATTTTTTCAGTAGAGGACAAGGCCGATATTTTGGATCGCCGAAGCCGTTTTGAAGCACTTCCATGATGGACAGACACGTATCCAGACCGATAAGATCGGCCAACGCCAAGGGACCCATGGGATGATTCATGCCCAACTTCATAACGGCGTCGATGTCCTCGGCCGTTCCTACGCCCTCATACAGGGCAAAAACCGCCTCGTTGATCATGGGCATCAATATTCGGTTGGAGATAAAACCCGGATAATCATTTGCGGTGACCGGCGTCTTCTTTAGGCTTTCCGCCAGGTCCCGCGTGGTCTGAAAGGTTTCATCCGATGTTGTAAATCCTCGAATGATTTCCACCAACTTCATAATCGGGACGGGGTTCATAAAATGCATTCCGATTACCTGGTGTGGCCGGTTCGTTGCCGAGGCGATACGAGTGATTGGAATTGACGAGGTGTTGGTCGACAGAATGGTTCGAGGATCACACACGGCGTCCAGCTGTTCGAAGACGTCAAACTTAAGCGGTGCGGCTTCAATGACGGCTTCTATACAGAAATCGGCGCGGGCGAAGTCCTGGATGTCCAGGGTGGTGGTAATCCGTTCCAGTGTTTCCAATTTCTGGTCTTCCCCCATACGCTCCTTCTTCACGAGGCTGGAAAGGCTCTTCGTGATACGCGCCATTCCGCCTTCCAAGAAGGTGTCCTTCACGTCGTTGAGGAGGACAGAAAATCCGTTCATGGCGGCAACCTGGGCGATTCCCGCACCCATTTGCCCTGCTCCTATTACCCCTATTGTCCGTATCATGGTCTTCCTCCGTGGCCGAACATCTCTGGGTGGCTCTCAATGCTATGTGGGATGATCGTTCGTCTGGGCGGTTGCAGGAAGTCGCCCCGTCGTACATCAAGGGACCTCCGGGAAAAGGTGTGTATCGCTGAACGTCCGAGGCAGGAATTTGCGGTCTGTAAAAACAACGTACTGCAAAGCCGATGTGACAGCCGGAAGGCGTCGCGGAGTCGGCCGTCCTCCCTAAAGAGCAATTAACCCCCTCCCACTCACAAGGGGGAGGGGGTGCATAAACAGAAGGTTTTTTGAAACGGCTTATTCGAAGATTATGTTTCTTCTACGGTGATTGCTCCGGCTTCGCAAACCTCGATGCAGCTCTCACATCCCAGGCATTCTTCCGCGTTCACCGGTTCGGACTTTTCGTCCTGCAATTCGAAAACCTCTACGGGACAAACCTCCACGCATTCACCGCATCCTGTGCACTTGTCTTTGTCCACTGTCGGGGTAAACATGAACTGATTCCTCCTTTCTGATATTTTTCCAAATATGAAAAAGATCTAGCAGATATCTTTTCCCCTCTTGTCGCGTTGTGTCCTATACACCAATTAGGATAGGTCGTCAAGTCATAAAATCCGTACCTGACGGCATATGGCTTCTAACGATTTGGTCAAGCTTAGGGCTCGCGCAAAAATAACTTCACATTTTGCCATCTCGGCTTCGGCCCGTCTTTGCCCGATACCTCACTCGCAAAACCTCGACATAGCCTGCTATGCCTGCGGTTTTGCTCAATCGGATCGGCCAAATCCGAACCAAATCCGAGCGCCCTTTCTGTGAAGTTATTTTTGCGCGAACCCTTACGGCGCGCGCCAAAGGCCGAATACCGTATTGGCACAATCGTCGGTGGAGGTGGCACTGTCGGGGGCGCCGGCATGTTTACCGAGAAATTCGGTAGGGGTGACATTGGGGACGACCCGTAACACAAGGCTCGACGGATTTCCTTGCTGTTGGTCGTCGTTAACCTGCTCCTTTTTCAGCTCAGTGAGTATCTCTTCCAGCTTTGGGCCCCATTCGTTTGTGAGTAACGGAGTCAACACCCTGTCGAAAAAGTTTTGTCGGTCAGTTGGGGTGACTATGGGTATTTCAAACGATTCCGGGGTGTTTTCAAGAAGAAGATCAAACACGGCAGGCGAATCGGTGACAAGTACTGCGGGGGTTACAGGGTCTTTTTGAAACAGGTGATTCCACGCTGCTAGATATTTGTCTGTGAGTGTGGCGCCGCGATCCTCTTCGGTTTCCGTAAGGACAGGATCAACCACCCGAATGTCCGCTTCTTCGACCTCGTCGCGATCGGCACGCAAAGCGGCGTGCAAAGCTTGATACCGGTCCTTGACACCGGCAAGGCGTTCTTGGAAGTCCAGGGCCAGGATATCCCGTTCCTGGGCGAGCAGTAAAAAGAGCTGATGGGACAGGTCGTCGGAAAGTTTCTGCCCGTCGCGGTTATCCGAGCCCTTTATTTGTGAAATGATGTTTTGGGTGATCGGGTATGCAGGCCCGATCCGGTCTTGCATAACCTTGAAATAGGCCAATTCCTGGCGGTCTTTGGATTGGATCCATTGTTTCCAGTATTTCAGCAGTTTGAAAAGAACAACCGTGTCGGTGATTCCCTCAAACGGAGTCCGAGGCTCTAAGAGACCGCTTTCGATCAAGGGGCGCAGATCCGATGGCGGGGCAGTGCCTCCGACCGGTTGATACAGTAAGATTCGGGGAAAAAAGGAGGAAAGTTGGTAAGCGGCTGATTGTCCGATAGATACAAACGGAAAGTAAACACAAGCAAGGGACGATTTGGCCGGGTTGGTGCGGTCGATCATCGCCATGGGATTATACCTTCTCCTTGTCCTTGATTTCGACGCCCATTTTTTCGAGGCGGTCCCTGATAGCGTCCGCCCGTGTCCAGTCCTTGTTTCGTCTTGCCTCGTTTCTTTGATCTATCAGTGCCTGAACCTCCATATCCGGCTGTGGTTTCTGAAAATCCATGACATTTAACACGTCATTGATTTTTTTGAACCGGCTTCTGATCCGTGTTGCGCTGGTCCGGTCGAGTCGCTTATCGGTAATCAGCCGGTTAATCGTCCGCACGCTCTTGAAAAGTGCCGCCAAAGCCGAGGCGATATCCAGATCTTGATCCATGGCATCTGCAAAATCGGTCTTCACATCATAGAGAAGCTGGTCCAGTTCAGGGTAGGGCAAGTTCCCGGTGCAGTGGTCCAGTGCCTCCATGCACTGGTCCAGTCGTTGGATTGCTCCCTTGGCTTGTTCCAGCGCTTTAAACGAAAAATGCAACGGCTTACGGTAGTTGTGAGACAGTAACCAATACCGAATCACGCGTCCCTCGTAACCTTGATTCAGCAAGTCGGTGATTCGCAGTGTGTCGCCGCCGGGCTGAGCCTTTTTCCCGTCGAAAAGCACCGGCTCCGTATATATCCAGCAATTGGCCAAAGGCGTCCCGGTGAGCGCCCTGGAAAGGGCATTTTCGTTTTCATGGTGGGGAAAGAGAAATTCGATGTTGCTGGTATAGATGTCAAAGGTTTTGCCCAGATTCTGCATGGCCATGACGGTGGACTCAATGTGCCAAGTCGGTCGAACATTGCCCCAATCGGTTTTGGTGTAAATGCCCCGCTTGAGTTCCGAGAGCTTTGCCCGTTTAAGGAGGGCGAAATCCCTCGGATTCGCCTTTTCATACTCATCCAAATCGACTGTGGAGCCAAGTTTTATCTTCTCCAGATCTACACCGGAAAGCGTCCCATAGTCTTCAAACCTGGATATATCAAAATAGACCGACTGCAGTTTTTCATAGGCGTACCCTTTTTCCACCAGCTTGGCGGTGAGGCGAACGATGTCATCCATCTGTTCGCTTCCTCTCGGGTATCGCACACTGCGTTTCATGCCCAGGGCGGCCATATCCTTGTAAAACGCGTCGATGTATTCGTCCGTAAACGACTTGAGTTCCATTCCGGCCGCTTCCGAGGCCTGAATGGTCTTGTCCTCCACGTCCGTAATCCCCATCACATGGGTGACCGTATAGCCCCGATATTCCATGTAGCGATGAATGAGATCGGCCAAGATAAAGCGCCTTGCCTCTCCAACATGCATTCGGTCATGGATGGTAGGTCCGCAAGTGTACATCGATATATGGCCCGGCTGGATGGGTACCAGCGGTGTTTGTGACCGGGTGGTGATGTTATAGAACCTTAAATTGGTGGTCCGCCTGGGGGCAAACAGGGAGGTGCTCAGATACCGTTCTCCACTATCTCCCAGGATGACGACAACGACTCCCTCTTCTAGGCCTTTTACCTCTTCCCTGGCCACGGCCATTGCCGCTCCTGAGCTCATTCCCACCAGAAGACCTTCTTCTTTGGCCAGGCGACGAGTCATCTCAAAGGCCACTTCATCGTCGATATTTATTTTTTTGTCGATCCGACGCTTTTCATAAATTTCAGGCCGGTAAGACTCCTTCATATTTTTGAGGCCTTGTATTTTGTGCCCCAGATACGGTTCCACCCCAACGATACAGACCTCCGGATTGTATTCTTTCAACCGCCTGGAGGTGCCCATGATCGTCCCGGTAGTGCCCATGCTTGCTACCAGCATGGTAATTTGTCCTTCGGTCTGTTCCCAAATCTCTGTCCCCGTGCCGTTGTAATGGGCACGCCAATTGGCTTCGTTGTTGAATTGGTCGGTCATAAAATAGAGATCCGCCCGTTCCCGAGCCAATCGATAAGCCTCTTCGATAGCCCCGTCCGTCCCCATGCGTCCCGGTGTTAAACGGATTTCCGCACCCAGCGCTTCCAGGATTTGTCTCCTTTCCATACTCACCGCTTCAGACATGGTGAGTAAAAGCTTATAGCCTTTGGCGGCACACACCATAGCCAAGCCGATTCCCGTATTGCCGCTGGTGGCTTCCAAAACGGTTTTATTTTCCGTTAACCGGCCGGAGGCCTCCGCCGATTCGATCATCGCTTTGGCGATTCGATCTTTGACCGACCCGCCGGGGTTCATGTATTCGAGCTTGGCCAGGAGTTTTACCCTTGGATTGGGATTGAGTCGTTGGATCTCAACCAAAGGGGTGTGGCCGATTTTGTCGATAACTGACTGCATGGTTGCCTATCTGGTTTGTTGGGGGGTCGAAAAATGTGAATAACCGCCGGGTGTAAGATCTGCTTGTGCCGTTTCGTCGACAAGGGACACACCGGTCCCTTGAATAATCTTGCCGATGCGATGAACCCGTAGGGTTGGGTCATGACCTCCGAGAGTCTCGATCCTTTTTCTGTGGGAGCTGGGTGCCGTAAAGAGAAGTTCATAATCCTCACCGCCGTGAAGTGCCCACTGCTCTGGGTCTTGTCCTGTCCTTTCTCCCAACTGCCTTAAGTCTTCGGAGATGGGAATGGCGGAGCGATCGAGGGTTGCCCCGACGCCGCTCTGTCGACAGATGTGAGAAAGGTCCGTCGAAATGCCGTCGGATAGATCGATCATGGCGTGTATGAGGCCGCTTTGAGCAAGTCTCTTCCCCAACTCCACCCGAGGTGTGGGTGTTTGGTGGGCTTCGATCAGTGCCGGTCGAGCATGCATTTCCTCGGAAAGGCCTTCTTTGAGTATGAAAAGTCCACCCGCTGCGTTTCCGAGATAACCGGAGACCCAAATGTCATCGTCTGTTCGGGCTCCGTTACGGTAAATCGCTCTGCCGTGGCGACATTCGCCTAAGAGTGTCAACGTAACGACGTCTCCGGCAGGGCTTTCCACAGTATCGCCACCGGCAAGAACGATATCCGTCTGTTGCGCTAGATCAGTCAACCCGGCTATGAATGCTTCCATAAACCCCGTGGAAGTATTTCCGGTCCAAGCAAGGCAGAGGAAGGCGGTTTTCGGGATGCCTCCCATGGCGGCGATGTCGCTGATATTCGAGGCCAGTAGTTTCCACCCAAGGGCGTCGGGAGGCGATGTCTGTGCCGTGAAGTGGGTCCCCTCCACCATGGTATCCGTGGTGACCAAAAGATCGTTGGCGTCCGTGAACTGCAGGACCGCACAGTCATCACCGATTGCCCGGATAACGTCTTCCCGGGGGCGCGCGGGGCCGTTTCGACAAATCCAGTCGATGATCCCTGATTCTCCCAGCTCGCTCATAGCGTGCGAATCGGGTGATATATGTTTCGGTTCACTTGACATGCCGGGGTTACCCAAGGTGACTCCTGGCAAGAACTCCCATTTTCGCTCACACTCGCTCTCCTGAAAGTGCTCCGTCAGGCTTATAGGGCGGCGCTTTTTTTTGAAGCACGCCGATGGAATCGCTTCTTGTTTTCAATCAGCGCTTTCAGCGGTTCCATCCCCAAGGCCTCATTTTGCTCGATGGCCTTGAGCACGGCGCCACCGCCCGTGAAAAAATAATACATGGCATCGTCTTGCACCGCGAGATAGAGACCGGGGCACAGACTTTTGAATTCCTGCAGTGTGTCACCGCCACCATAGAATTTCCAGGCGTCACGGTTTTGGTCTATGGTGCGGTCGAGGGCCTCGGAGCCTTCAGTAAAATGGGGGGTAAAGCCCATAACGGCGTTGACAAAAATGGTTTTGGCCGAGCCCAACACTTGGGCCACGGTTTGATCCGAGAAGGATTGACGGTCAATGTCCAGGATGTGGCCATAAGACTTGCCCGGTTGCAGGTTCTTGACTTCAAGGGTACGATAGTGACCTTCCACTTTCTTGTCCGGGTGGTCCGATTCAATCACGTATGGAAGCTCAAGGATCTTTTGATTTGCTTTGTCCACTGCCACCAACTCCTTGGCCGCCCGTGCGTCTTCGTTTGAAACCCCTGCGATCTCTACATCGTACTTGGCACTCAGATAGGTGTTGTAAATAACCCCACCGAGGATAAGGTGATCCACCCGCTTATAAAGCTCATTTAGGGGACCGATCTTGGTATCGTATTTTGCCCCGGCCACCACCGCCACGAAAGGTGTTTCCGGATAGAGGACTTGATGAAGATGTTGAATCTCTTCCTGCATGAGAAAACCGGCATAGCCAGGCAGGTATCGGGTTACATCATATGTGGAGGCGTGGGGTTGCCAGGATCCAAAGGCGTCGTTTACGAAGACATCCGCAATGCCCGCCAGTTGACGGGCAAAGGCGGTTCTGGCATCTCCTGTCGACTCCTCGCCTTCGAACCACCGGGTGTTGGGCAGATAGATACCACCGATTTTGCGCCGTTGAAGATCGTCAATTGCCAGATTAAACGAGGTGTCTATTCCCGGAATCCCCCGCTTACCCTCGATCCGTAATGCGGGTACGTAGATCTTAGTGTGAAGCTTTCTTTCGATATAGGCGGCGATGGGATCGGTGGCGTCCTTGTCGTTGCATGTGATTTCTCCGGTTTTTTTGTCCCGGGGACGTCCCACGTGAGACATCAAAATGATCCGGCCACCCTTTTCCACAATGTGATAGAGGGTGCCGATGGTACGATCGATTCGATAAGGATCTTTTATAACACCGTTTTTGACCACGTTGTGATCGACTCTGACCAGTACCGCCTTGTCGGTCAAGTCCGCATCCTGAATGATGGGAAGCCTATTGTTTTCCTGCGTCTTCATCTTTTCCCTGCTCCCGAATGTATTGCTTGAGCAATCGATAGTCCTTCATGTCGATGTCCCTAAATTTGATGCCCATACCGGTGGGTCGGTTTGCCCCTTCCGGTCGGGTCCGGGTCCATACCACCTCGCACTTCAGGGTCAAGGTTTCCTTAATGCCGGGCAGGTTCAGTCGCAATGAGAATTTGTGCCCGGGAGACAGTGGGTTGTCGGTCTTGATGAACAGTCCCCAACTGCTCATGTTTCCCAGGTGGCCTTTTATGAACTTATCGCCATACTTGAACATTACCGGCAATACCTTTGCAACCCGGGGTTCCTTGCGGACGGTAAACTCGGTGGCCCGATCGGTCATCTTCTTTACCCGGTGGGCCGTGGCGACGAGGATTAGCCGGAAATCCTCGGAGAGTCTGTTGAACTCCTGGTCCAGAAATTCCCGGTCGATGACGCCCACTGTCGTATCCCCGATAGCTTGGGCCGTGGCGATCCGTCCCGTGCCGCCCAAAAAATCCACCTCACCGAAAATATCCCCCGTTTCCAGGACCTCGATAATGTACTTATGGCCCTGGATGGTCTTGGAAATCTCCACCGAACCGGCCTGAACGACGTAGACCCAATCGCCGGAACTGTCTTCCTTGAATATCATCTCACCGTGATGGTAAGTCTCTTCGCTTGCAATGTGATACATTGGAAAATCCTTTTGCTTGAGTCGTACCCGCTCTCTGAAGTTATTTTTTCGCGAACCCTAAACCGGGCGGCAACTCAAGCCCCCGTTGATGACCGGCTCATGGTCTTGTTTTTCAATAGGTAGTAAATCAGATATACGATTCCACCCACAGGGGGAACAAATACCACAAAAAGCCCCCACAGCGCCTTTTTTCTTGTTGATCCCAGGTCTTTGTAGGCGATATTAATGATTGCCCACAAGGTTGGAATAAAAAGAAGTAACGCGATGGCGAGCCAAACAGAAAGCGTCATGCATCCAATCTCCCTGCCGATAGAATAACTAAAAATGCAAAAAATGGGCCGGTCATGCGATCAGCCCTATACCGGGATATTAACTTAGGGCTCGCGCAAAAATAACCGTGTCTTGTCTTGTTCCCATTACTGGGGAATAACGAAGAAAAACTCGTTTCCTTCTTCCTTCGGATTGTGTCCCACCACACCGCCGTGGACTTCAACCACATTCTTGACAAAGTGAAGACCGTGCCCGGTGCCTTCCGTCATCCCCGGATGAGACACTCGAAACCCCTCTTCAAAGACCTGCGAGGAGTCGACTTCATCAATCGGTGGGCCGGAAGACATGACGTGAAATCGTATGGCGTGGTGGCCATAGCCGAAAAAATCCTTTAATGTTGTTGCGCCACACCGGACAATCTTTCTGGTTTTTCCATCTTCGTCCACCATGGACTGCGTATACTTGGCGGCATTCGAGAACAGGTTAGCCACTACCTGTGCCATTAGGCCCTTGTCGACCTTGACCCGGATGTCCTCCGTTTCCTCCCAACCCTTGGCGATGTTACCGGTCGCAATCCCTTTCTTGCTGAACAAGTCCGAATATCGCTCCAGTTGGGGTAGTACGATGTCGTGCCACAGACTGCAGGCTGTCTTGTTGAGCATGTACTGACCGTAGAGGAAATGATCGGGCCGCAAGAGGCTTTCCAGAAAGAGGCTGGTATGTTTAAAATGTTGATCAATCTTTTCCTGTTCGTCGAAAGCGGCTCTGTTGATAACCACCATTTGTTCCACCATCTCGCTGAGGCGCCCATATAGATCCGGTCTTACCGCCTTGACCTCGTCCAGCATCGCGCTGAGATCGTCTTCGATTTCTTTGTTTAAATTCAGATATTTCCTGATTTTTCTCAAATAGTATTTGTAGCGCAGATTGGGCACAATAATGTTGTGTTCAATATCCGCCACCAGATTATTAACGAACTTTAAGTGTTGGATGTTTTGTTCCGCCAGCGATTTATTGTACAGGTTGTAACCGATACGGTTGACGTATTTCTGAACGAAGAAGCGTTCTGTCTCTTGAAAGCCCTCGGGTCGCGTGACGGCAAATATGCCGATGATGTCGTGGGTTTGGTGAAGCAAAATCCGGCTGTACGGTGTCTTCTTGCCGTGGATGGGGACAATGTATGTCTGTTCTTCGTGGTAAGGTGCGTGGGTCAACCGGATGGTTTCCGGTGGTGGATTTCCGCGTACTTGGAGGCCCAGCTGGCTATCCGCTGCCGCTTCAATGGTTTCCGTTTCCGGGCGGACCGTATATAGCGTACTTTGAAGCTCGAAGAAGACCTCCGGGACGGTAACACTGATCAGGCGAAGGTTTTCCAGCCCGTCATATTCCTGGGCCAGGTCGAAAAAGGTATTCAGGGCCGCCATCTCGAGCGCATCGAACGCATACCGGGTATAATCGGCTTTTTTTTCTCTGACACGGTCAGTAATGGTGGCGAATGTGTCCACAGGCCGTCCGTTACCATTAAAATGGGGTCACTGTAGCAGCAAGGTGTGCGCGTTTTGGGTCGACAAAAAAGTACCACTTGCTTGGGGAGGCATATATGGCTCTCGTATGCCTCTTAACCGGGAAACCAAACCGCCTTAGTGCCCACCGTCATCCCCCGAAAGGAAACCGGGGCCTATCGATTGGCTTGGCACAGGTACATTAGCTTGCCTGTTGTAGTATTGTCAAATAAAATCTATTTCTTATCTGTCTTAAAGACAACGGTTATCAAGTCGTGAGTTCTAAGGTGTGTGTCGCTTTTCGATGGCCTCGATGGCCGCAGCACACGGGTCCTTGTCTCCCAATTGTCCTCCCGCCAGTGCTGCAGCCAGCCCGACCGGCCCTAACAGGGCGGCACCGCCTACCGCTTTTCCCAACGTAAGGAAAGTCCCTGCCGGATCGACTGTCACCGAGGGATCGGCAAGACTGCCGGTCAATTTAAAAGATTTTGTCAATTGCCCCAAGCTCAGATTCAGTTTGCCCAGGCCTTTTATCCCAACCCCTTTCTTGGGGGACGGCTTGAATGAGACATCCAAGGTTTCCGTTTTCAAATTGGCCTTCCCGTGACCGACTACCGTAACCTTGTCCGTATCCAGGAGTAACGCGGTACTCTCCGCCAACCCCTGTTCGAAGTTCAATCCGCAAACCAGGCAATGGATACGGGTGTAGGACCTTTCCTTTTTGAAAGGGTTGGCCAGTTCCAATAAGCCGGCGGTTAAGTCACCGCCGATTAGGCCGAGAAGCCGTTCATCCAATTTGCCGTTTTTCATGATCACCGCACTTTTGCCGGAGAGGTCGGCCATGAGTTGGGCTAACGAGTTACCCCTCCCGGTAACGTCGATGTCCATATCGAAGGTCCCGTTTAGGAATTGGCTCGCACCCAGTTGTTCGAATACGTGGCCCAGATTCGATTCGTCCAATTTAAAAGCTGCGTCAACGATGGGGCCCTTTTGGGCTTCTATTTCTCGGAGCGTAAACGTGCCGTCGAAGTCGCCTCCGGCTATGACGAATCTGAGGGGATCTACGGAGAGGTTCCCTTCCGCTAAATGTAGACGACTCGAAAAGTCCGTCATCGTCAAAAAGGCCAATTGCAACTCCTGGGCATCGATCTCGACATCTGCGTCGAATCGCCGCAAGGCCTCCAGGGGGAGCGGATCATCGGAAAATATCTTCTTTCCTCTACTTTGGCCTGTTTTATTGATTTTTGGCGGCGAATCAGGTGTTTTCGTGTCCGATTGAATGCTCATCTGGGTATCAGTCTGGCTATTAATCCGACTATTAATCAGGGGGGTCAGGTTGAGTGTTTCCGCCTTGAGGCGGGACGTGATCACCGGGGTATCGCTTCTCAGATCCAGTGTGACATTTCCATCTAGTCGGCTTTTCTGGACGCTCGCTTCTAGGCGGGAGACTTCATAGACTCTGTCGGGGGTGGCGGATACGTGTCCCGATACCCGGAACGGACCCTCAAAGGGGAGCTGTGTGTTGAACAGAGAACCGATGCGGGCCAAGTTCTCGCCCGTCAGCGAGACGTCCAGATCCGTCCCCTCTATGCTGGTGAGGTCCGAAACGGTTCCCGCAAGTTGTATCACTACCTGGTCCCTGGTTCCCGCGTGGAGCTTAAGGTTGGAAAGATTCCATTTGCCTTTTTTCGTTTTTATGCCTCCGGACACTTCGAAGGGCCCGATCTTCGGCACGTCCGAAACATGAAAAAGATCCAAAACCGCTTGCACGGAACCTCCCCGCCCGGTTGCCGAGAAGCTGATTCCTTCGAATGCGGGAATGTCGTCAATGCGGCCGGTGAGGGTGAGTCGAGCTAAGGATTCAGTACCCAGCGCCAGCTCGATATTTTTGGCCGAAAGCGTGCCTGTAGAATCGGTAAGTGCTCCCGAAACCGTGAACGGCCCAAGCTCGGGTACGTCGGAGAGCCCGAAAATGTCCAAAAGGCCGGGTACGGAATCGCCCTTGGCGGCTACCATGAGATCAATACCCTTGCCGTTAAAGATATCCACGACACTGCCCTTTGCCGACAAGCTGTTTGAACCCAAATCGAGCGATAAGTCGATCGGCCACACGGTTTCGGCGCTCATCAGTTCGTCCGGACTGCCCAAGGTTGCTTCCAGCTCGTAGGGGTCGTCATTATATGTCCCCGAAATTGATAGAGATACGGTGTCTTCTGAGCGCATGGCCGCCGCCGCCTCACGAAGCCGTAGCTGATAAGTCCGTTGTGAGGCATGATCCATATAGACGAGCTTCCCGCGTTCGATACGTATTTGGTCGAAAGCCAAACGAGGAGGTCCGTCGGATGAGGTCCGTTTTTCGGGAAGCCTTCCCTGATCCAGCGGTTCTTTTTTTGAATCTTTGAAATCGAGATTAAGCTGTCCGGACTTGCTCTTTTCGATCAGGATATCGGGTGCCACAAGAACGAGTTGCTTTATTTCAACGGCTCCGCCCAACAACGGAATTAAGGCTACACGAAGGGCCAACCGATCAATAGCGGCCATACTAGGCCGGGACCCCCACGGCGCGTTCTCAAATGAGACGTCTTTGATGGTTAAGGTCGGTGTTAAGCCGAGCCCCACTTCTACATCCCCTGTAAGCGTTAATTCCCGTCCCGTTGCCTCTCGGACGGCCCCGGCGACACGCGGCTTCAGGCTGTTAAAGTCGTAGCGGGACAAAATTACGAGGGTGGTGAGGGGCACTACGATTAGAAAGGCGATGAGAAGGCCGAATATCCATTTCCAGCGCATGCGATGGTTTCCTTATCAGCGGGGATTTTTTGAAAACGTTACAGGTTCGGGACGGTTTCAGATTTCAATGGGGCTAACTGTTTGAAGCCGTTAGAGTCCCTTGGTTTCGTTGTTACTTTGAAATTCAATAGGCACCACATATCTTGGTAAATCCACATGGCTTATTTGGTAAACCCGGCCGCAACGGAACTTAGGGACTCTTAAGGCTGAGTTTTAGCCCCATTGAAATCTGAGACCGTCCCAAACCTTATGCAACACCACGGTCAATCAAGTTCGTTGCTGACAGGAAGCCGCGGGGTGGCTTAACCCAGCTTTTTACGACGCCATCAAGCTTACTATAGTGGGAAAGGGTGTGCCTGTCAACGTTGCCACATGGTTGGGCACGGGTAAAACAACGTTCCGGATATACAGAAGGTTTTACCCACTTGCTTTTTTATATGGGAAATGATACCGTGAAAAACATATATGAAATCCCCGTTACCTCTTTCTAAAAGTCTTTAGATGCTCGGTCCGAATCAAGTAAGGGTTCGCGCAAAAATAACTTCACAGAATGGGCGCTCGGATTTGGTTC
>CAYTTQ010000013.1:4800-44154 GCA_964440795.1 uncultured Desulfobacterales bacterium | reverse complement strand
CCGAACCAAATCCGAGCGCCCATTCTGTGAAGTTATTTTTGCGCGAACCCTTAGGGTTCGCCGTCGGGGTCTTGGACTTTTTTCACAAACCGGACGCGGCGTTCTTATCTAAAAGCCAGGTCACGTTACCGCTCACGGGGCGCACCTGTTGAGCCGGCAAAGGTGTTTTCGATCCTCTATCCAAAATCTGTTTCACCATGGTTGCCTTGGGGGTGCCGGAGACCAAGAAGACCACCTGTTTGGCCCTGTTAAGTATGGGGAAGGTCATCGTCAACCGATCGACGAAAGGATGACCGCCCCGGACGGGGACGACCCATCGGAAGTCCTCCGCCAAGGCGTCATGGTTGGGAAACAGAGACGCCGTATGTCCGTCTTTTCCAATGCCCAAAAACACGATGTCAAAGCACGGCACGCCCTCGTGGTTTTTGGGAACGGCTTTTTCTAATTCCTTTGCATAGGCTTGCGCCGCTTTTTTGGAACCCGGTTTCGTCGGCATGGGATGAATATGGTTCCGGGGGATGTCCACAGATTCCAAGAAGTCCCGCCGGGCCGCCCCAAAGTTACTGGCCCCGTCTGTATGGGGGACGCACCGTTCGTCCACCCAAAACAGATATAGGCGGTGCCAGGGGATGTCCTGCCTTTGGGGTGGTTGGCCCAACCGCCGGTGCATGGCCCGCGGTGTGGATCCTCCGGACAGGGCGACGAAAGCGCTTCCTTTTTTATCTACTTCCGATCGGATGGTAGCAGCAAAAAGGGCGGCGCCAAGCCGGGCCAGGCCGGACGCCTCTTCGGCTACTCGTATTATAGGAGACTGGTTCGGCATCCGTTTGGTTCCCCAAAATGCGCCAGGTCGTTCACTTGACAATGAAGCCTCGCCCTTTGGGCGGGGTTGTGTGAATAGGCCACGCCTCACCACTAGACAAGGTATATAGGATGAAGGCTGCATAAGTCAAACCGGGCCCGTCCCGAGTGCATGAGACCGAGTGCATGAGACCGGATGCATGAGACCGGATGGGCGAGACTTGACGTAGCCTATACAATCATATAAAGGGTATAAACGATGGGATACGGGCACTGTGTAGCGATGTGATCCGTTGTTCGAAGTCGGTAACGGATGGTTGAAAGGAGAGAGGAAAAAATGGCGAAGAAGATTCTTGTGGCATTGGATGAGTCGAATAATTCGATGAAGGCTGTGGAATACGTGGCAAAGCGGTTTCAGCAGGATACGGTACTCACGCTGCTGAGCATTGTCCCCGATGCGACGTCCGGGTGTGAACTGGATGGGCCTTCCCTGACCCCCACTTTTCAACAGAACAAACAGACCTTTTGTTCGTTGGAAGATACCAAGAAGATGCGGATGAAAGACTTCATGGAAGAGGCCAAGCAGATTCTGGTCAAAGCCGGTTTTGCGTCCAAGGATATTGCCATTCGAATCCGAAAGAAAAAGGCGGGTGTCGCCAGGGATATCATTTCGGAAGTGAAAAAGGGAAATTATGATACGCTGGTGATCGGCCGGAGAGGGTTCTCGGGGATAAAACGATTTTTGTTTGGAAGTGTCTCCAATAAGATCGTACAAAGCGCCGAAGGTGTCTCAGTGATTGTCGTCGATTAGCCGGAGGGGCGACATTTCCCGCCCTGTTTTCAGCCGGCGTGTTGGGTGACCGCTAGTGGTGCCCGCCTTCGGAATGTCCTCCGGAGATGACGTAGACGGCATCGGTGCCGGAGATATTTTCCAGTCGGCAGGTTTCGTCCCCTTTTAGGTGAATGGCCTGGCCTTCCGATAAGGTCCCCGTGACATGACCGCTGACCCGTAGCCGTCCCCGGATGACCAAAAGGAGTTCTTCGTGGCCGGCACCCGGCTTGAACGGCCTCTCTTTTTCCCCCGGTGTCATGGTGCCGTAGATCAAGTAACAGGCATGACTTCCCGTTTCTTCGGCGCCCACTATGCACTCCCCTGTTGTGTCGATATTCTCTTTCACATTGAAAACCTTCATTTTGCCCTCCAGGTTGTTTCGGTATCGGGTTCTCGGTCAATTTTTACGCGGTCGTCTCTGAAAAGCCTCGAAATATCCTATTCCACTCCGTATAGGGCACACATGACGGGGTCCTTGCCCAGCGGGGATTTTGCACGATAGCGGCATCCGCCTTTACATTCAAGTATATGCGGGCACTGGGAACACGCCAGCTCGGAAAGCGGCAGGTGTCGCGCCCGTTTCCATGACGTTTCCAGCCCCTCTTTCAACGTTCCCAGGGGTGTCTCGTCAAAGAACCCACATTTTAAGACATTGCCTTGCGGACTCACCGTACAAAGGTGGTATCCGCATGCATAGGCTTCTTCGGCGCCATGGTAACTGCCGCCAAAGGCGTATCGGAGAAACGGAGCGCCTTGTGCGGGAGATACGCTTAACTCCGGGTGAGCCGATAATCGACCGGTTGCACACGGCACATCGATACTCCACTCGATGGCCCCCAAATCGGCGACCAGGTCCGCCAGTCGGGCAAAGTCTTTCAGGTTATGGGAATGAACCATGGTGGCAATGGAGATGGGGATATTCTTGGCCTGAGCGGTCTCGATGCCTTTCAAGGCCTTGGCATATGTCCCCGGCCCTCTCAGGGCTTCGTGTCCTACTTGGAGCCCGTCCAAACTGAACTGAATTTCGTCAAACCCCTCCCATAACTCCTGGTTTTCCTCACGAACCAACGTGCCGTTCGTTAACAGGACCTTTCGAAATTGAAATCGGGGAAGTGCCTCGCAAAGTCCTGAAAAGTCGGGGTGCAGCAAGGGTTCGCCTCCGGAAACAAGAACTCGCAGACCCTGCATACGTTCAAACTCATCCAAAGCCGAGAGCGCCGACGCAAGGGGTAGATCTTCTGTTTTGGGCTCCCCCAGATAACAATGTCGGCACCGGAGATTACACCGACTGGTCAATTGCATCTCCAGATATCTGAGAGAAGGGATGGGCGAGGGTGCCGGCCGGACGGCGGGAGGTGGGCATTCGCTGCCCAGGCAAAGCAACCCTTCCTGTAAGCAGAAATCGAGAAAGGCCATGTCCGCCGATAGGTCCGCCAGGAGATGGTTGCCGTCGCACTTGCGCAAAAAGGCAAAACTCTTCTCGTCGAGTTCATACAGTTCGTCCCGGCCGATATGATAGAGATAGGGAGACTCCAATTGTTTCAGCGTACATTTTGAATCGAGGGTCACCGGGAGATCCTTAGGGGTTAAGGCCTCTAAGAGAATGGATTCGTGGGCGGGAGACCTTTGCAGGAGGGCGTCGGCTGCCACGTAGCCCCCGCAAGGGGGAGCCGGTTTCGTGAATTCAGGGTCCGTGAAATCGCAACCGTCGATGAAAAAATCGCAATGGCGACATAAAAGATGATGAAACAGGTGGGGGTACGGGTCGTTGAAAGGCGTTGCTTTCTCCATACCAAGAACCGGAATGATTTCCGGATGTGCTTCGAGCAGGGGCGCAAGAACGGTTAGCCCGCCGCAGGCCATTTCTTCCTTTGCTTCTGACTTATAGTAGGCGCAATAGGGGTGGCAGATAAGTTTTCTTGGGGAAGACATGGGTGATATCGGTCTGGCTGCTTGCACCGGCCATTGAGACACGACCATCGAAGGCAGAGACATGGCCCAATGCGATCGCTCGAAAGATGTGTGTCCTGTCCTGGGAGCCGGTATGTGACGAAACGGCTTCAAAAAAAGAACCAGACATGGATCCTGTGTCCATTGCCTGGTTCTGAGAATGGGCTTAATCTAGCAAGAACTCTTGCACTTACAAAGCCCCTTGCTACATTTTTGCACTTTGCGGATCTTCATTGCGCACCTCCTTTTCGTAAGGGTTTTATTGCCTTCGTGGCAACGTTACAATAAACTATTGAAGCAAATTGTTTGTTGATGGTAGCAATTGATTTGTCAAAGTCAAGAAAAAATGACCTGATTTGAATTGACAGACCATTTCGGCGGATTACAGGGTTTGAGTCGAGAAAGAAGCCTGGCAGCCTGTCGAAGAAGCTCCATTTTTGCTTAAAGTCGCGCTCCGGTAAGTTCTCAGACAGGTTCCAGGGGCGTTGTTTACGGATTGGAAGGTGAGCGGTGAAAACGAGAAAAACCTGGCATCGGACGGAGGAACATTATGAGACCATTTTGGACAGCATCGCGGATGGTGTTTTCACGGTGAATCTCGATTTTGAGATCACGTCCTTTAACAAGGCGGCGGAGCGGATTACCGGTCTTCCTAGACACAAAGCTTTGGGTAGGCGATGCTGGGATGTGTTGCATGCGAATGTCTGTAAAGACGGATGCTTTCTCAAGGAAACACTGGCCACCGACAGAGCTATTGTCAGTCGGCCGGTGTTCATAACGCGGGGTGACAAGAAACGTATACCCATTAGTTCCAGTACAACGTTGTTGAGGGACGGTGACGGTTCCGTGGTCGGCGGTGTGGAGACCTTTCGAGACCTTTCGGACGTCTATAAGTTGAAGAAGGCCATATCCAGGCGGCACACCTTTGAAGATATCGTGAGTAAGAGTGAAAAGATGCTTAGGCTGTTTTCCCTACTTCCCCAAATTGCCAAAAGTAACAGTACGGTGCTGATTGAAGGGGGTAGCGGAACCGGCAAAGAACTGGTGGCCCGGGCGATTCACAACAACAGCCAACAGAAACACGGGCCTTTTGTGGCGGTGAATTGCGGGGCCCTGCCTGAAAATCTTTGCGAGTCGGAGCTGTTCGGATACAAGGCGGGTGCGTTTACCGATGCCAAGCGAGACAAGCTGGGACGGTTTGCCGTCGCCCAGAATGGCAGTATCTTTCTGGACGAGATCGGTGACATTTCATCGACCGTGCAAATGAGGCTCTTGCGGGTATTGGAGGAAAAAGTCTATGAGCCTTTGGGGTCCACCCAGTCCGTCAAGACCAACGCCAGAGTCATTGCCGCCACCCACCGAGACTTGGCGGCGCTCGTGCAGCAGGGCGGGTTTCGTGAAGATCTCTATTTTAGAATCAACGTCATCAAGCTCGTTTTGCCGAAGCTTCTGGATAGAAAAGAAGATATTCCGCTTTTGGTGGAGCATTTTGTGGACCATTTCAATCATTTCAGCGGGAGAAAGATCGCGGGTGTCACTCAGGAAGCCATGGCGGCACTGATGATGTACGACTGGCCCGGTAATGTCCGAGAGCTTGAAAACGCCATAGAACACGCGTTCGTGCTTTGCCAGAAGGAACTCATCGAACTACAGCACCTGCCGGACCATGTGATACCCAAAAACGGCTTGGTCAATGTGGCGGCCGGATTGACCCTGAAGGAGGTGGAAAAACGGACCATCGAGCAAGCTCTGGCGAGAAATCAATGGAAAAAGATGGTTACCGCCGCCCAGTTGGGAATAGACAAAAACACACTGCGGCGAAAAATACAAAGGCTGGGGATTGTCGAGCCCTGAGGAAACGGTTCGGCTTGTGGGTGTTTTCCTTTTGCGGTTTATGGCCCGGCGGCGGCGAAGGGGGAGGTAGGACAGCACCCTCGCCTTCCGCCGGACCCGTTTCATGGTCTTTTTGGGCCGATATTCAGTTTGCCTTTTGTAATGAGTTTATCTTTTGTACACGTGCGCGGTTTCCAATTTCCTTAGCTCATCGTGAGTGAATGGTTCGGCGTAGACGCCCAGTTGAATGAGCGGCCGCTGTGCCGGTTCGAAAGGTATCCACTGCCCGTCTTTTTTCTCCAAGAAGGGCCAGTCCAAGAGCCCTGGTACCAACGGGATAACTCCTTTGTAGAATTCCAGCTTCCCGTCTTTAAAGTCGGCCGGCGTGAAGGTTTTGGATGCCGCAAGGACGGTAGCGGCTTCCGTGGCATGGCATGCCTCGCACTTCCTGCCCTCGCTCGTGACGGAATGGGTAAAGTAAGGCACGTAGGCGATGAAGGGTTCGTTGTTTTTCCCGACCAGTGTTTGCATCGTTCCACTGGTGACCTTGCCCCTGTATTTGACCAGCAGAAGGAAGTCCTTCACCTTGGTGGCGAAGCTCTTCGGTTTGCTCTTTGTCTCCGCCAGAACGCCGAAGTGACAATTGTAACACGCCATGCTGTTTTGGACGTGGCAGGCATTACAGGCCAATTCGTCTTTGTGGATCGTGTGGGATTTTGTGTCGGGCACAGGCGGATAGGCGTCACTATCCGCGGTATGACAGTTGGAGCAGGCCGCATCCATGGCACCGGCTTGCCGCATGCTCTGGTAGCGATGACCGTCTCCGTGGACCTCCCTTTTGCTGTGACAATCCATGCAGGTCATGAAGGCCTTGGCGTGTACCCCGGGGCATTCCACCATTTCGTCGTATTTGATGGTGGCCTTTTCCCGGGCATGGCACTTCAGGCAGGTCTTGCTGGACCGGGCTTTCTCGCTTGAATAGACAGAACCGTCTTTCGTCTGGTCCAAGTGACAGGTATTACACCCCTCAACATGGCAGCCTTTACACCCCAGCTCGTTGTACGGTGTGCCCGTAATGGCCATGAAGCCGTCCTCGGCCTCATACCAGTACCGCATGCCTTCGCCGGTGTGATGAAGGCTGGACTTAAAACAATCCGGTTGTTCCCCTAGGGCCGGACCCGCCCACGTAGCAAAAATCAATACCGACATGACTGATAGGATGAGATGCCTTGTGTCTTTCATGATGTCCCCTTTCTTTTGGGTGTCTCAACGATATGTATGGATCGGTCTGAGTTTCGTTCCCCGGTGTTTTCGTTTTCCGGGCGCCGATAGTCGGTGAAATAGAATGGCAATAAATATACCGAAGTTAACAAAAAGGAAAATTCGATATAACTATTTGATATAGAATTAAAATTCACTAACAGCAGTTGTAGGTGCCCAGGGCCGGCGGGAACAATATGCACCCCAAAGAGTGTCACCAAACTGTCGGGTGTCTCGACGTCGTTTTGAGGCGGCCCGGGAAGTGCTGGAGGCTCCTTTGCTTTTCCCTAAACGGGATCGGTCGATATCACTACGGCGAGTTTGCTCTCAAGTCTTTCCAATAAAGGGTTGCCGGCTCAGTTCGGTAGCGTGGGTCGGTCTATCGGGGGCTGAAATCATGACCTGAGAGGGGACGCTCTAGGGAACTCTAACGATTCGCTTTCATGCCGAACGGCTCAACGGTGAGGGAACATTTTGAACCCTTCGGGCTTACGCGAATGGCGGGGCAAGGTCTCCGATGGTCGGGGTTTGCTTGTCTCAAATGTTTGGTTTGAGAGCGTTATCTCCCCACGTATGGTGATTCTTTGACAGTGATGTCGTGCCAGTCGCTTAGCGCGGGGTGTCGTATTCTCGGTTCATCTCCGCAATGTAGCCGTGGTCGGCGAAGCTGAAGTAGGTATTGTCTCCGATGATCATATGTTCATGGACGGCGATATCCATCACCCGGCAGGCGTGAACCAGGCGGCGGGTGAGGCGGGTGTCCTCCTTGGATGGGCGAGGCACGCCGGAGGGGTGGTTATGTATGAGAAACAGGGCGGCGGCGTTTCGTCTGAGGGCTTCTTTGACCACCTCTCTGGGATAGATACTGGTGGCCGTGAGGGTGCCTTCGAAGAGGGTTTCGATAGCCATGACCCGGTTTTGAGAATCCAGAAAGACGACCTTGAAGACCTCCCGGGCTTTATCCCGCAGGTCATGGTATAGGTAGTCAAAGAGGGCCTTGGATGAATTAAGGGGGTCTTTGCCCACCACCTTCTTATGTAAATAGCGACTGGAAACGGCGTTGATTAGTTTGAGGCCGAACACATTTGTGGGTCCGATACCTTTGATCTCCTGCAGTTCTTCCCGGGGGGCTTCGATAACCCCGGGAAGGGTTTTGAACCGTCTTAAGGCGGCCTTGGCCGGTTCCTTACAGTCCTTGCGCGGTGTGGCCAAGGTCAGCAAGAGTTCAATGACTTCGTAATCATGGAACCCGGTCAAGCCGGTGGCCATGAACTTGTCTCTTAAACGGCCTCGATGCCCCTCGCCTTTATGGGCATTACTCTTCATCGTGCTCCTGCCTCAGATCGCGACTCATCAACACGTTGAGCGCTTCCCGCGGGTCCCGGTTTTCGTAAAGGATATAATAGACTTGTTCGGCGATGGGCATTTCCACGTCCAATTTCCGGGACAGATTGTGAACGGATTTTGTCGTTTTGACCCCTTCGGCCACCGTCCGGGTTTTCGATATAATGGCGTCCAACTTCATGCCCTTGCCCAGGCGATTGCCCACTGTCCAGTTTCGGCTCAGTGTCCCTGTGCAGGTCAGGACCAAGTCGCCGATACCCGCCAATCCCATGAAGGTCTTCGACTGGGCACCGAGTCGAACGCCCAAGCGTTGGATCTCGGCCAGTCCTCTGGTGATAAGGGCCGCCCGGGTATTGAGCCCCAACCCGAGTCCGTCTGAAATACCCGCGGCGATGGCCATCACATTCTTAACCGCCCCGCCCAGTTCCACCCCAATGATATCGTGACCGGTATAGACCCTAAAGGAGGGGGTGGCAAAGGTAGACTGAACCTTGTGGGCCACCGATTTACCCGTCGCCGCCACGGTTATGGCGGTGGGAATGCCGGCGGCCACGTCTTTGGCGAAGCTCGGTCCGGAAAGGGCGGCAATTCGTGGATGGAGCCTGGGGGGAAGGAGCTGTTTCAAAACCCCCGTCATGGTTAGGTGCGTCTGGTTTTCTATGCCCTTTGAGGCACTGACGACGATGGTTTCTTCCGTGGGATGATGGACCAGCTGGGTTGCCACGGATCGAAACACATGGGAAGGCATGACCAGCAACAGCATGTCCTTTCCCGTGGCCACCGTGTCCAGATCGTTGGAGGGGACGAGGTTTTTTGAAAGGCTGACCTTCGGCAAGAACCACTTGTTTTCACTGCTTTTCGAGATGTCCTCGCAGACTTGCCGTTCAAAAGCCCACAGATCCACCGGGAATCCCTTCTCCGCCAACAGATTGGCCAAGGCCGTTCCCCAGGCGCCCGCACCGACAACACCAATTTTCATGTCCGTTCTCCTCGCCGGGGATTCCGTCATTCGTGGACCGGTCCCGAGCCCTTATCATCTATACATCCTTTTCGGCAAGCCGGGCCGCGCTGGTCACCCGTTCTCCCGGGGCCATGGTTATCAGGCGAATTCCCTGAGTGTTGCGTCCGATGACGGAGATATCCTTGACGGGCATCCGGATTATCTTTCCCCGGTCGCTCATCAACATGACGTCGTCGTCGTCGGTGACCAGTAAAATGGCTCTGACCATCCCGTTTCGTTCCGTGGTTTTGATGGTGATTACACCCTTGCCGCCCCGTTTTCGAATCGGGTATTCGTCAATAGCGGTGCGTTTCCCGAAACCATTTTCGGTAATGGCCAACAGCGTCTTGCTGTTGGTAAGCACTTCCATGCCGACGAGGTGATCCCCTTGGGACAGGTTCATACCCCGAATTCCGCGACTCACTCTGCCCATGCTGCGGACATCGGATTCGTGAAAACGGATGGATTTGCCTAAGGCGGAGCCCAGAAACACATTCTGGGTGCCGTCGGTGATCCGGGCGGCGATGAGTTCATCCCCTTCCGCCAATGTGAGGGCGATGATGCCTCCCGTCCTGGGCCGGCTGTAGGCCATGACGTCGGTCTTTTTTACCGTTCCCCACTTGGTGGCCATCAATACCGTATTGCCCGGAGTGAATGACCTTACGGCCAGCACCGTTGCCACCCGTTCGGTTTCACCCAACGAGAGCAAATTAACGATCGCTTTACCCCTTGCCGTACGGCCGGCCTGCGGCAACTCATGGACCTTGCGCCAGTAAACCCGCCCCAGATTGGTGAAAAAAAGAAATGTGTCATGGGTGGAAGCCACGAAAAGACGGTCGACGAAATCTTCGTCTCTCATGGTCGCGCCGGTTTTGCCTTTCCCCCCGCGGTGTTGGCTGTTGTACAGCGATAAGGGATTTCGCTTGATGTAACCGGCATGGGAAATGGTAACCACCATATCTTCTTCCGTTATCATGTCCTCTATGGTGAGTTCTTCCGTTTCTTTGACAATCTCTGTCCGGCGCTCGTCGCCGTAGCGGTCCTGCAGCTCGCCGAGTTCTTCTTTAACGATACCCAGAACAAGCCGTTCACTGCCCAGGATGTCCTTGTACCGGGCAATGGCCTTGAGGGTCTCCTTGTATTCCTCCTGAATCTTATCACGTTCTAGTCCGGTGAGGCGTTGAAGGCGCATGTCCAGTATGGCCTGGGACTGGACATCGGTGAGTTCAAAATCGGACATGAGGCGTTCTTTGGCTTCCGGGGGCGTCTTGGACGATCGAACCACGGAAATGACAGCGTCCAGGTGGTCCAGAGCCGTCTTGAGACCCTCCAAAACGTGGGCCCGTGCCTCTGCTTTTTTCAACTCGAACTGCGTTCGGCGGACGATGATGTCTTTGCGATGTTCGACGAAATGGTAGAGGAGTTGTTTGATGGTGAGCAACTTGGGTTGTCCGTAAACGATGGCGAGCAAAATAATGCCGAACGTCGATTCCATTTGCGTATGGGCATACAGCTGATTCATCACCACGGAGGCCATTTGATCCTTTTTCAAGGCGACCACGACGCGCATACCTTCACGGTCCGACTCATCGCGTACATACTTGATGCCCTCCAGGTGTCTGTCCTTGACCAGGGCGGCGATCTTCTCGATCAATCTGGCCTTGTTGACCTGATACGGAAGTTCGGTTACCACGATGCTTTCTCTAGCGGTGCGGCGGTCTTTTTCCACCATGGAGCGGGCCCGGACCCGGATAACGCCTCGTCCCGTCTTATAGGCCGACACAATACCCCGGTTACCGTAGATAATGCCCCCGGTGGGAAAATCGGGTCCCGGCAGATAGCCCAGCAATTGCTCTTCGGTGACGTTCGGATTGTCGATGTACGCGGTGGTGGCAGAAATGACCTCGGTCAAGTTATGGGGCGGGATATTTGTGGCCATGCCCACAGCGATCCCTGAAGAGCCGTTGACCAGCAAGTTGGGTATCCGTGTGGGTAAGACCGACGGCTCCCACAGAGACTCGTCGTAGTTGGGCCGAAAATCGACGGTTTCTTTGTCCAGATCCTCAAGTGTTTCATGGGCCAGGCGGGTCAGACGGACCTCGGTATATCTCATGGCCGCCGCTGAGTCCCCGTCCACCGATCCGAAGTTTCCCTGGCCGTCGACAAGCGGATACCGAAGAGAAAACCCTTGGGCCATGCGCACGATCGTATCGTAAATCGCTGTGTCGCCGTGCGGATGATACTTACCAATGACATCACCTACGACACGGGCCGATTTTTTGTAGGGCTTGTTCCAGTCGTTTTTCAGTTCGTGCATGCCGTAAAGTATCCGACGGTGGACGGGTTTGAGACCGTCTCGGACACTGGGAAGAGCACGACCGATGATAACGCTCATCGCGTAGTCCAAATAGGAGCGCTTCATCTCATTTTCGATGTTGACCTCATTATATTTTTCGGATGTATTCATAGGTTGCGTACTTTGCTCCTTGCACATTATGGAATATCGGAAGGGTGGGGCTTCAAGTGCCGATATGCTGGCTTACGACGGCCAAAGGCGGGCGGCTCAAAACAAGCCCCTGGGGAGACCTTCCTGTAAGCCTTCCTTTGCCCCTTGGTGGTATGCGTCTATTGTCTTTTTCCGGAAAGAAGATGTCATTTTACAGTACGACTTGCGGTACGACTCGCAAGGACCATCTCAAATCGCCGGGAAACACCGGGCGTGGGATCCGATACGAACAGGGCAAACCTAGAAGATTTGCGGGCCCGAGTCAAGGTTAAAGATAGGAGGCGGCCCACAAAGTCGAGCGCTCGGAATCGAGGCATTATATATCCTTGAGCTTCATATTGGCTGGGGATTTCTCAATGGCTTCCTGGAAGGTTCCCAGGCACTTGAACAATGGGTCCCTTTCCAGGGAGGACCGGTCCGGAGAGGTTTTCGCTCCCGTGGATTCGAGTGCCTCTAACACGTAGGCGATGGTAAAGACATCGCTATCCTGGGCCGGTTGATACGCCTGTTCTTCCGCCTGTTGGTTGCAGGTCACCGAAATAATGCCGGCTGCGACGAGATCGGACAATATCTCGTTTACCAGGCGGACGGGCAACTCAAGGGTATCGGCGATTTGATAAGACGGTAAGGGAGGATCGCCGCGGGAAAAGTTCTTTATCAATAAATGAGCGACCCGAAGCGTTAGAAACAACTTCAGGCGATGGCTTAGGCTGGAATAGTCGGGTTCCAATTCGAAGGTTTGTGCGTTTTGGTGGGCATATGAAACCTCTGCACCGAACAAGACAATCATCCAACTGATTTGCAGCCATAAAAGGAAAAGGGGCAGGGCGGCGAAGCTTCCGTAGATAGCGTTGAAGCGGGATACACCGAACTGAAAAGACAGATAGGCCCACTGGAAAAGCTGGTAAAGGGTGCCTGCAATGATCCCCGCCACCGCACCGGATGCAAACTTGATCTTCTTGTTGGGCATGAATAAGTAGATGAAGGTGAACAGTCCCCAGATGACGGCATAGGGCAAAAATTTTAAGACAAACAGGATGCCGGACCCCAGGACACCGAGAAAGCTCAATTTCTCAACAATTAGTTTCACTTGGCTAATGACCACCACGGTAACCGTACTGGCGATGATCAACAACACAGGGCAAACGATCACGGCAGAAAGATAATCACTGACCTTTCGGGTCAGCCGGCGGGGCGTCTTGATTTCCCAGATGTGATTGAAGGAATTCTCGATATTGCCCAAGAGCCTCATAATTGTCCACAACAGGACCACGATACCGGCGCCGGCGATGAGACCGCCTTGGGTATTTTCAAGCAGGCGGTTGGCGAAATCCATGATCCGGGAAATCACCTCTTGTTGCCCCTGTAGTTTGGCGAGCAGCTGGGTTTCCAGGGTCTTCTCAAAGCCGAACCCCTTGGCAATGCCGAATGCCATCGCCAATACGGGGACGATGGACAACAAGGAGAAAAAGGTCAGCGCAGAGGCCCTAAGCGGGCAGAGGTCCTTTTTGTACTTGTTAATGGCCAAGGAAAAAACGCGAAGGGGTTTGACCCAAATGGTCTTTTTTTTGGGAAGTGTTTTGGTGCGCATCCGCCATATGTCTGACCTGAGGAAAGCCGCTGCCTTCTTGGTCAGACCGGGAATGTCACGCGCTGCAAAGAAGTGCTTCATCGTAAGGGGTGCTCCCGGTTCCGGGTTTGGCAATGTCGAATCTTGTTGCTATGCATATCATAGAACCCGGTATCTGGAAAGTCTCTGGGCGGGATGTCTCTTGACAAGATGCCGTCCTTGTGAAAAGAAAGGCGTTACCACACGTTAGGGGGGCGACTTATGAAGGCTTTTTTCTGGGGAATCGTCGATATCATATGTTTTGCTGCGGGTCCCTTTTTTACCACCTTCTATTTGTTCGACTTCAGTCATGGGCCTGCCGGTCCGGGGCCCTTCTATTATTATTATCAGATGAATTCTCGGATCGGTATGGCGCTGGGCGTTACCCTGATATGCTTGGGGTTGCTGATCCGGCAAACGAGAAATAGCGAGTAGACTCGTTTCGTAATACCTCGGCGTGCCGGCGCCGGGTCGTGTACGGGTATATGAGAACCGGTGGAATCAGGGGTATGGTTTATGAAGAGGGATCTGTCTGAAAAGCTCTTCGGAGACGCGAAAAGAGTGATTCCCGGTGGTGTGAACAGTCCGGTTCGCGCCTGTCGGTCGGTGGGCATGGACCCGCTGTTTATTGATCGTGCGGAAGGATCCAAGGTCTTTGACATGGACGGTAACGCCTACATTGATTACGTCGGGTCCTGGGGTCCGATGATTCTCGGTCATCGGCATCCGGAGGTGATATCCGCAGTGGAAACCGTTTTGTCCCGCGGGACCAGTTTCGGGGCGCCGACGGACCTGGAGGTCGAGTTGGCGCGGATGGTGGTTCGCGCAGTCCCGTCCGTCGAAATGGTGCGTTTCGTGAATTCGGGCACCGAGGCCACGATGAGTGCCGTTCGTCTGTCTCGGGCCGTGACCGGTAGGGACCTGGTCGTCAAATTTGATGGCTGTTATCACGGTCACGGGGACACGTTTTTGGTGGCGGCCGGTTCCGGTGTGGCGACGCTGGGCATACCGGGAAGCCCGGGAGTCCCTGAGGCCTGCGTTCAAAATACCGTGTCGTTGCCTTACAACGATTCCGAGCGGTTGAAAGCGGCCTTTTCGAACAAAGGGGATAGGATCGCTGCGGTTTTCGTCGAGCCGGTTGCCGGCAATATGGGATTGGTACCCCCGAACCTCGAGTTTTTAAGAGAGCTGAGGCGGCTGACTGAGACACATGGCGCCCTGCTTATATTCGACGAGGTCATGAGCGGCTTTCGAGTCGCCTACGGTGGCGCACAGGCTTTATATGATATTGTTCCGGATCTCACTTGCATGGGGAAGGTGATCGGCGGTGGGTTGCCGGTGGGTGCCTATGGCGGCAAAGGAGAAATTATGGGGCAGATTGCACCGGAAGGTCCGGTCTACCAGGCGGGCACCCTTTCCGGCAATCCCGTCGCCATGGCCGCGGGTATCGCCACTCTGAAGGCCTTAGAGGTCCCGGGATTTTATGAAAGGCTGGAGGCCCGCTCGGCCACGCTGGAAGACGGTCTCAACGCGGCAGCCCAGGAGGCCGGACTTGAGGTGACAACCAACCGGGTGGGTTCAATGATAGGGCTCTTTTTTACTAAAGGCCCGGTTCGTGATTTTGCCCAGGCTCAAGAGAGCGATGTGGAATGCTTTAGCAATTATTATCGGGGTATGCTCGATCAGGGCATTTATTTGGCCCCGTCCCAGTTCGAGGCGGCGTTTGTCTCTGCGGCTCATACCGAGGAGGACATCGAAACCACCATTGCGGCGGCAAAGCAGGTTTTTAACGCCATCAAAATTTAGTGATTGACTTGTCACATCGCTTGTGGTACACAGCGCCTTGGCTTTCCAAGGCAAAGAGGGGGACCGGAGGAGAGCCGTCGGGACATGTTCTTTGGCATGAAAAAGGAAACCAAGGAACTCTTCAAGGAGTTGTGGTATTACAGTAGCCTGAGCTTTTCCATTGCCTTATCCATTGTTATCGGGTTGGGTGTCGGCTACTGGCTTGATCACCACGTCTTTGATTCATCGCCATGGTTTACCCTCATATTTCTTGGCTTGGGGGTCGTAGCCGGATTTCGGAATATATATCTGGCCATGAAGAAGAGTCAGAAATTGCAATAGGGATCCCTAGCCGTGCGGATCGAGAGGCGACTGCTTAAGTTTATTTCCTATACGAACTGGGTTCTTTTCGGTGTTGCCACGGTTTCGAGCTTCGTACTGGCCCCGACGGGTTTTGCGGTAGGAGTCTTGGTCGGGGGGCTTGTGGTAACCACGAACTTTCATTTGTTGTATCGATCCCTCAGGGAGGCCCTCACGCCTCCGCATCAGACCAACGTGCGGGTCGTGTTGGGGAAATATTACATACGATTTCTGGTTAGCGCGCTTATAATATTTATATTGATTGCCGGGCATCTTGTGAATCCGCTGGGGCTCATCATTGGTTTATCTGTCGTGGTTGCCAGTATGATCATCGCAGCGCTGAATGAAATACGGTTAATTATCTTCTAGGGAGGCGGCTTGATATGGAACACCCAATTTTGTTTCTCGTAAAGTTGTTCGAGATTATCGGCCTCGGGGATTTTGCACATCATTACCCTCACGTGATTTATTCCTGGTTGGTCATGCTCCTTCTCGTCGTGCTGGGCATCATCGGTGCCAAGGGGATCAGGATGGTTCCCACGAAGGCACAAAATGTCTTTGAGATTATTATTGGAGGGATAGAGGATTTCACTGTCGATATGGCGGGTGACGAGGTGCGTCGGTTTTTCCCCATCTTGGCCACCGTGTTCATCTACATCTTTGTTTGCAATCTCTTGGGCCTGATCCCGGGCTTTTATCCGCCCACCGCCAATCTGAATACCACCCTTGCGTGTGCCCTTGTCGTGGTTCCCATGACGCACATCATCGGGGTCATGTACCATGGGCCGAAGTATATCAAGCATTTTATGGGACCGATCTGGTGGCTGGTTCCAATCATGTTGCCGATCGAACTCATCGGCCACTTGGCCCGCATTATGTCTTTGAGCATCCGGCTTTTCGGCAATATGAGCGGGCATGAGTTGGTATTAGCCATCCTGTTTCTCCTGGCCGGTGCTTTCTTCGCCCCGCTGCCCATTATGGCCATGGGGGTATTTGTCAGCCTGGTTCAGGCATTTGTCTTTTTTCTGCTGTCCACCATGTATTTTGCCGGTGCGATGGAACATGCTCACTAATGCCACAGTGTACGTGGAAGAAGCCCATATAATTAATCTTTTTTCTAAAGGAGGGGAAGACTATGTTTAAGAAAGTTTCTTTTTCAACCCTGGGAACGGCGTTTATCCTTTTTGCGCTCGCAACGGTTGCTTATGCCGCTGAGGGTGAAACGGCTGTTGCCGGCTTGAGGTATTTCACAGTATCCGTGTTTGCAGCCGGTTTTGGTATCGCAGTCGCGGCATTCGGCGGTGCACTGGGTCAGGCTCAGGGTCTCAAGAGTGCGGTAGAAGGTATCGCCAGGAACCCCGAGTCCTCGGGTAAGGTGACCGTGACCTTGCTGATCGGTCTGGCTTTGATTGAGTCTCTGGTTATCTATGCCTTGGTTGTTGCCTTGATTTTGATTTATGCCCATCCACAGGCGGGGACGATTGCAGCAACGTTCGGCGCGCACTAATCGACGTCCCGAACCGTAGTAGTAGCGCACACGAGACGGGGTTGTGCCCCATATCTTCTTAAGGGTGCACAACCCCGTTTGTTTGTTTGCCTGTACCTGCGCATTTCTTGCAAAGAATCCGAAATCTAATTTTGCAAGGGATAATGGACGGCTTGTGACACCCTCACAGGTGTCTTCCTATCTTGTAGAATCATTCCGTTTGACATGTAAGCGTTTGCCAGTGTTGAGGGAGACGACCCTGAGTAATCAGCCAGCAAAAGTTCCCGCAATCACCGTTCGACGCCTGTCACTGTATGCCAAGCAGCTATCCCGCCTGGAGGAAACAGGTACCGAGGTGGTGTCTTCGGGAACCTTGGCGGACATGTGCGGATTCAATCCCGCGCAGATACGCAAGGACTTAGCCTATTTCGGCGATTTTGGCGTGCGGGGGATGGGCTATTATGTCCAGGAGCTTCTCTTTGAGATTCGCAAAATCCTGGGTGGAGACAAGGAGTGGCGCCTGGGGCTGGTGGGGGCAGGGAACCTCGGTTGTGCATTGCTTAAGCATGGGCAATCAGCGGATAGTGCGTATAATTTCGTGGCCGCCTTTGACAAGAAAGGGAAGCGGGTAGGGCTTGAAATCGCCGGGATACGTATCGAACCCTTGAAGGCGATTAACCATGCCGTGGGGGAAAGGCAGGTAGAGATCGGAGTGATTGCCGTAAAAGCGGTGTGGGCACAGGAAGTGGCGGACATGCTCGTCAGGGCGGGCATTTGTGGTATATTAAACTTTTCTTTTGCCCGGATTGAGTGCCCCGGCCACGTGCCGGTTGAAAATGTGGACTTCAGCACAAAATTCGATAAGCTTTGCTACCAGATCAAGTCTAAGGCCCGTTGTTAATAAAACGGTGTCAGCCCGCCCGGTTGCTTCTTTTTGACGGGGCCGCTTTTTTCTCGATAGGGCCCAATGAACTGCCCAGGAATTTGCCGGTATGAGACCCGGGCATCTGGGCGACCTCTTCCGGTGTTCCGCAGCCAACCACTTGCCCTCCCGCATTTCCCCCTTCGGGTCCCAAATCGATCACATGGTCGGCCAATTTTATGACATCCAGGTTGTGTTCTATCACGATGACCGTATTGCCGGCATCAATGAGCCTCTTGAGTACGTCCAGAAGTTTCCGAATATCGGCAAAGTGAAGTCCTGTGGTCGGTTCATCCAAGATGTAAATCGTTTTTCCCGTGCCCTTCTTGCTCAGTTCCTTGGACAGTTTCAAACGTTGGGCTTCTCCGCCCGACAAGATTGTGGCCCCTTGGCCGAGGTGCAGGTAATCGAGGCCGACATCGGCCAGGGTTTGCAGTTTGTCGCGAACGTTCTTTACGTTGTGGAAAAATTGGAGGGCCTGGTTAATCGTCAGGTCCAATACCTCGGAGATGTTCTTTCCCTTATACTTGACCTCCAGCGTTTCCCGATTGTACCGTTTGCCTTTGCATATGTCGCAGGTGACGTGAACGTCCGGGAGGAAGTGCATTTCTATCTTTATGGTCCCATCACCCCGACAGGCCTCACACCGTCCGCCCTTGACGTTGAAACTAAATCGTCCCGGTTTATACCCCCGTTGCCTGGCGTCCGGGGTTTTGGCGAAAAGCCGACGAATCTCTGCAAACAGCCCGGAGTAAGTCGCCGGGTTGGAGCGGGGCGTTCGGCCGATGGGGGATTGGTCGATATGTACCACCCCGTCGATGTGTTCCAAACCGGTGATCCGATCGAAGGTGCCCACGGGCTTCTTGGCCCGGTGAAAATAGCGGCCCAATGCCCGGTGGAGGGTGTCGATGATCAGTGTCGATTTTCCGGATCCCGAGACCCCGGTGACACACACGAAAGACCCCAGGGGAAAGCGGACGGTGATGTCCTTTAAATTGTTGGCCCTGGCCCCCTCCAAGGTGAGATAGTGCCGTGACCGGCGCCGTTTGTCCGGCAAGGGAATCGTTTTTCGACCGGATAGGTACTGACCGGTGAGGGAATCGGGACAGTCGACCAGTGCCTGGGGGGATCCGCTGAAAATCAGCTCTCCTCCGTGGACGCCCGCCTTGGGTCCGATATCGATGATGTGGTCTGCCGAGAGAATTGTCTCCGCGTCGTGTTCGACCACGATCACGGTATTTCCTAAATCCCGCATCTGTTTCAACGTTTCGAGCAGCTTTTGATTGTCCCGCTGGTGCAAACCGATGCTCGGTTCGTCAAGAACGTAAAGTACGCCGGTCAACTTGGTGCTGATTTGCCTGGCCAGTCTGATGCGTTGCCATTCGCCGGCGGAAAGCGTTGAAGACGCGCGGTCGAGACTTAAATAGCCGACACCCACATGGTCCAAGAAAAAGAGCCGTTCATCAATTTCCCTTAAGATACGTTTTGAGACGGCGGCGTCTTGCACCGACAGATCCACTGATGAAAAAAACCGTCGCAACGCATCGATCGAAAGCGTGCTCATATCATGTATCGATCGGCCGGCCACGGTTATCGCCAGACTCTCGGCTTTGAGACGCCCCCCGTGACATTCCGGGCACGGCTGTACGCTCATGAACCGTTCGATATCATCGCGAACCCGAGAGGAACTGCTTTCCTGGTACCGGCGCTCCAGGCTGGGAATGACGCCTTCAAAGGGGCGGGAATACGTGTGGCGCCGGCCGTCGCGTTCCAGATAAAATGAAATGGGTTCACCTTGGGAGCCGTACAGGAGCAGATTTTGCAGTGCCTCGGGGAAACCCTTAAACGGTGTATGGATATTTACCTGGAACTGTCGAGTGATTGAATCCAATACCTGGAAAAAATAAACCGAATGGCGGTTTTCCCAGGGTGCGATAGCCCCTTCTCTGAGTGTCAGGTCGGGGTCCGGTACCACGGTGTCGGGATCAAAGACCAGCCTGGATCCCAAACCGCTACAAGCCGGACACGCCCCTTGCGGATTGTTGAAGGAAAAGCTTGCCGGCGTCGGTTTTGGATAGTTCGTTCCGCAGTTCACACATGCGGCCCGCTCACTAAAGACGAGGCGTTCGCCGTCGATGACGCCCACGGTTACCAGGCCTTCGGACAGGGCCATGGCCAGTTCGAGGGAATCGGCCAAGCGCTTTTCCATGGCGTCCTTGACCACCAGCCGGTCTACCACAACGGCTATCGTATGCGGGCGGTTCTTGCCCAGGGAAATTTCCTGTGCCAGATCGACTGTTTGGCCGTCGACTTCCACCCGGGCGAAACCGTCTCTGCGGAGTTTACGAAACAGCTTATTATGGCTGCCTTTCTTCTGGGTAACCAGCGGAGACAAGATAACGATCTTGGTGCCCGATTCCAGTTGCATGATTCGGTCTACGATTTGTTCAACCGTTTGGGTGGTAATGGGGCGGCCGCATCGATGGCAATGGGGAACGCCGACACGGGCGAACAGGATGCGAAGGTAATCATGGATTTCAGTGACGGTTCCCACCGTGGACCGAGGGTTTTGGGTGGTCGATTTCTGTTCGATGGCAATGGCAGGGGACAACCCGTCAATAAAATCCACGTCCGGTTTGTCCATTCGCTCCAAGAACTGGCGGGCGTATACGGAAAGGGACTCCACGTAGCGTCGTTGCCCTTCCGCATAGAGCGTGTCAAAGGCCAGGGTCGATTTTCCTGAACCGGAAAGGCCTGTAATAACAACCAATTTGTCCCGGGGAATGTCCAGGTCGATTTCTTTTAGGTTGTGCTGGCGGGCGCCGCGGACCACGATGGTGTTAGCAGGCATAGGTGCCTCGATTCCGGAAAAAGACTTGTGGTTTGGCTATCCGATATGAGGCCTCTGGTGACCGGAAGCTTCCCGAGGCGAAAACCCTTGTCGGTATTCGATGCATAAACGACGGCGCCGTTCTTACAGTTATAAATGCTTGTCTTTCCAAAAGAGTTGGGCTGTTGACGGAATCGAACCGGTGCTGTCGGACGTCCCCGAATCCCGAAAATTCTAGGGTTCCCCGTCGCCTTTGTCAACTCAAATGGATTTTCCAAAATCCACCGTCACGAGCCTGCCCACACCTGTGATTGCCCTTGTTTTGCGTTGCCGTTTCAGTATGGAGTTGGTATTGTTCTACATGATCCGAATGTTTCAAGAAAAAATCTTGGTCCGTCTGGGGACCGGTCCGGGGAGGTGTGCATGGCCATCGCAGAGATCAGTATTGTTCCGTTGGGGACAGGATCAACGAGTGTGAGTCGCTATGTCGCCGAATGCCTTAAGGTCTTGGAAGCGTCCGGCCTGTCCTACGAAATCCACGGAATGGGAACCATTGTGGAAGGTGATTTGGAGGCTCTGTTACCCGTGCTTCGCCGGATGCACGAGGTCCCCTTCAGCGAAGGGGCCCAACGGGTGGTGACAACCATCCGAGTGGACGACCGGCGCGACAAGACGGGTTCGGCCAAGGGCAAGGTGGCATCCGTGAAGGCCAGGACGTAGGCATGGCGATTTAAAAGGCCTTTGTCTTTAATTGCCACCGTTGCGGGAGCAATTGACGCATCGTTTGGTTTACGAGGGTTGTGAGGGAGTTTTTAAGAAATCATCACCGTTTTGTAACAAACATGGGTTAAGAAACACCTGGATATGATTTGCCCGGTATGATCGGACTAGATGGTGATACTCGTTGAGTGATTGCGGTGAAATGCCGACAGGGAGCCTGAGGGGGGCTAAACGGTTTAGTAAAAACGGATGGCGGATGTGGGGAATGGATACCATGGACACGCATGAAAACGGGGGGCGCTCTCTTCTGATAGGTCGATTGCTATCCGGGGTTGTGGGGCTGGTGTTTTTGGTGGCGGGCTTGATGAAGGCCACCGACATGGGCCTGTTTGCCCGCCAGATAGCGGCGTACGGCATCGTGACCGATCCCACGTGGGTGCCGATTGTTGCCTGGTCTGTGATTCCCCTGGAGTGTGCTGTCGGTGCCGCACTGCTCGTGTCGTATCGTCCACGGCCGACCATGACCGTGGCCACGATACTGTTGGCGGCGTTCATCGGGGTGACCTCTTACGCTTCCATCACGGGGATTACGGATGACTGTGGATGTTTTGGACCCTGGATGAAACAAAGCCCGGCCATGGAGTCGGCCCAGAATTTGGTCTTGCCGGTTTTGTTTGGATGTCATCGGTATCAATTTCAATAGGGGGTGAAGGGTTATGAACAAGATGGGCCGCCATCTGCTGTTCTTTGCGTGTGTGTTGGTCATCGGGCGGCCGTGTGATCTCAAGGGTGCGGAGTATCGGGCGACCCCTTCTCTGGAACTTCGGGAAACCTATGATGACAATATCTTTTTTAAAGATACCAGTGACTGGGAGCACCGCTTGTCCCCTTCGATAACGCTCGATCTTCGAACCGAGCGATCACAATTGAGCACGACTGCCCGACTGGACGTGTCGGAGTATAGTCGCCACAGTGAGTTCGATACCACGAACCAGCTCTACGAAGTCTTTGCGGAAACGATGCCCAGCGAACGGTGTCAGCTCAGTTTTTCCGGCTCCTATAAAGATGACTATACGTTTGTAGACACGCTGGAGGAGTCCGGTATCATCGCCGATCGGTCCAGGCGAAAGCGGTACACCCTGGAACCTGGAACCGCCTTCAGTCTTAGTCCTCGAGACAGCTTACGCCTGTTTTACACCTTCCGAGAGATCGATTATACCTCGGACCGTTATAACGATACCAAAGTCAACAGTGCCGGCCTGACCTGGGCACACGAGATGGCCGATGAGCGGACCACCGTGCTCGCCTCGGTAAGCGCCAGCCAGGTGGTTTTTGAGGGAAACGACGAACTGTGGTTCATTACCGGGGGGAATGTCGCCCAACGGCGAACCGAAGATGTGACTCAGGAGACATTGCGTCTCTGGTTGGGACTGGAGCACGCCTGGAGCCAGACGGTTGATGCCGCGCTTCAGGTGGGTGGGCACTATACGGAATCGGAATATCCTAAGTTTCAAGGCCTCTTGGTTCCTGGCGTGGGGGTCTATGACCTGGAACACAGTTATGACTCGGGATTTATCGTCGATGGGTCTTTGAACTGGCACTCGGAACGGGCAACCCTTTCACTGAATCTCAATCGGGACGTTTCGGAAAGTACGTTGGGAGAAAATATCACCCGGGACCGGGTTCGTGTCGGCTCCGGCTATCGATTCAGCGAGCGATGGCGGGGCGGGTTTTCGGCGGCCTATTACCAAAGTGAGACGGATGGGTTGGTAGGGGATGACGATGAGCGCCGGACCTATGCGCTGAATCCATCTATGTCGTATCGACTGGCCGAAGAGGTGAGCCTGAGTTTGGGCTATCGGTACACTTGGACGGAGGATAGGGACGACGACGACAGGGATGAACGAAATCGTGTTTTCGCCCAAATCTCCATGGAGTGGCCGATAAGTCATTAGTCCGGATCGGGGTCACTGCCGTATTTATTCAGACGACTTCAGTCTAAGCCGGCTGACCAATATCCGGTAGGTTTCCGTGTCACTGCGAATGGTGTTGACCCGATGCCCCACGTCGAAGGTTTCTTGGGCCTTGTCCATGAAACGGGTCAGCCATTGTCGGTTGATATCATGGGCCATCAAGACGGTGCCTTCCGGTTTTAGGTAGGTGTGTAGAAGTTGAATAACCGGGTTGATGGTACTTTTGCTATAGATAAGTTCGGAACCGCAAATCACGTCAAATGTTCCTTCAAGCGCCGGGTCGGCCCAGTCGAGCTTTTCGATACACAGGGTCTCCAGCCCATTGTGCTCGGCGTTCATGCGCAGCAGTTCCAGGGCGTCGTCGTCGGAGTCGGTAACCGTTACCGAATAGCCGGCGCTTGCCAAAAAAAGGCCGGCGATTCCCATGCCGGCACCGATTTCCAAGATCGCGGTTTGGGGGTTTAGGTCCATGCGCAGCAGATGACCCGTCAAGATGAAGGCGGCCTCCCAGACCTTGACCCAAAAAGGAAATCCGCGAATCTCACCGTCTTCTTCCTCGTTGAGTCGCCGTAAAATAGGGCCCAAATCGGCAATCCGATAAATTTCGAGTCCTTTTCCGGCAACGGTCATCGGGGCAAGTTCGAGTTTATATCGTTCTGTTAAGGAGGGGTGCATAAACGGCCTCGCTGCCGGTGGACCCGGCCTGCCTTGTAGATGGGACGGACGATGTGTCGAGAAAACCTTTCCCGCTTGCAGTCGCCGCCCGGAACGTGCTATTTAGCCAATGTTTCCGCCATTTCATAAACAACAAAGATGGAGACACCGTGTTGGACGCCCATCCGCTCCCGAAGCCCGTTTCGACTAGGGTCGACCGGTTAAGCTTTGAGTAAAGCGGATAGTCATCCATCTATATCGTAAACCGCAGTGAGAGACAAGTCTTTTGGCGGGCCAAAATCCACCGCTTGCCGAGTTTGCCGGAGACAGCGATGCGCCATCTACCAATTGATTTGACCCTTTGGGTGATTCCTCCGTTAATCAGTTGTTTGACCCTCTTTTTCCTGGCGGCCCTCACGATTGCCAAGGGAAAAGGGCGAAAGGTCACCCTGCTCTTTGCCGCCATTTGCTTCCTCGGCGGGTTGTTGAGCCTCGACAAGGCCTTTGCGGCCATCGTAACCGATCCGAGCCTGGCCCTGAAAATCAGCCGGTTGGATCACGTCTTTGTGGTCTTTTTTATCCCGATTTATCTCCACTTCACTCTCAGCTTTTTGGGGGCGAGAGACCGAAAGTGGCTTGTTGCGGCTGCCTACGGGTTTAGTACGGTTTTAAGTCTCTTCTCCCAAAGTGACTACCATTTGGCCGGTGTACGACACTTCTTCTTCGGTTATTACGCCCTGGGCGGACCGCTCATCTATGTTTTCGGTGTCGCTACCACCGTCAATACCTTGTATTGTATTTATCTGTTGGTTCGGCACCTAAAAACCCGGACGGAACCCGATCAAAAGAACAAGACCAAATACATCATTTTCGGTCTCGGGGCGGCGGCGTTTATGGCTCATTTTGACCTGTTGCCCCTGGCCGGGATCAGCTTTTATCCCCTGGGCAACCTTGCCTTCATCCCGATTCTATTTTTGGCTTTTGCCGTGTTGAAACATGATCTGCTGGAAATCGGATTGGTGTTTCAAAAAGGCCTCATCTACTCGCTTCTGACCGGGTTGCTGACCACCACCTATGGGTTAGCGATCATTTTGTTCAATGAGGGGTTCAAGGATCTGGGACAAAAGTGGTCGATTTTGTTCTCCGTCCTCTTTTTCGCTGTCATCGTGTTTGTTTTTGAGCCGCTCAAGCGGCGTCTCCAGACCTTTATCGACCGCGTGCTGTTTAAGGATAAATATAACTATCATGCCACACTCCGGGACTTGAGTGGTGCTATGACGGCCATCTTGGATTTAGATGAAATCATGGCCAAGGCGCTGCAGACGCTCACCGACACGATGCACCTTGAGTGGGGGTACGTCATGCTGATGGATGACTTGGGCGATGAATTCCATGTTCGGTGTTCCCGGGGCGTCCCTCGAGGCTTCGAGACGTTGTCGCTACGACAATCAAGTCCTATCGTCGACGTATTGAAGACACGGAAAAGAGAGCTTGCCCGGCCGGATCTCGCGGGTCGGTTGGGTAGCACCGGTGAAGCGTCTCCATTATGGACCGCCTTTTGCGGGCTCGGGGGGGCGGTGGTCATTCCCATGGTGTTCAAAGGTGATATCAACGGCATCCTGGTGTTGGGAAACAAAAAATCCGGAGATCTCTACACGGCCCGAGACCTTGAGCTGCTCGGCACGCTGGCTAACCAATGTGCCATCGCGATCGAAAACGCCAAGACATATCGAGTGATTGAAAATCTCAATATCAACCTGGAAGCCATGGTCGAAAAACGTACGGTCGATCTTCGGGAAGCGCTGAACGAAAAGGAAAAGACGCAAGAGCTGTTGGTTCGGGCTGAAAGCCTGGCGGCTGTGGGGGCGCTGGTTGCGGGGGTGGCCCATGAACTCAACAACCCCCTGGCCAGTGTCTCCAGTCTGGTACAATCTGCCGTGGAAACGCTGGAAAGCCGATCCGAACATAGGTCACCATCGGCATGCAATCAGGATACGGCGGACACGGAAGAACTGACGGACGACCTGAAATTCAGTCTCAAGGAACTCAAGCGGGCCAGAGATATCGTATCGAGTCTGTTGGGTATCTCTCGCCAGACTCAAGAATATACGGAGCCGGTGTTACTTAATGATGTGTCGAAGGATGCTTTGAGAATTCTTTTCAATCAATATAAACGAACGGGGATCGAGCTTGCCGAAGAGTATGCTTCCGACTTGCCGGCAATCCGGGGAAACTTTGCAAACCTGGGGCAGGTCTGCCTCAATGTGCTGACCAATGCCATCCAGGTGGTGAACCCCGATTCCGGAAAGATTTCGGTCAAGACCAGCTATGACCGAGCGAAGGCCCGGGTTCTCTTTGAGTGCGCAGACAACGGACCGGGCATTTCCCGACATCTGATAAAGGATATCTTTAAGCCATTTTTTACCACCAAGGAAGTGGGAAAAGGAACCGGACTGGGGTTGTATCTGTCTCACGAAATCGTCCGTCGGCACGGCGGCGATATTACGGTGACCAACCGCGCGCAGGGCGGAACCCGCTTTTGTGTTTCCTTTCCCGTGACCTAGTAGGTGAACGCCTTATAAGCCCGTCAAGCGTGCCCGGCTACGGGTGGGCGGATCCCGCGGTATTCGCCCGGGCCATCGCCTGCCGGGCGGCCAGGTGTATAGAGGCGATCAGACTTTCCGGGTCCGCCTTGCCGGTACCTGCGATGTCATAGGCGGTACCGTGGTCTACGGACGTGCGTACGATGGGAAGGCCCAGCGTCGTGTTGACCCCGTCCTTAAAATGCACCATTTTAAAGGGGATTAGGCCTTGGTCATGGTACATGCAGATCACGGCGTCCCATTTTCCGGTCATCGCCCAGTAAAAAAGGGTGTCCGCGGCGTAGGGCCCGCCGGCATCGATACCCTCGGCCTTGGCTTTTTCTATGGCCGGCCGAATCTGGTCTTCTTCTTCGGTCCCAAACAGTCCACCTTCTCCGCCATGGGGGTTCAAGGCGGCCACCGCCAATCGAGGGGCGGATATCCCGAAGGTGTCCACCAGCCCCCGATGGGTAACCACCAAGGTTTTTAATACCCTCTCGGCAGTAAGCTGTTCGGAAACCTCTGCCAAAGCCATGTGAATGGTGACCAGCACGACCCGAAGCTTCGGCCCGGCCAACATCATGACATAATCGGACGTGCCGGTCTTGTCGGCGAGGAGCTCGGTGTGACCTTGGAACGGGAATCCCGCTTCGTGCATGACATGCTTGTTGATGGGGCATGTGGTGAGGCCGTGAATGTCTCCCGCCAGGGCCATAGCGACGGCGGTGGTGATGTAGGTGACCATGGCATGTCCCGTTTCCTTAGAGGGCCGACCGGGTCCGAACTCATCCAGGCCAAGTGTCGACAGGGAAATCATGTCCAGTGTGCCCCTGTCATATATTCCCTCGCGGGGACTTTCCACGCAGTGGATCCGCAGACTCTTTTGCCATAGTCCATTCAACTTGGATAACAGGCCGAAGTCTCCCAAAACCAGGGGCCTGCAGGTTTCATAAATGGATGGTTCTGAAAAGGCCTGCAATATAATCTCAGGGCCGATTCCAGCAGGATCTCCCATGGTGACGCCGATAATGGGTCTGTTCGACATGAAGTGCCCTCCGTGTTGTGCCGATCGCCGCCTGTTTCTTCTGGTTATTCTTTATATTGGGGGGCCGTCAAAAGTCAACCACTCGCCGAACCGATCCGATCCGATCCGATCCGGTCCGATCCGATGCTCGAACCGTCGGGCCTTGAGACCCGTTTCTCGGAGTCTCAATTTTGCCGGTGCCGGGTTCTGCACTTTTTATGTTTGTAATAACAAAGCATTATCCGTTGATGTGAGATTTTTAATGGAATTATTAGAAAATAGAAGTAAAAGCGAGAAAAACAGAGCTTTGCTGAATTCGTAAAATTCCCCCATTTTTTCAAAAACCCCCCAAGGCCCCAAAAACACTGGGACATGATAGGGGATGTGAGAACCCGTTCATACTAGAGGTTTTAAGAGCATGGCTAGAAAGATTGCAATAGGAACAACATGTTAGGATGTGTTGAAAACTATTTCACGAGCGTTTATGGATCCGAAATTTTCCGGTTTGACAGCCGATGGTTCATAGTTTAAAAACCGGCCATCCTTTCGAGGCAAACGATGGTGCTTGTCAGATTTTTCATCACAATCCGGCTTTATCTGGTTTAATTTGTAACTTATATCTGCCGCTCTTCAATACGAGTCGATCCTTGTTTCGGGTTTCTTAGGGGAGATGACATGGACAATATTTGGGATTACACCAAAGAAAAGATACGCAACAAACTCCCTGAACACAGTTTCAGGCTATGGATTGAACCGTTGGAATTGGTCTCTCAGCAGAACGACGAAGTTCATTTGGCTTGTCCGACCGGGTTCTTCAAAAGATGGGTGAGTCATAACTACCTGAAGCTCATTCAAAAGGAAGTGGAAAGGACGTGTGGAAGTAATTCACAAATTGCCTTAAAGGTGTTGGGAGACAACGGGTCGAAAGATACGGCCGGTCGTCGGGTGGAAGAACAACTCTTTTTGCCCCACATGACGGAACGACAGCAGGGTTTTTCCAAGTTTCACAGTGATTTCACCTTCGAGCAATTTGTGGTCGGCATGTGTAACGATTTTGCCTATAACGCCGCGTTTTCGCTTGCTTGTGCGGATCATCGAAGGCACGATCCCGTTTATTTGTTGTCAAAGACCGGTCTGGGCAAAAGCCATTTGTCCCATGCCGTGGGAAACCACGTCCTCAAAGAAGACTCGGCGCTACGGGTGTGCTACGTAACGGCGGAAGAGTTTACCAACGGGATGATTCATGCGCTTCGGCATGACAAAATAGAGGACTTTAAGGAAAGATACAGGCGCCAGTGTGACGTCTTGCTCTTAGAAGATGTTCAGTTCCTGACGGGAAAACGCAAGACTCAGGATGAATTGGCCTATACTTTGGACGCCTTGCTGGAGGCAAAAAAGAAGCTCATTTTTACGGGAACCCATCTGCCGGGAGACATCCCCAAGATGGATGAAAAGCTGACCTCGCTGCTGTCGGCCGGTGTCATTTCCAATATCGATACGCCGGATTACCACACTCGGGTTGCGATACTAAAAAAGAAGGCGGCGGCCAAAAGGGTGGATATATCCGAGGATGTTGTCGAATATTTGGCCAAGCAACTATCCCAAAATGTGAGGCAATTGGAAAGCGGCCTCATCGGGGTCGTAGCCAAGGCGTCTTTGTTGGAACTGCCCATTGATGTTAAACTCGCCCAAAGCGTGGTCCAAAATATCGTGAGGCATTCCCGGGAAGTTACCGTGGAACGGATACAAAAGCTGGTTTGCAAGTACTATAAGCTCACCAAAGAAGAGTTGGTGTCGCGATCACGCAAGCAGGCCGTCGCCCAACCCCGGCAGGTCGCCATGTACCTGGCCAGGCGGTATACCAATCAGTCGCTTCAGTCCATCGGCAGGTGTTTTAATCGTTATCACGCCACGACGCTCCATTCCATAGGCGTGGTTGAGCGGCTCCTCAGGGAAAACAGCTCCGTGCAAAAGCAGGTGGAATTTCTATCCGATAAGGTGGAGACAGGCAACCTCTAGCGCTCTTCCCGATACGCAGCTACGTGCTGATGTGAGCACTCATGCGGTTGCGGAACCCCCCGTTTGGTGGTAACAATTCCCTATAAGATCGATTTTAATGAGGGCATCAGTTTGTGTCAAAGACGGGGATATGTTTTGAAAGCACTGGTCGGTAAGATCCAAAAAATCGTGGGTAAAGACAATGTGACCACCACCCGGGAGGACCTGGCATGTTATGCCTATGATGCCACGACCCGTTATTATTGTCCGGATCTGGTGGTTTTTCCGGAGAATACTCGACATGTGGCGTCCGTGATGGCCTTGGCTCATGCCAACGGGGTGCCGGTGATTCCCAGGGGGGCGGGAACAGGCATGACCGGCGGCGCCCTTGCCGTCAGGGGTGGGATGGTTATGGTGCTGAGTCGTTTTAATCGCATCCTCTCTGTCGATCGGTTGAATCTGGTAGCCGAGGTCGAGCCGGGCGTGGTAACCGGTCAATTCCAGGAGGTGGTAGAGGCCCAAGGGCTTTTTTATCCACCCGATCCATCCAGTGCCGCCTATAGTACGTTGGGCGGGAATGTTGCCGAGGGCGCCGGCGGGCCGCGGGCCGTCAAGTATGGCGTGACCCGGGATTATGTTCTGGGCCTGGAGGCGGTGCTTCCCGGTGGAGAAGTGATATCGACGGGGGTTCGCACGGCGAAAGGTGTCGTAGGGTATGATCTCACCAGACTCATCGTGGGTTCCGAAGGAACACTAGGGATCATTACCAAAATCATTTTAAAGCTGTTGCCGTTACCTGAGGTTATTCGAACCGTGTGTGCCGTTTTCGATCATATGGATGATGCGGCTCGGTCTGTTTCTGAGATCATGTGTTCCGGCGTGATTCCGCGAACGGTTGAATATATGGACCATGCCGCACTGGCGTGCACGGAAGCCTATCTGGAGATGGGTTTGCCCACGGATGCCGAAGCCATGCTGTTGATTGATGTGGATGGGAGTGCGACCGGGGTGGAAATGGCTATCCGCCACATCAAGGCCATATGCGGTAATAGGGGGGTTCGAAAGATCACCGTGGCAAAGTCCTCGCAAGAGGCGGCAACCCTTTGGAAGGCCAGAAAATCGATATCCCCGGCACTTTTCCGTTTAGGTCCCGACAAGCTTAATGAAGACATCGTAGTCCCTCGCAGCCGGATACCGGAAATGGTGGCCTGGATCCACGACCTGAGAAGGCGTACCGGCCTTCAAATGGTGACTTTCGGTCATGCCGGAGACGGCAACATCCATTTCAACATCATGTTGGATAAGAATGACAAGGCCGTGCTGGATAAGGCGGAAGCGGCGGTGGAGGAGCTTTTTCGTCATACCCTAAAACTGGGGGGGACCATCTCGGGAGAACATGGTGTGGGTATTACGAAGGCCGCCTACGTGCCGATGGAACTTGGTGAGGAAGCGATCGCTTTGATGAGACGTATTAAAGCCGCCTTTGATCCCAAAGGCATTTTGAATCCGGGAAAGATGTTTATGGACCCGCCGGCCGCTTCACCTCATGACCGATAAGGATCGTTCCCGAAGTTGCATACGGTGCGGCCGATGCATGGCCGTATGCCCGGTCTATCAGGCAAGCTTCCGGGAGTCCGATGCCCCCCGCGGCCGACTGGCCCTTCTTGAAACGCTAAGCCGTAGCGCCCACGGGACCGGACGTTTAAAAGAGATCCTTTCGCGGTGTCTTCTCTGTGGCGCCTGTGCCCAGGTCTGTGCCAATAGTGTAGACACGGTATCCATCCTGCAAGCCGGTCGCAGTCGATTGTTTCGGGCCCACGGCGGGTCCATGACCGGGGACTTGTTTGCTCAGGGAGACTGGGAAACGATACTGTCGAAAAGGATCGTGTCCAAAGGCGGTACCCTCCTGCAGGCCTTGGTCTGTAGGCATATTCCCCAGAGCAGTGGCCTACACATTCGTTTCCCGTTGCGGTTTTTCACCCAAAGAAAGACGATACCGGCCATTGCTGAAGAACCGTTTATTAAAGCGTTTGGAACGAATAAGCCTGACAAGCCGACCCAAACCCGGGTGGGGCTGTTTGTAGGGTGTGGGGCCAACCACCTCTTTTCGGAGTCCGCTTGGGCCCTTGTTGAAATCTTGCGCCGACTTGACGTGACCGTCGTTGTTCCCCCGGCCCAAGGATGCTGTGGTTTGCCCGCCTTTGTGTCAGGCAATGACTCGAGGGCTGAGATCTTGGCGCGAAAGAATATCGAGGTTTTTGAACAGGCCGGTGTGGACGTAGTCCTTACGGTTTGTGCTTCCTGCGGCTCTCACCTGCAAGGCTTGGCACAGGTGTTCGAAGAAAGCCCTTCCTGGCGGCGACGGGCTCAGGCTTTGGCGGACAAGCACAAAGACGCGATGCGGTTCTTGGTCGAAGATACCCGGGTTGCCTCACTTTTCAAACCGTCACCGGTCGGCTCCGGACACCGGGCACTTCCCGTGAATCGGGTCGCCTACCATGATCCCTGTCACTTGCGCATTGGCCAAGGTGTTGTAGACGCCCCCCGGGAATTTCTGACCATGGTGCCCGGTGTGCAATTGGTGGAAGCTGCCCACCCGGGGCGGTGCTGTGGCCATGGAGGCGGCTTCAACCTTTCTCATTTTCCGGTTTCCATGGAAATCCTGGAAAAGCGAATGACGGATTTCAAGCCCATGGTCCCGGATACGATTGCAACCGGCTGTACCGGCTGCCTGCTTCAGTTTATGGAGGGGATCGGTCGCATGACCCCGGAAAATAAGATCAGGGTTTGCCATCCCCTGGTGTTGGCGCAACAGGCGCTTTGAAAGAATCGGTTATAACGGTGCCGTCTTATGGGTTTTCCTTTTTTAGCCCTTGAAACAACTCAAAGGCTTGCTTTGGCGTCAACCGGTTGTGCACGATGTCGTTTAAGGCCTTCATCATGGCCACGGGGTGAGGGTGCTGCCATACGTTTCTTCCCAGATTGATGCCGATGGCACCCTTTTGAATGCCGTCATAAACAAACTCAAGGACTTCCAGTTCCGTCTCACATTTGGGCCCGCCCGCCATCACGACCGGTACCGGGCACCCATTGGTTACCTTCTCAAAGTCGTCGGGGCAGTAATAGGTCTTTACGATTTTGGCCCCCAATTCCGCCGCAATCCGGCAGGCCAGGCCGAGATAGCGGGCGGTCCGCTTTTCGAGTTCTTTGCCCACCGCCGTGACCGCCATGACCGGGATACCGAAATCCTCGCACTCGTTAACCAGCATGGCCAGAGAATCGAGGGTCTGCTTTTCGTAGTCACTGCCTACGAAAATCGACAGACCCACGGCGGCGACATTCAAGCGGATCATCTCTTCCACCGAGGTGGTAACAATTTCATCGGAAAGATCGTGGCCAATGACACTGGTTCCCCCGGATACGCGCAATATGACGGGGGTGTCCATGTCCGGGGATATGCAGGAACGCAGCACCCCGCGGGTTACAAAGAGGCCGTCGGCGTAACCGATGATTTCTTTCACCGTATCTCCGGGTCGTTCAAGACACCGCGTGGGCCCTTGAAAATAGCCATGGTCGATAGGGAGGAATTGGCACCGTCCATCGGCACCGATCAGGCGCGACAAGCGATTTCGCATTCCCCAGCCGATATTTCCGGCGCCTTTGATCCGTTTTTTTGATTGGTTGTAACGTTCCTCTCCCATTTCAGATGTTGATCGTGCTTCTAGAATTCCCTCTGCATCGGCCATAATCTTTGTTACCTCCCATATAAGTTGACTTTCAACGATTTTATCTGCTCTGCGGCTCAATAACAACCTTTAGACACGCCTTGGCCTCCGATACAAGCTCGAATCCCCGGTTTATTTCCGATAAGGGCAACCGGTGAGAAATCAACGCGTCGACGGGTACCCGCCCGGAACCGATCAGGTCGAGAGCCATCCGGTGGTCGGCCGGGCTTCCCGCATAAGAGGTTGTAAGGGTTACATCCTTGCCGAAGAAGACGTCGTTGACGGAAAGCGGCACCGTAGTCTCAGGGTCGGTCGGCGCAAAAAAGAGCACCCGCCCGCCTCGCTCAACCAGTTCCAAAGCCTGTAAAACAGCCGACCTCGCCCCGGTGCATACCAGGACCTTGTCGGCCAGCAGTCCGTTATTCGCAGCCTTGATTTGGTCGGCCGGATTTTCCGCTCCGTGGATAGCCATGTCGGCGCCCAGTCTGTTTGCTTCCGACAATCGGTTTTTTTCAATGTCGATGGCAATGACCTTGGTCGCACCGCTGGCACGGGCCAGCAGAATGTGGAGCAACCCCGCAATTCCACTCCCCAGGACCGCCACCGTATCCCCGATTCCCACTGCCACCGTCCGTTGGCCCCGCAACACACAGGCCAAGGGTTCGGTGAGGCTGGCCGATTCCCAGGATACCTCCGGTGGGATCGTATATACGCCTCTGTCCACATTGATTGCCGGCAGGCGGACATATTCGGCAAATCCACCCGGATCGAAATGGGTCCTACGCAAGGTGTCACAAACCGTGTGATGCCCCCGTAGACAATATCTGCACGTATTGCACGGGACATGATGGGATGCTACCAGGCGATCGCCTCTCTTATGGCTGAACACTTCCGGCCCTACGTCTACCACCTCTCCGGCGATTTCATGGCCCAGGACCAGCGGGGCCTTCCGGATGCGGTACCATTCCATCACGTCGCTGCCGCAAATACCGCTCGCCTCAATGCGTAAAAGGAGTTCTCCCCGACCGATTTCAGGCGTCGGCATCTCTTCGATGCGAATATCGCGATTGTTGTAATACATCGCCACGCGCATGGTTTTGGTCTCCTCTTTAGCTTCGACTCATGCCGCGCTTTCCAAGTGTCATGTGTATCACGAACTTCCAGTCGAACCGGTATCGAAATCGGGATCTTTTTCCCCGAAGGCCTTGGCTTTGTAAACCTGGACTTTTGTACTCGGGTTCCGCCAGGCGTCACCGGCCATACCGCCTTTTATACACAGGTGGTGTAAAAAGGCGTCTTTGTCCGGTAGTTGCTGCCACACCTGGGGAAGAAATGTTGACTTTCTTAGACCGCTTGAAAGGATAACGCCGTGGATACCCGGTTCCAGTTGTGCCTTAAGGTCTTCCCCGCTTGTGAAGGTGAGGTCTTCCGGTACCGTCAAGACACTGATTTCAATATCCATGGTCTCAAGTTCTTCCACCGTTAGGGGAGGAAAACGGGGATCATGAAATGCAGCGGACAGCGCATGTTCCTCGATACAGGCCAGCAGTGTTGAAACCGGCTCGATGCTGCCGATGCATCCCCGAAGCCGCCCATTTTTGTGCAGGGTGACAAAGCACCCCCTGTCTTCCAAAAGTGCCGGTGCCGGGGATTTGGGTCGAATTACCTGCCTGCCTGTGCCAAGTTTGGACTCAATGGCCGAGCGGGCCAGTTTGAGCAAGCTTACTTTGTCTTCATAGGATAAATCATTGCGCTCCATTCGTGCTTGCCTCTCCTTTCCACCTAAAAAGGCGATGCTGGCGTAACCCACCACGCGATCGTTGCCGCCGCCGGTGTCCCCGGAATTCTTATAATCGATCAATCGGGCATTCCATCCCTGGATTCGTGCCAAGTGCATAAGGGTGAGAACGGCTTCTTTCCCGCAAGCTTCACATTTTTCGACGCCCGAAACGTCCATGCTCGTTATCGCCCGGATACATTGTCGATCGAGGGAAACGGCTTCCGTATACGGATGATAATGGGAAAGGTCCGAACTTGCTATGATCAGGGTTGCCTCGTTTACGTGAGGTGACAGCGTTGCGGCGAGTTTGGCGGGATCGGTGTCGTTGGTCAATATGGGCACAACGGTAAAGGCGTCCAGCCGCACTTGAAGGAACGGGAGTTGAACTTCGAGGCTGTGCTCTTTACGGTGTGCTTCTTTCGTGGTGTGAAAGAGAGGCGACTGCCTGAGCGTCGAGGCGAGTGGATCCAGTGCCACGGACCCCAACGGGGTCTCGTAGGCGGCGACCTCGGCAATAGAGGCGCCTTTGAGACGAACGCGGTGGCTGGGGCCAAGAAGTATCACCCGCTCGACATCGTCTTCGACTTGTCTATACCCTGCCGCCGCCACAATACCGGAATACCGGTAGCCGGCATGCGGTGATATAAGGGCTCGGATGTCTCCCGCCAGTGTCTTTCCGGACCCTTTTTCCAACAGGTCCGACACCTGTTTTCTTAATACCTGGGGCTTGCCCGCATAGAATCGGCCCGCTACCGCAGCTGTTCGGGTCGACCCGTCGGGATCCGAGGAGGAACCAAACGACCCGGCAAGACTCGTCAGCAAGAATACGAACACGAGTAAGGGCACCCAGATCCGCTTCATTCGTGTATCCATGAGTTTTCCTTTTTGCGATCCTTCTTGCCGGTTGAGCCGAGGCAGCCCGGGCTGTGATCCGGACTGGGACCCGGGTTGTGATAGGGACTCCGGGAAAAGCCTCATGCCCATCTGCCCGCCACAAGCGCCTGGCAGGACGGGCATTTCCCGGACGCCAGGTTGTTTGTCAACAGGCGATATCCCCGCCTTTCGATAACCGGCGTGTTGCAGCTCGGGCATCGGGTGGTATCACATCCGCCCGGAACGTTTCCCAGGTAAACATGTTCCAGCCCGGCACGATGAGCCACCTTCTTTGCTTCTTCCAGAACCGCCAGCGGGGTCGGCGGAAGTCTCTTGAGTCTGTATTTGGGGAAAAAACGGGAAAAATGCAGCGGGTAAGACGGCCCGAGATGGTCTACGATCCAATCGCACATCTCGGCGATCTCGTCCAGGTCATCCGTGTAGGTGGGGACGACCAAATTGATGATCTCCATCCATACCTTCCGTTGATGGAGCGTCTTAAAGGTTTCAAGAACCGGATTGAGGCTGCCTCCGGTCAGCTTGCGGTAGACGTCATCGGAGAAGCTTTTCAAATTCACGCTCGCCCCGTCGATTACGTCACACAAACGGTCCAGTGCCGCTTGGGAAATGTAAGCATTACTGACCCAGATGTTTTTGATACCCTTTGTTTTGGCAATAGCGGCGGTGTCAACCATGTATTCGAAAAAGGTGGTCGCCTCTGAATATGTATAGGCGATTGCCTGGCATCCATATCGGGAAGCCATGGAAACGACCTGGTCGGGACGCAGATCATGATTTCGGGTTTTATCCGGGCTGGTTTGAGAAATCTCCCAATTCTGACAATTGAGACACCGAAAGTTACAGCCCGCCACGGCCAAGGAAAAGGTGCGGCTACCCGGATAGAAATGGAGTAAGGGTTTTTTCTCCACCGGGTCCACGTTGACGGTACACGGGTTTGCGTAGGAGATGGTGTAGAGCTTTCCGGCGATATTGACCTTTGTCCGACACCGACCCCGATCTCCGGGGGCCATGACACATTTGTGGGGGCATGTATTGCAACGTACGGACTCGCCTTTGAGCGATTCGTAGAAATAGGCCTCCCGTACGTGGGGATCGGATGGGTCGAATCTGTCCGCCCCCCATGCCCGTTGCCACGGAAAAAGGAGTGTCCCGCAGGCGGTACAAAGGCTGGTTCTGATGAAGTTTCGGCGGGATAGGTTCGTTTCGACGGGTTTCATTGGGCTATATCCGAATTTGCATGGCCGCCAGGAATTATCCGGAAACCCTGGACTTGCGGATGAAGACGAGACTCAGGCCTTTAAAAAAAATGATCGACATCAAAACACCTCCAATTCCCATACTAGGGATAAAGAGAAGGCCTGTCAATATGGTTCCACAGGCGGCTCCGGCAAGATCCGCCCCGTAGAGTCGGCCGGTGATTTCCGATCCACTGCCCCGGCAAGCCCGGGAGGCGGCCGAAAACTGCCACCCCGTTGCGGCGGCCACGAGAAAGACCAGCAGCGGAATCAGCAAGTACTGGATCCAGAAAAGAAGCGGCCCACTGGTGGATCGCACACTGAGTACCGCCGTGACCCAAGCCACCGCTGCCAGGGCTACAAGCGTCATGTCACCCGAGACGATTTGTTTCTTCCGGGATTTTGTCCATCGACCCGACCAGAGAGCACCTGTGACCGAACCGATCATAAACAGGGTGATCAGGAGGCACATCCGCAGGTATGCGTATCCGTATATGAGCTGAAACAAAAGAATCAGGGTAAGTTCGAATGCCATGGCGGCATAGCCGGAGGTCATGATGGTAAAATGAATATATTCTTTTCTGGAAGCGATGAAAGCGAAAAATGCTATGACAAAAAAGCCGATATACAGCATACCTCGGGAGCTGTGGGTCTTTTTCAACCACATGTCCAGCAGGTGTCCGAACGCCCGGGGAGACAAATCACTGTTCGGCGGGATATCTTTTCGGTCCAGAAGAGCGGAAAGTTTGTCTATTCGCCAAGCGTCCGTCAGCGTGGGCAGATCATAGGCGATGAGGCGTTTTGTAGAGATGTGTCGCTGGGCCAAAACGGACTCGATGTCCTGTATCAATCTACCATCGGATGCCATAAAATGATGGGTCGATCCGGGAAGTACCAGGACTTCGTCAAATGTGCGGCACAGGGCCGAATAGACAGAGCGGTTTAAGGCCAACCCCGTTTCTTCCATATAGTTTTCCGCACCGACAAGGGTAAAGCCGAGCACACCGTTCGGGGACAGGATCGACCTGACTTCGTGAAAAAACTCTTGGGTGTAGAATCGGTTGAGTTGGGCGTTCTCCGGGTCGGGGAGATCAACGATGACCACATCGTAGGTACGGGTGGTCTTTTTGACGAACAGGCGGCCGTCTCCCAGGTGGACATCGACAACAGTCGCGGGGATGGCTTGATCGAGTCTTTGCGCCAGGGCGACGATCGCCGGATCCAATTCAACGTAATCGACATGCTTCGGATCGTGTTTGATGATTTCGTTCAGGGTGCCGAATATGCCGCCTGCAATCAACAAGACGCGGGCGCCTTTATCGACTTGGGACAGTGGCAGGTGGGCGGTTGCCTCCATGTCCAGGGCGTGAGTGGAAAATGTGGGTATGGCGTCTTGAAAGACATTGAGTTGTTTTCCGGAACGGGTAATGGTGAGTTGTGCAAACGGTGTGTTCTTGTGCAGAATGATTTCTTGGCCCGGAAATCGCCAAGATACGGAGGTCTTGTCCATGGGATGAGACAAAACTACAATTGAAGCGCACACGGCCAATCCGGTCAATCGGAGTGGGTGACCGGCCATCATCGCTGCGGCGAACAGGTTTAGCAAGGCCAGGAAAATCAGGCTGGTCCAATGGGAAAAAAGGTAGACAAGCACGAAGCTGAACAGGAGGCCGCCGAGGATATCGCCGATGGTGTCTGCAATGTATACTCGCGTGGTGGTTTGCGTGCCGGAAAGAAAAGAACCGGCCAGCGGGATCATTAGGCCTCCTGTAAGACAGTAGGGGAGAAGGGTCAGGCTTGCCGTGGCCAATACCACCCCCAGGCCATGGATTTCCCCCCTTACTAAGAGCAGCGGTAATGCCCGTATGACCAGGATCTGAGCGAAGGGGCACAATGCCACCAAGACGTGCCCCCAAAACAAAATGCGGTCCGGGGATTTATTTCTGCCCACTTTCACGCCCAGCGTGCTTCCCAAACCGGTGAAAAGAAGCCAAGAACCGATCACGACACCAATGATCAATTCATTGCCACTGAAGGTGGACATAATTTCCCGCACCATCACGAGCTGGACGGAGACGGAGGAAATGCCCAGACCCAGGAGACAGCCCCAGAATTTGTGATTTGTGCGAAAGGGTGACATATTTCACAAGTGTGGTGACGTGAGTAACTTTTGGCTTTACAAAGGCGGGCCGAAATGATAACAATCCCAGTTTATCAAAACAGGGTTTATCAAAACAGGGTTTATCAAAAC
>CAYTTQ010000013.1:0-4700 GCA_964440795.1 uncultured Desulfobacterales bacterium | reverse complement strand
GATAACAATCCCAGTTTATCAAAACAGGGTTTATCAAAACAGGGTTTATCAAAACGGGTGCCTTTGGGTTGCCGTAAGGGCCCGTTAAGCCCCATATTGTTAAGCCAAAAGCGCTGGACAGTAAAGGGCAATCCCTCGAATAGGTACAGAAATGAAAAAGAAGGACATTGAGTTTTTCCGAAAGCACTTGAACGAGCAACTGGAGACACTACTGGCTGAGGCAAGTCAGACGGTATCCGGCATGACCGATGAAAAACCGACCTTCCCGGATCCGACCGACAGGGCGGCTTTGGAATCAGATCGCAATTTTATGCTTCGCATTCGGGACAGGGAGCGAAAACTGATTGAAAAAATACAAGATGCCCTTGACCGTATTGACAGTGGGACCTATGGCGTGTGTGAGATCTGTGGAGAGGATATCTCCGTAAAGCGTCTGAAGGTCCGGCCGGTGACCACCCAGTGTATCGAATGCAAAAAGCAGGAAGAGGCCAAGGAGAACGCCTTAGGGGTATAGCTGCACGGCTACTCTGTCGCGTTTTTCTGCCGGTGCATTTGTGATTTCGGATTGTGTCGACCTGCATACCCATTCCACTGCTTCAGACGGATCCCTGTCGCCGCCACAACTCATCAATTTAGCAGCCAAAATCAGGCTTAAAGCCATTTCAATCACCGATCACGATACGATCGAAGGGTGTGTCGAGGCCGTGGATACGGCCGCACATTCGCCCGTGGAGGTCGTGCCGGGGGTCGAGATTAGTGCCGACGCACGTCCTGGAGGCATGCATCTTTTGGGGTATTTGATTTCCTTGGGGGATTCGGACTTAACCGGATTGCTGGGGCGTCTCCAAGAAGGACGCGAGAAACGAAACCAAGAGATGGTCAGGCGCCTAAATGATCTGGGTATCGATATCATTTATGACGAGGTGCTCAGCGCTTCGGGAGGGGGGCAGACGGGACGGCCCCACTTTGCGGCGACATTGATGAATAAAGGCGTGGTCCGATCATTCAACGAGGCCTTTATTAAGTACCTAGGCAGAGACTGCCCGGCCTATGTCGGCCGGTTTCGTCCCAGCCCGGCGGAGGCGATTCACGCCATACGGGGTGCCGGTGGTGTGGCTGTTTTGGCTCATCCATCTACTCTGGAAAGGGCCGTGCCGCATACCTTTGAATCGGTGTTACGGGATCTAACGGAACAAGGGCTTCAAGGCATGGAAGTCTATTACCCCGACCACGGTCCACGAAAGACGGCCAGATACGAGGCGCTTGCTCGTCGGTATAAACTCGTGGCCACCGGGGGAACGGACTTTCACGGCCAGGCCAAGCCGGGGATATATATGGGGGTGGGCCGGGGAGAAATGCGAATTCCTTACGCCGTGGTGGAAACGCTCAAGGCCTGCCGTCGGGAAAATATCACCGGCCTACCCTAAAGCAGCGGACAGAATCGGCCCTTTTTGAGGGGCGATCTTTCAGGAAAGGAGTGGGAGGATGAAAAAATTGAGATGTGTGATGGTGGCGGCGGTAGCCGTCGTGGTGATGAGCGGGCCTGCAGGGGCCCATTTTGGGATGGTGATTCCCCTCTGAGGGGATTACGGGGCGGCGGGTAAAAAGCCCTCCTGGCATAGGGGGGCGTTGCCTAAGGTTCCGGTTCGCCGGCGGCCACTGAACAGGAGGCGTCTTCGTCTTCCTCGCCGCGCCGGATGGCCACGATTTCCGGCGTAAAGGCCTTGCTCCGGGACATTTTTGCGGCCTTTTTCTTGAGCCAGATAAATGAACCCACCAGGCCTGCCCCCGCAAGGATCCCCACAGCCGTTTCTTCGGAAAGGGGCAAGACCCGGGCGATGGCAAAGCCCGCTAACATGCCGCCTGTGAGACCGAGTATGGGGACCATATAGATGGCAAACGAGGCCTTGAGCAAAGAGTTGCCCCGTAAACCGATGGTCACCGGGTCTCCCGCTTTGGCGTTGGCCGTGTTTATGGCCGTCACTTCTGCATTGGCTCCCGTTCCCCCCATGGCCTCACAACTGGCCCGGGCTTTACAGCCTTCACAGTCACTTTCCCGTTGGGTCACGGCGATGGCCATCGGGCCCTGAACCGCCTTCACCACCCCTGCTTTGGTTATTCGGCTTGACATTCTGTTTTCCCTGTTCGTGTGTCACGAAAGTCTTCGTTCATCTTCCGTCTCTCCGATTTCCGTTTGACTAGAAAGCAGTGGCTAGTCTAAGGTACCGCTCAGTTTGGTCTCCGGTCGGTTTCCGGTCGGTTTCCGGTCGGTCTCAGAAACGACGGAAAGGAATATAGCATGAAATCGCTAAAAAATAAAGTGGAGGCGGCGGCGGGGTTCGTCAGTGCCCGGATTCCGGAGGCGCCACGTGTGGGGCTTTTGGCGGGTACCGGTTTAGGGGGGAGTGTCGACCGAATGGATGTCGCTGTCTCTTTGAATTACCAAGATATTCCTGAGTTTCCTGTTTCTACGGTACCCGGTCATCAGGGCAGGTTTTTGTTTGGAAAACTGGGCGGACACAACGTTATGGCCATGCAGGGTCGTTTTCATTATTACGAAGGTTACACCATGGCCCAAATCACCCTGCCCATCCGGGTGATGCAGGTATTGGGAGTGAAAGTCCTGATGATCGTCAATGCCGCCGGCGGAATAAACCCCCTCTTCAAGGTAGGCGATATCATGATCATTGACGATCACCTCAACCTCACGGGAAATAATCCCCTGATCGGCCCCAATATCGAGGCCTGGGGGCCCCGTTTCCCCGACATGGCGGCGGCCTATGACCCGAAACTCATATCTTCTGCGGAGACCGTGGGGCTTGAGCATGGTGTCGGTCTAAAGCGGGGGGTTTACGCAGGACTCCCCGGCCCTTCTCTGGAAACCCGGGCGGAGATTCGCTTTCTAAGAACGATCGGTGCCGATGCGGTAGGACTTTCCACTGTTCCCGAGGTCATCGCTGCTGTGCACGGTGGCATTCGTGTCCTGGGACTATCGGTTATCACCAATATGAATTTGCCGGATAAGCCGGAGTCTTGCAGTGTAGAAGCGATCATCGGCGTGGCTGAGGGAGCGACCTCCCGCCTGAAAGTTTTGATAGAAGGGGTATTGGAGGCCTTATCGCATGAAGCCGGTTGATTTGCTGATTACCAATGGGCGGATTCTCACCATGTCGGATGACTTGGATGTGATAGAGAGGGGCTTACTCGCAGTCCGAGGGGATACCATTGTGGCGGTGGAGCCCCAAAAAGAGAACAGCAACGGATACGAGGCTTCCAAATATATCGATGCCCGGGGGGGACTCGTCATGCCCGGGTTGATCAATGCCCATACACACGCTGCCATGACCTGTTTTCGGGGCTTGGCGGATGATCTGCCCTTGATGGACTGGTTGGAAAACCACATATTTCCGGCAGAATCCAAGCTCACATCGGACTGGGTATACAAAGGGACCCTTCTGGCCTGTGCGGAGATGATAGCCTCGGGAACCACTACCTTTTGCGATATGTACCTCTACGCGGACTTCGTGGCTCGAGCCGCAAAAGACGCGGGTCTAAGGGCCGTGGTGGGAGAGGTCCTGTATGACTTTGATTCCCCCAACTATGGGCCGATTGAAAAAGGCCTGATATATACGCAGGACCTTATCGATTCGTGGCGGGATGATCCGCTGATCCGTATTGCCGTCGAACCGCACTCGGCGTATCTGTGTTCTCCCGCACTCCTCGCCCAGGCCAAGGCAATCGGCGACCGGGAAAAGGTTTCCATGGTGATTCACCTTTCCGAATCCGAACAGGAAGTCCAACAGGTCCGACAGCGATACGGTAAGACACCGGTGGAACACCTGGCGCAGATCGGATTTCTCGGTCCTCGGCTTGTGGCGGACCACTGTGTGGCGCTTACTGACAAAGATATGGATATCCTCGCCGATCACCACGTCAAGGTGGCCCATAATCCGGAGAGCAATATGAAGCTTGCCTCCGGTGTGGCACCCATCCCGGATCTGCTGAAAAGGGGGGTTACGGTGGGAATTGGAACGGACGGGTGTGCCAGCAATAATGACTTGGACCTTTTTCAGGAAATGGACACCCTGGCCAAAATACATAAGGTGCATACCATGGATCCCACGGTCATGGACGCCGCAACGGTCTTGGGTATGGCCACTCGCGGGGGTGCCAAAGTCCTTGCCATGGAGGACCGAGTCGGTGTGTTGGCACCCGGCAAGCAGGCGGACATCATTATCTTGGACACAAATCAACCCCATCTGGTTCCCATGTACAACCCCTATTCCCATCTGGTCTATGTCTTTTCCGGGGGAGATGTTCGAACCACCATTGTCGCCGGGCGAGTGCTTATGGAAGATCGGCGGTTCGTTGACCTGGACGTCAACCAGGTCATGGCGGACGTAAATGAGATCGCCCGCACCCTTCGGTGCGGATAAACTATAAGAATCTCGTTGTCACCTTAGGGTTCGCGCAAGAATAACTTCACAGAATGGGCGCTCGGATTTGGTTCGGATTTGGCCGATCCGATTGAGCAAAACCGCAGGCATAGCAGGCTATGTCGAGGTTTTGCGAGTGAGGTATCGGGCAAAGACGGGCGGAAGCCGAGATGGCAAAATGTGAAGTTATTCTTGCGCGAGCCCTTACCTGCGCGAGCCCTTACTAAAACACGAATGATCTTTTGCTTTTTTGTGATCAAATCG
>CAYTTQ010000012.1:0-44445 GCA_964440795.1 uncultured Desulfobacterales bacterium | reverse complement strand
GAAGATAGACTTGCCGTCTACCTCCCTTCGGCCGTACTTCATGTACGCATTTTCCAAATCAACTACCGCACAGAGCCACTCTCGGGATGAGATTTCTCAAAGAACGGCTCATGACTCCTGAGCCGTTTCCGAGAACGCCTGAAGTATGCGACGCCTTACGGGGTGCCGAAGTTTTCTCAAGGCCTTTGCCTCGATCTGCCGGATCCGTTCACGGGTGACGCTGAAATCTTTGCCCACTTCGCCGAGCGTATGGTCGGATTTTTCTCCGATACCGAAGCGCAGCCGCAAGACCCGCTCTTCCCGGGGGGTCAGTGTGGCCAGGGCTTTTCGGATCTGTTCCGACAGATCGGCACGGACCGTGGCTTCCACCGGCGAATCGGATGTTTCATCCTCAATAAAGTCCCCCATTTGACTTCCGTCTCCTTCTCCCACAGGGCTCTCCAGAGATACCGGTTCTCTCGCACTCGACAGCATCCACTGGACATCTTCCGGGGAAAACGATGTTCTTTCGGCAATTTCTTCCGGAGTCGGTTGCCTTTCCAGTGTCTGGACGAGTTCCTGAGACGTGCGGGTCAATTTATTGAGTTTTTCCGCTGTATGGATCGGAATCCGTATGGTCCGGGACTGATCTGCGATGGCTCTCGCCACGGCTTGCCGAATCCACCACGTGGCATAGGTGCTGAATTTATACCCCCGATGGTAGTCGAACTTATCCACAGCCCGCATAAGTCCGAGATTGCCTTCCTGAATCAGGTCCAGCAGTTGTAACCCACGGTTCATGTACTTCTTGGAAATACTTACCACCAAGCGCAGATTGGCACTTATCATCTTCTGTTTGGCCGCCGATGTATCCTGTTGGGCTTTGCGAATTCGGGTCAATACGGCTTTGAGTTCCTGCTTATGCGTTTTGGCCTGACGTTCTTTTTCCGTAATGGTTGCCACCAGTCCTTTGGCCCGATTCAGCAGCACAGAGACCTTCCCCGGGTTTATCCGCGGGCGTCGGGTCAGGTAGTCGTCAAGCTCGGATTCGGTTTTGCAAACCCGTCGCAGGGCAACCACGGGGATTTGCAATTGCCGGGCACACCGATGCAGGCTCTGCTCCAACGTTTCGAATTCTTTAAGGTGATCTTCAATGACCGCCGTAGCCGACTCGATCACCTGTGGATCCAACCGCCATTGTTTGATCTCGCCGAAGATTCTCTGGTTTCGGCGCAGTATCCGTTTTCTGATTTTCCGGCGGGCGGCGTCGTCGATCCGGGAATCCGCCACGGAATTAAACAACTTTGTCCTTAGCTGGTCATTTTCTCCGTGAATGGACCTGATCTTTTCGAGGGTATTTAAAAATTGTTGCGTATATTCAAGCTCTTCAGCCAAGTCGAGGTTTCGCAGTACATACCGCAGCCGCGTATCTCCTTGGGATAGGGCTTCCCCGAGCCGCAGGATCCTGCGGACCGCCACCCCGGATTGCACCAGGTTTCGAAGAACTTCTTGTTCTCCTGATTCAATCTCCATGGCGATGTTCAGCTCTTGCTCGTGACTAAACATCGATATTGCACCCATATCGCGCAGATACATCTGAACCGCCTGCTCCGCCTGAGGACCCGGTTGGCCCTCCGCAGGGGTCGTCACGGGCTTTTCCGAATCATCCGCTCTCCGTGAACGAAACAGGTTGTTCTTGTCTTCGTTGACCAAATCGATACCCATGTCGCCCAGCAAGGTTGTTACGTCGTCGACTTCATCAGGCGAAATATCCCCTTTGGGTAGCACGTCATTCAACTCATCATAGGTCAAATAGCCCTGTGCTTTCCCTTTTTCGATCGCCTTGCTTAAATTTCCTCTGATTCCAATCTTTGGCATTCTTTTCCTTCATACCTCCCAAAAAAAAAACGGGAACCCCAGAACGTTGTGGAGTGCCCGCCGGTGAACCGTGGCCATGCCTTTTCATCCCCTGCTGTAAGAGGTTATAGGGCTTAAGACCATCTGCATATTTACTGCTTACATGGCACCTCCTCCAGCTATCCAGGACATCATCAGGCAGAGTCGTCTCCCGGCGTTCACGCCTTGGGTAACGGGCTCTACTCCCAATTTCACTTTTTATTTTATTTTCATAAAATAATTCCTTAAAGTAAGTTGTCAAGGCCCACCGAAAGTATGGGGCTCCGGCCGCAATGCTTCTTATAGTGTCCAACTGATAAAACCGAAGTTATGCAGCCGTAGCCGAGTGGGTAAAATGTACCCAGTGGATACTATATATACAGCACGAGGTATCCACTTCCAGGCTGGTTGGCGGTCTTCTCATCGTTTTGGGTCCTTTCTCGCAGCATGTGAAGGTGAACTTCAAATTCAGTGCCAGCCACATAATCGTGACTAGGTGTGGGGCGCGATAGGGGACCAGGTGTCTCAATGCGCGACGGCGAATCGTGGGTCGGTACGAGTCAAAACGAGGAAAGCCCCTGGGGGTGAGGAGTGTGTAACCCCAGGGGCTTTCTCTCGAACGCTTCTGATAAGGAGGAAGAACGTTTACTTGCCTGGGTGAATAAGCAAGGCATGTGCCAAAACAATAGATGATGTAATGGTTGGAAGCTGTGTCAATTGGTTTACCGAAAAAGGGTAAAATTGTGGGAAGCCTTGCTTGACAGAAACAAAAACAGACTTACTTTAACCAGCGGTAGGTGTGGAAAATCTATCCCAACCAATTTATCCCTGTCCTGTAACATTACATACGTCGGACATTTGAATGCGCCGTGGCAGGCACGGAACGTACGATCGAAAGGGGGTCTTGTGTAAGATGAACGTAAAACCATTGGATGACAGGGTCTTGATCACTCGGACCGAAAAGGAGGAACAGACATCGGGCGGGATCATTATTCCAGATACCGCTAAAGAGAAATCCCAAGAGGGCAAAGTGGTTTCAGTGGGGCCCGGCAAGTTGGATTCTGACGGAAAGCGTATCTCAATGGAGGTAAAGAAAAACGATCGGATTCTATTTTCAAAATATGCGGGCACGGACGTCAAGTTGGATGGTGTTGAATATCTGATTCTCAGGCAAGATGACATTCTTGCCGTAATCGAATAAGTTATGACCCATAGGTTATGACCAGTTGGAGGAAATGAAGATGGCAAGCAAGGAAATCAGGTATCATGAAGCGGCCAGGGAGAAGATGCTGCAAGGGGTAGGCACCCTGGCCAATGCGGTGAAGGTAACGCTGGGACCCAAGGGGCGCAACGTACTGATAGAAAAATCTTGGGGAACCCCGACAGTGACGAAAGACGGTGTTACCGTGGCCAAGGAGATAGAGATCAAGGACAAGTTTGAAAATATCGGCGCCCAGATGGTCAAAGAGGTAGCTTCCAAGACTTCGGACGTTGCGGGCGACGGCACTACCACGGCCACCGTTTTGGCCCAGGCCGTTTTACGCGAAGGATGCAAGCTGGTGGCGGCGGGTTCCTGCCCCATGGCAATCAAGCGGGGGGTGGACAAGGCTGTTTCACTGGTTGTGGATGAGCTGAAAAAGATGTCCAAGCAGACCAAAGACAAAAGGGAAATCGCCCAGGTCGGTACGATCTCCGCCAACAACGATGTGACCGTGGGAAACATTATTTCCGAAGCGATGGAGAAGGTCGGAAAGGAAGGTGTTATTACGGTCGAAGAGGCCAAGGGGATGGATACATACCTTGAAATCGTGGAGGGCATGCAATTCGATCGCGGATACATTAGTCCCTATTTTGTGACCGATTCGGAACGGATGGAAGTTCACCTTGATGATCCCTATATTCTGCTGCATGAAAAGAAACTGAGTAATATGAAAGATTTGCTCCCCGTGTTGGAACAAATAGCCAAGATGGGAAAGGGGCTTTTGATTATTGCGGAAGATGTAGAAGGTGAGGCCCTTGCCACGCTGGTTGTCAACAGATTGCGAGGGTCCCTGAAATGCTGTGCCGTTAAAGCGCCGGGCTTTGGTGACAGACGTAAGGCCATGCTCGAAGACATGGCGATATTGACCGGGGGCCAGGTGGTTAGCGAGGAGCTCGGTATCAAGCTGGAGAATATGTCATTGAGTGACTTGGGTACGGCCAAGCGAGTCACCGCCGACAAGGACAACACGACCATCGTCGAAGGTCGGGGGAAGCGAAAAGATTTAGAAGGCAGGGTCAAGCAGCTCCGGGCGCAAATCGAAGAGACCACGAGCGATTATGACCGGGAAAAGCTACAGGAGCGCTTAGCAAAATTGGTCGGCGGGGTAGCGGTGATTAACGTAGGCGCTGCTACGGAAGTGGAAATGAAGGAGCGGAAGGCTCGAGTGGAAGACGCGCTCAACGCTACCAGAGCGGCGGTGGAGGAAGGCATCGTTGCCGGCGGCGGGGTTGCTTACATTCGTGCCCTACATGTATTGAAGGATGCCAAATTTCCCGGTGAGGAGCGATTGGGAGTGAAACTCATTGAGCGCGCGCTGGAAGAACCGTTACGACAAATTGCCACCAACGCGGGTTTTGAGGCGTCGGTGGTCATACAGCAAGTAAAGGATGGCAAAGGAGACTTCGGGTTCAACGCTGAAACGGAGAAATACGAAGATTTGCTGAAAGCAGGGATTATCGACCCGACGAAAGTGACCCGGTTTGCCCTGCAGAATGCCGCATCGGTTGCTACGCTGATGATGACGACCGAGGCCATGGTGGCGGAAAAACCGGAAAAGAAAAGGTCGCAAATGCCTGCCATGTCTCCCGAGGATATGTATTAACCGGTAAGATGTGTAAACGCATGGCGGGCGGCCCGCCCGCCATGCAAATGAATTTTCCTGTCTCAACGGGCATCCGTAATACTCAAGCGAAAACGCCTTGGCTGCTGCCCGATGTGAAGAGTCTTGACAAACGCCTTTTACACTGGTTTGGGTTTGAATGATCTTGATCGTAACGGATACGACGACCTATTATCCGTTGAAGCGAAACAACGCCGTGGATTGAACAGATTGACATCGACCATCTCAACGAGATGCATGGAGTGGACAGCCGCTATCAGTTGACGACAATGGCGTCCCTGGCGCACGTCGGGACCTTGACCCCGCAACTGGTGACAAGGATGAACGGCTCTTGATGAGCTGGCGGTATTAGCCTGCTGGCCTATCCGAGGGCTTGCTCCCCTGCGGTCGGCGTAGCTCCACCGGATTGCTGGCCACCGGGGGAATCCGCCCGGTCGATGATTTCGTGTAAGTGGGTTTTAATACCCGCCTCGGTCAAGGACAGGACCAGGTTGGTTCGAATCTCGTGACGAAGCAACCAGGCGTTGGTGGGTGAACTGGCCCAGGCGGCCACCCAGCACTTTATGGCGGCCTTTTCCATGTCCATCACCCAAAAACGGGGAGTTTCACGATCGGAAAAATAGGAACTTTCGGAAGCCGCCTGGATTGCCGCAGCACGAACGACGTGCAGGTCCGTTCCGTAGGCGACGAAAAATTCCACGTGCGCCCATTGATAAGAATCCGAAATCGTCAGGTTGATGAAGTCTTTTTGGAGCATGCGGCTGTTGGGGATGACGTAGCGTCGCCAGTTCCATATCTTGATGGTGGTGTGGGTAAGGGAAATGTCCTCCACCGTACCATAGTGTCCATCGATAACCACCGTATGCCCGACCCGGAGGGTGTGACCGAAGGTGATGACAATCCCGCAAACCAGGTTTTCTATAAACGGTCTCGACGCGATTCCCACGACAACACCCGCGGTGGCAATCAACAAGGATATCAAGGTGGCGGGAACATTGTGAATAAAGGGAAACGTCAGTGCAAAGATCCACAAGCCGGTCATGGAAAGAACGATGATTTTTCGAATGATGGAAAACCGCGTTTCCAAGCCTTCCAGCGCCGTCTTTCTGGCCAGCTTGAGCGGCATGTCGAAGGGTGTCCGTGTCTTGATGGGATCGAACCGCTTGAGTCCCTCCACACGAGTCTTTCGATCTTCTTCCGCCGTGGCGATATTCCGGCGAATCCACCAGATAAGAAAAGCCCCACCCGCACCTATTGAGGCAAGATAGATGATTAGAGATTTGTCCATGGTCTGTATCCCCGCTTTCAGTCGGGTCACTTCCTTTGCGGAGTTAGTGCCCGGAAGAAACGCTATTAATTGTAAAGGCTTATCCAGATAGAAACATAATGCCGTTTTCTGAAAAGCGCCAGTGAAAAATGGTTTTCGACCCGGATATATTGGTCTTGTGACCGACCGCAGGCGCAACCTTGCCGCTCATCCAGTGTTTTCACGGAGTTCCGGACTCCCACACATTTTCTTCCCTGTTTACCCAACGTTGCAAAACTCGCGAACCCTAAAGCCGGAAACTCCGTTGCGGTCGGGTCGGCGCCCGGTTTGCCCGCGTCTTTTTGTTTGACACGGTTGCGTGTCAGGTGGTACGAGACCGTAATTACTCTGGGTAAACTCCCGGCTTTCCCGGGGAGACTCATCCCCCTTCCCCCAGCCCCTCCCACCAGGGGAGAGGAGATGTTGGTGGCTAAGTCCCCCCAGGGGAGACACCAGATGAAAGCCAACGGTTAACAGGATAAACGATGAAGATTCACGAGTATCAAGCAAAGGACCTATTCTCCCGATTTGAAATCCCCGTTCCCAAAGGATCGGTGGCCGAGGATGCCGACCAGGCGGCAAGAACCGCCCAAGAGATCGGTGGCAACCGATGGGTGATCAAAGCCCAGGTCCACGCCGGCGGCCGGGGCAAAGGCGGTGGGGTCCGTGTCGCCCAAACGCTCGATCAAGTGTCCCGGGAAGCCGCCGGGATATTGGGTATGAACCTGGTGACCCCGCAAACGGGTCCACAGGGGAAGGTGGTCCACAAGGTGCTTGTCGAACAGGGGCTCTCGGTGGCACAGGAATTTTATGTCGGTATCACCGTCGATCGGTCCCGTCAATGTCCTGTGGTGATCGCCAGTGCCGAAGGCGGCATGGGAATAGAAGAACTGGCGGCGACCGCTCCCGAGCGTATCGTACGGGAATGGGTGGATGTCGGCCTTGGGTTTCAGGCCTATCAGGGCCGAAACCTGGCCTTCGGGCTGGGAGTGGCGCCGAATCTCATCAGATCGTTCGCCGGCGTATTTGCGAAATTGTATAAGCTGTTTTCAGGTATGGATTGCATGTTGGTGGAGATCAATCCGCTGGTGGTAACCCAAGACGACCAAGTCTTTGCCCTGGATGCGAAGATCGAGCTGGATAACAGTGCCCTGTATCGTCACAAAGACCTTGCGGGACTTGCCGATATGGGGGAAAAGGACCCGCTGGAGGTGAGGGCGGCCGAGCACCGGTTGAATTATATCCGATTGGACGGGAATATCGGTATTATGGTCAACGGCGCGGGCCTGGCCATGGCCACCATGGACCTGATAAAGCAGGCGGGGGCCGGCCCGGCCAATTTTTTGGATGTCGGCGGTGGTGCTACGGCGGAAATGGTGACCAAGGGACTGGAAATCATTCTGGAGGACAAGCATGTACGGGGCATCCTGATAAACATCTTCGGCGGCATACTTCGCTGTGACGTCCTTGCCAAAGGCGTGGTGGAAGCAGCGGGGAATGTGGATATAGAGGTCCCGGTAGTCGTCCGGCTGGACGGGACGAACGTAGCGGAAGGCAGACAGATCTTGGCCGCGGCGGATCTTGAATTCATTGTAGCCGAGAGCATGCTGGATGCCGCGGAAAAGGTAAACGGCATCGTCCGGTAACTCCGGACGGCTATTACGAGAGTAACCCATGAGTATATTGATCGATAAAGATACCCGGTTGGTGGTTCAAGGCGTAACGGGTAAAGAAGGCGGTTTCCACGCCCGGCAATGTGTTGCCTATGGGACCAGGGTGGTGGCGGGGGTGACACCCGGGAAAAAGGGTCAGCACGTGGATGATATCCCCGTTTTCAATACGATCGAGGAGGCGGTCGATGTCTCGGGTGCCGATGCCAGTTTGATCTTTGTGCCTTCTGCATTTGCAGCGGATGCCATCTTGGAATCGGCGGCCGCCGGTCTGGAACTGGTCATCTGTATTACGGAAGGAATCCCGGTTCAGGATATGATGAAGGTGGTGGCCTTTTTGAGCAACAGGCCGTGCAGACTGATCGGTCCCAATTGTCCCGGCGTCATTTCTCCGGGGCGTTCCAAGGCCGGCATCATGCCCGGTCAAATACACAAAGAGGGAAAGATCGGCGTGGTGTCGAGAAGCGGTACCTTGACCTACGAGGTGGTTCATCAATTGACCCAGAGCGGCCTGGGTCAAAGTACCTGTGTGGGTATCGGCGGGGACCCGATCATCGGGTCTTCTTTTGTGGATTTATTAAAGCTGTTTGATGAAGATCCGGACACGGATGGCGTTGTCTTGATCGGAGAGATCGGAGGCAACGACGAAGAGGCCGCGGCCGAGTATATCAAAACCGACTTCAGTAAGCCGGTGGTCGGGTTTGTCGCAGGGCTTACCGCCCCGCCGGGCAAGCGGATGGGGCACGCCGGGGCCATTATATCCGGTGGCGGAGGCACCGCTAAGGACAAAATCGCCGCTATGCGAAGGGGTGGGATTCATGTGGTCGAACACCTTGGGAAACTGGGTGACGAAGCGCGAGAAGTCTTTCTCCAATAAGGTATGTCCGACAGTGTAGAAAGGGGGATGTGAAAAATGAGTTCAGTGAAGATGACCGTTGACGGGAACTTTGCAGCGGCACATGTGGCCTATGCCATGAGTGACGTGGCTGCAATTTATCCGATTACGCCCTCCAGCGGTATGGGAGAGTACTGTGATGAATGGGCCGCCTACGGACGCAAGAACATTTTCGGGCAGGTTTTGAAAGTGGTCGAAATGCAGTCGGAGGCGGGAGCGGCGGGGGCCATACACGGGGTGCTTTCCGGCGGGGCCTTGTCGACCACATTCACCGCCTCTCAGGGATTACTCTTGATGGTTCCCAATATGTATAAAATCGCCGGGGAGATCATGCCCTGTGTGTTTCACGTTTCCGCACGAGCCGTGGCGGGTCATGCCCTTTCCATCTTCGGCGATCATTCCGATATCAACGCGGTAAAGCAGTCCGGCTTTTGCCTGTTGGGTTCGGCTTCCGTGCAGGAGGCGATGGATTTGGCTTTGGTGGCCCACCTGGCCAGCATTCGGTCGAGTCTGCCCTTTATACACTTTTTTGACGGATTCAGAACTTCCATGGAAATCCAAAAAATCGATGCGATCAATTACGATGACATGGCCGAGTTGGTTGACTGGGAGGCCATTGAGGAATTTAGATCCCGATGTATGAATCCTGAATATCCCCAGCTGCGGGGCACGGCACAGAATCCGGATATATATTTCCAGAATCGCGAGGGGTGTTCTCCCTTTTACGCGGATGTTCCCCACATCGTCCAGGAGGAGATGGAAAAGGTGAGCAATCTGGTGGGACGCCCCTATAATCTATTCGACTACGTGGGAGATCCGGAAGCCGACCGGGTGGTGGTGTCCATGGCGTCGAGTTGTGACGTCATTGAAGAGACCGTGAACTATTTGAACAAACAGGGAGAAAAGGTAGGATTAATCAAAGTCCGCCTGTATATGCCTTTTTCCGGAGAGCATTTCCTCCGGGCACTGCCTGCGTCTGCGGAGCGGATAGCGGTTATGGATCGGGCAAAGGTGTCCGGGTCTCTTGGGGAACCCCTGTACCAGGACGTGTGCAACCTGTTCCATGAAAAGCGTAGACTGCCGGTGATTGTTGGTGGGAGATACGGTCTGGGAAGCAAGGACTTCACCCCCAGCATGGTCAAGGCGGTATTCGACAATCTCCGGTCTAGCGAGCCGAAAAATCATTTTACCGTAGGCATTATCGACGATGTCTCTTATTCCTCCCTGCCCGTGACCGAAGAAATTCAACCCTCTCCCGAAGGCACGGTACGGTGCAAGTTCTGGGGGCTGGGGGCTGATGGAACGGTCGGGGCCAACAAGAATGCGATCAAGATTATCGGCGAAAACACGGATATGTTCGCCCAGGCGTATTTTTCGTATGATGCCAAGAAATCGGGAGGTATTACCATCTCCCATCTCCGGTTTTCGCCCCATCGTATCCAGTCTCCCTATCTGTTGACGGAATCGGATTTCATCGCCTGTCACAATCCGGCGTTTGTGAAGCAATACGATATTCTGGAAGGAATCAAAAAGGGGGGCGCATTTCTTCTCAATTCTCCCTGGAGCACGAAAGATATGGAAACGGAACTCCCGGATCCATTGAAGCGGACCATTGCCCAAAAAGAGCTTGATTTCTATAACATCGATGCGGCGAAGATTGCCGGCCAGGTCGGGCTGGGCGGACGAATCAACATGGTCATGCAGGCGGCCTTTTTTAAAATCGCCAACGTGATCGCTCCCAACGAAGCCCTGGATTACATCAAGGATGCCATCAAGAAGACGTACGGAAAGAAGGGCGAGAAAGTCGTTCAAATGAATATCGCCGCCGTAGACAAAGCGGTGGATGCCCTGAAGAAAGTGCGGGTACCCAAATCATGGGTGACGGCGGGCCAAGAAGCCTATATGGATAAGGATGAGCCCGAATTTGTAACCAAAGTGATGCGACCGATGTTGGCCCAGCAAGGAGACAAGCTTCCGGTCAGTGCCTTCAGCCCGGACGGTATCTTTCCCACGGGCACCACCAAATATGAAAAACGCGGCGTGGCACTCAATATTCCCAAGTGGATTCCGGAAAACTGTATCCAGTGTAACCAGTGTGCCTTTGTGTGCCCCCATGGGGTCATCCGGCCCGTATTGGCCGAGGAAGAAGATCTGGTAGACGCCCCGGAGAGCTTTGTGACCGTGGATGCGAAGGGAAAGGAACTGGCCGGTTACAAGTTCCGTATACAAGTGAGTCCGCTGGATTGTACGGGCTGCGGCAATTGTGCGGACATATGTCCGTCCAAGAAAAAGGCGTTGGAAATGAAGCCTTTGACTACTCAAAAGGAAAAGGAAATTCCCAACCATCGGTTCTTTACCCAACTGCCCGTACGCGACGACGTGATGCCGGCGACGTCGGTGAAGGGAAGCCAGTTCAGACAGCCCTTGTTTGAGTTTTCCGGTGCATGTGCGGGGTGTGGAGAAACGCCCTATGTCAAGCTGGTCACTCAGCTTTACGGAGATCGGATGATGATCGCCAACGCCACGGGATGTTCTTCCATTTTTGGGGGAAGCGCCCCGAGTTGCCCCTATACGGTTAACGAGGAGGGGCACGGTCCGGCATGGGCGAATTCGTTATTCGAGGATAACGCCGAGTACGGGTTCGGCATGGAGTTGGCGGTAGCCCAGAGACGGGACAAGCTGGCGGATCTGGTCCGAGAGGCGGCGAAGGCGGAGGTGTCCGACGAACTCAAAGAAGCCTTGAACATGTGGCTAGAGAACATGAATGACGGAGAACAGTCCAAAGTCTATGGCCGAAAGATCGAAGAACTCGCTGAGCTGGAGATGTCCATGGTGGATGATTCGGCCCGGTCGTTGTTGTGGGAGATCTTGGACAGAAGCGACTACCTGACGAAGAAATCGGTGTGGGTTTTCGGCGGTGACGGATGGGCCTATGATATCGGCTATGGCGGCCTGGACCACGTGATTGCGGCAGGACGGGACGTCAATATCCTGGTGTTGGATACAGAGGTCTATTCCAACACCGGCGGGCAATCATCCAAAGCAACACCGACGGGGGCCGTGGCCAAATTTGCGGCAAGCGGTAAACCGCTGCGAAAAAAGGACCTGGGTCGAATGGCCATGATATACGGATATGTGTATGTCGCCTCCGTGGCCATGGGGGCCAATAAAAACCAGGTGTTAAAGGCCATGCTGGAAGCGGAGAGCTATCCGGGACCGTCCCTGGTAATTGCCTATTCGCCCTGTATCAATCACGGGTTGAATATGGGTCGCAGTCAACATGAGGAGAAACTGGCCGTCGATTGCGGGTATTGGCTGTTGTATCGATATGACCCCCGGCGCAAGGCGGAGGGGGCGAATCCCCTGGTGCTCGATTCCAAGGAGCCGAAGGGCGACTTTCAGGAATTTCTTATGGGTGAGGTGCGCTACTCCAGTCTGACCCGGACTTTTCCCGATAATGCCAAGCAGCTTTTTCAGGAAGCCGAAAAGGACATGAGAGAACGCTACGAAATCTATCGGCGTATGGCGGCTGAAGATAGAGACAAGGAATAATAGAGCCCTGAGTGGATAATCCGAGAGCGAGGCCGTCTGGGTGCGTAACAGACGGCCTCTTTTGTGTTTGGGACAGGGAAGAGTTGTTCCCCGGGCATATCCGTGGTAGGTAATCCGGATAATCGGGCGACATTGGAAAGGGAAGGCGAGGAGTCCGGAAAGGTCAATCAGTTTATGAAAACTCAAATCACTTTTAACCCCGGCGGGGTGACGGTCCGGGTGGATGAAGAAACCAATCTGTTGGATGCGGCGCTGGCTGCCGGCGTACATATCAATGCCTCCTGCGGGGGGCAAGGGGTATGTGGCAAGTGCCGAATCATCGTAGAATCAGGGGAAGTGGTCAGTCCCGAGAGTGAACATATCACAGCGGAGGAATATGAGCAGGGCTGGCGACTGGCTTGCCAGACGACCGTGGTGTCGGACTGTGATGTCCTGATTCCGCCCGAGTCGAGGGGACCCCGGGGCCTTTTGGTGGAAAACGTGGACATGGGTCAATCGGAGCGCAGGGCGTCTGCCTTTGACCCTGCATCGGTGGCGGCGGAGTGGGAATTGAACCCCATGGGGATGCGGGTGCCTCTTGTGTTGACCCCGCCCAGCTTGGATGAGAACAAGAGCGATTGGTCACGGCTTTTGCACGAGTTGAAGAAGTCGTACAAGATTCACGGGGTGGCCACCGACGTGTCATGTATCAAGGACTTGCCCGAAGTGGTAAGAAAAGAGGACTGGTCGGTGACCGCCACGTTGATGGCGGACCCGGCGCAGTCTCTGGGATTGTCGGATGCGGATAAAGATTTCCCCCCCAGACTGGTGGGGGTGGACCCGGGGGATACCTCAGGGGAAAACCTGGGCGTTGCCCTGGATATCGGTACCACGACGATATCCGTCGAATTGGTGGACCTCAACACCGGCCGTGTGGTGGCCGAGCATACGGCGTACAACGAGCAAATGACCTATGGTGCCGATGTCATCACCCGAATCGTTTACGCCCGAAAATCCGACGGGCTTAATCGATTGCAAAAGGCGGTGGTGGCGTCCATCAATGAACTGCTCGGCCACATCTTCAAGGGGAGTGAACACAAGCAAACGTCTGTTTCCTGTCTTTGTACGGCCGGCAATACAACGATGACGCATCTGTTTCTGGGCATGGAGCCCCGATATATTCGAGAGGCACCCTATGTGCCGCTGGCCAATTATATGCCCATGGGGAATGCCGCCGAGATCGGTCTCGATTTGCCGCCGTGTCTGCCGGTCTACACGTTTCCCTGTGTCTCGAGTTATGTGGGTGGCGATATTGTTTCAGGGATACTCGGTTCAGGGGTGTCTCAAAAGGAGGCGTTGACCCTCTACATGGATATCGGCACCAACGGGGAGATCGTATTGGGAAATCGGGAACTGTTGGCGTGCGCTGCTTGCTCCATGGGGCCGGCATTTGAGGGCGGCGGCATCAAACACGGCATGCGGGCGGACGTAGGCGCTATCGAGGGCTTTCATATTAATCCCATAACCCTGGAACCGATGGTGGTTACCATGGGCCGGTTAAAGCCCCGCGGCATCTGCGGTTCCGGATTGATCAGCATTCTGGCGGAGTTGCTTGCCGCCGGCGTTATCGACCAGAACGGTAAGTTTGAAAAGGATTTGCCGTCCGAACGGATAAGATCGGGAAGGTCCGGAAGTGAGTACGTCCTCGTTTGGGCACGGGACTCGGGCACGGGACACGATATTGTAATTAATGAAGTCGACTTTGAGAATCTGTTGCGGGCCAAGGGGGCGTTATACGCGGGATGTTTGACCCTTCTGGAAAGCTTGTCCCTTTCCTTCGACGATCTCGATCAGATTATCATTGCCGGTGCTTTCGGCCGGTATATCAACCTGGCGAAGGGCAAGCTCATCGGGCTGTTTCCCGACATTGCGGTGGAAAAGTTTCAATTTCTGGGAAATGGATCGGTTATGGGGGCTCGGCTAACGTGTCTTTACAGGGACGTCCTGGGAGAGATAGTGCGGATAGCCGACATGATGACCAATGTGGAGTTGAGTGACAACCAGTCATTCATGGACAAGTATATGGGGGCGCTCTTTTTGCCTCACACGGAGTCCCGGCTTTTCCCGGACGTGACCGCCTACTTGAACGAAAGCCGTTCCGTCGCCCACCAGGAAAGGAGGAATCGATGAGTATGACGATTGCCATGGCGGGCAAAGGCGGAACGGGAAAAACAACGGTTGCCGGGTGTCTGATTCGGTTTCTCTTGAAAAAAGGCATTACGCCCGTCCTGGCGGTGGACGCCGATTCCAACGCCAACCTGAACGAAGTCCTGGGGGTACCTGTAGAGATTACCGTGGGTGAAGCCAGAGAAGGGATGAAAAACGGTGTGCCTCAGGGCATGACCCGGGATGTCTACATGCAATATAAGATCGAAGAAGCCTTGGTGGAAAGCCGTGGGTTCGATCTCATCGTCATGGGTCGGCCGGAAGGCTCCGGCTGTTACTGCCATGCCAATACGCTTCTTTCCAAATACATGGAAAGACTGTGTGACAACTATCAGGTGATCGTCATGGATAACGAAGCGGGCATGGAGCACATCAGTCGTTTGGTTGCGCGACGGATCGATCTGTTGTTGATCGTGTCGGACCCGACACAACGGGGCCTTCAGGCGGCCGAGCGGATACGGGACCTGGTTCGAGAAGTCAACATGGCGGTGGATCGGAGTCTCGTGATTATCAATCGGGTGCGAGGTGCACTGCCTGACGCTTTGAAAACAGGCATAGAGCAGGCCGAGCTCGAGTTGGCGGGGTGTGTGCCCGAGGACGAAGGGGTGGTCCGGTATGATACGGAAGGCCGGCCCACCATCGAGCTGCCCGATGATGCCCCTGCGGTGAGTGCCCTGGATGAGATTTTTGAAAAGGTTATCGGAAATAACTGAAAGCCGACCACTGAATGTGCCATGCTTCGTGAACTCGTCATACGGAATTTCGCCATCATCGATGACTTGTCCGTCAGCTTCGAGGACGGCTTAACGGTACTGACCGGCGAGACCGGGGCGGGCAAGTCGATTCTTATTAATGCCGTCAATCTGATTATGGGTGCTCGGGCGTCGGCGGATCTGGTGCGAACGTCCCATGAGAGTGCAGAGCTGGAAGCCCTCTTTCAACCGCCCACGGAGAGCGAGGCGACGAAGGCGGCTAAAGATCAAGGAATCGATCTTTCGGAGGGGTTGTTGATTCGCCGTGTGATCGGCAAAAACGGTCGACATAAGATTTATATAAACGGGCGGTTGAGCACCGGGCGGATGTTGTCGGATCTCAATGTCTACCTGGCCAGCATATCCGGGCAGCATGCCTATCAGGGATTACTGAGGCGGGAAGAACACCTGAAACTCCTGGATGCCTTTGGTGGCACGGCACGGATCTGTGCCGACGTGGGTCATCGCTATAATCGCATGATTCCCATGATCAAAGGCTTGGATGACCTGAAGCGCCGTCAAGCCGACCGGGCGCAACGACTTGAACTCCTGGAATACCAGGTCAAGGAGATACGGGACGCCGCCGTGGTTTTCGGTGAAGACGAACAGCTCGAGGGAGACATCCGGCGGGCGAGACACGCCGAACATCTCTACGAGACAATCAACAAGTGCGTGGCGGCGCTTTACCATGAAGACGGGGCGGTTGTGGAGATGCTCGGGAGTATCGCCAAAGAGATGGGCGCCCTGTCCGGTATAGACGAGGGCCTGAAACCGTTGGCTGACCGAATTCAGTCGGCAACCCTGGAGCTTGAAGATCTGGCCCGGGAAATAGATGCCTATGTGGACGACACGCCCTTCGAGAGCCGGGGGTTGGAAGAAATGGAAGCCCGTCTGGACCTTTTGCAAAAACTAAAACGCAAATATGGCGGGTCCTTGGATGCCGTGATTTCATATGGGAAAGAGGCCCAACAGGAGCTTGATCAGGTGACCGCCCTGCCGGAAAGAATTCGTGAGACGAAAGCGACGCTGGCGACCATGGGAGAGGAGCTCAAGGCCCTTTGCCGTGATTTGTCCGAAAGGCGGCGAGAGGCGGCTCAACGCCTGGCGGCGGCGGTCCAAAAGGAACTGGCAACCCTGGGAATGGAAAACACGCGGTTTGAGGTGAAGTTTGAGCCGGTGCCGGCAGGCGAAAACGTGCGATCCGGTTTGTCGACTGAGGATGGGGCGATCGAAGTTACAGGGGCGGAACGTGTTGAATTCCTGATTGCCCCCAATGTGGGAGAGTCCCTCCGTCCACTGGCCCAAATTGCCTCGGGGGGAGAACTTTCCAGAATCGTACTGGCGATGAAATCGATACTGGCGACCACGGCGGCGGTGGAGACATTGATTTTCGACGAAGTGGATGCCGGTATCGGCGGGAGTGTGGCTGAAAAGGTGGGGCAAAAACTTAAGTCGCTCGCCGATTATTACCAGGTCATCTGCATTACCCATTTACCTCAAATCGCCTGTTTTGCCTCTCACCATTTTCGGATTGACAAAGAAGTTTCAAAAGGGCGAACACGAACAACCGTAACGCCGATAACCGGTGAATACCGGGTCGCCGAATTGGCCCGAATGTTGGGTGGTACCAAGGTAACGGCCAAGACCCTGGCGTATGCCCGGGAGATGATATCCGGCGCCTCCGGTTAGTTTTTTCAATTCCCGGGCCTTTGGCCCGGTTATTTCGTCCGTCCAGAGTCTGTGGCTTTCGCCCGGGCACCTTGCAGAGTTGAAACCGATACATACATTTTTTCTACAAAGCATTGCTATGTTCCGAAGCCCGTGGCCGGGTTTGTGTCTCCGGGTTTGGTTCTTGACAGATATCTTTTTGTAGGATAACTGAATAGCGATCAACCGAGCAACCGAGCAACCGATCAACCGATCAACGGGGCGTCCCGATAAAGCAAGTCTTTTGGAAGCAAAGATCCGCGGATTATGTCTATATCATGCACGAAGGTCGGATCAAGGCGGAGGGGAAGTCGGCCGAAATACGGCAATCCAAAGAGATACGGGAAGCCTATTTGGGCGTGTGAGGTAGTGTGGCCGTCAGGCGTGAGAAGGAAAGGGTAGCGTATGCTCGTACAGGGCTGGATGACCAGGGAAGTGGCAACCGTAACCGAAGATATCTCGATCATGAAAGCTTCTATCCTCATGAAGGAGCGGCACATACATTCTCTCCCGGTGGTGGACGATTCGGGAAAACTGATCGGCATCGTTACGGATACCGACGTCAGAGACGCATCTCCATCCAAAGCGACGACGTTGGACGTATATGAGTTGAATTATCTGCTGTCGTCGATGAAGGTGCGGGATATCATGACCAAGGAGTTGGCGTTCGTGCGTCCTGATGAGACAGTCGAGTTTGCCGCCATCCTGATGTTGGAAAATAAGATTTCCGCGTTGCCCGTGGTGAATGACCGGGAGGTCCTCATCGGTATCATCACCCAAACGGATATCTTTAAAGTGCTCCTCAATATTACCGGGGTCTACACGGGGGGAATTCAATTTGCTTTCAGCCTTGAAGATCGGCCCGGCTCCATCAAAGATGCAGCAGATGTCATTCGTTCTTACGGGGGCCGTATAGTGAGCATCCTTTCCACGTCAGCGGAAGAAACCGCCGAAGAGGGACGGCGAAACGTTTATATCCGTTGTAGTATTGCGGAGGAAGAAAAGCTCAAAGATTTGGTCAGTGCCTTGGAAGACCGGTTTCTGGTTCTGTATTCTTCCCGGGAGTCCATGGACGAAGTCGAGAAGCGCCGGGTCCGCGTCGCCGTGTAAGGGCTCGCGCAAAAATAACTTCACACCTTGCCATCTCGGCTTCGGCCCGTCTTTGCCCGATGCCTCACTCGCAAAACCTCGACATAGCCTGCTATGCCTGCGATTTTGCTCAATCGGATCGGCCAAATCCGAACCAAATCCGAGCGCCCATTCTGTGAAGTTATTTTTGCGCGAACCCTAAAGAGGTGGGAAGAACCTACATATCATTTTTAAATAACTGGCCCGGATCGGTAATCGATTCGGGTTTTTTTGCGTACTCTGTAGGGACCGTGCCTTCCTTGAAGCATTCAAAAATGGGGTTTTCCGATTCCGGAATGGCCAGCAGCCCGGTTTCCGCATCGATTTTGGCAAAGACAACGCCGTCCGGCACCGGAAAAGCGCGGACCGGTTTTCCTTCCAAAACGGCTTGCATAAAGGCCAACCATATAGGACTTGCCGCGCGAGACCCGGTTTCATTCACTCCGAGCGATTTCTCTTCGTCAAAGCCGACCCATACCCCGGAGACGTAACCCGGGGTATATCCCATAAACCAAGCGTCATAGAGGTTGTTGGTAGTGCCGGTCTTGCCGGCGACCGGGCGGTTGAGTGCCTTGACTCGCCATCCGGTCCCACGCTTTACCACATCTTGGAGTAGATGCGTGATGATGTAGGCGGTCGCTTTATCGATGGTTTTTTCGGTTTCCGGATAATTTTCCTCCAAGACGTTCCCATCCCGATCCAGGATTTTGGTTACAAAGCAGGGCGTGACCCGATATCCCTGGTTGGCAAAAACGGAATATGCACGAACCAGCTCCAGAAGCGAGACGCCGGAGGACCCCAGGGCGATGGAGAGGTTTCGGCTCAGCTCGGACTCAATGCCCAGCTTCCTGGCGTAGTCGATCACGTAATCGATGCCGATATCTTTGAGTATCTTGACCGTGACCACGTTTCTGGATCGTGTGAGGGCCGTTCTGAAAAGGGTAGGCCCGTGAAATGTCTGCTCATAATTGTTCGGTTTCCACGTAAAATCCCGCTCCGTGTCTTCAAACACGAGAGCCGAATCGATAATTACGGTTGCGGGGGTATAGCCCTTGTCCAGTGCGGCCGCATAGATAATGGGCTTAAATGCCGATCCGGGTTGTCGTCTCGACTGTACCGCCCGATTGAATTGGCTTTGCCTGAAATCCCGTCCCCCGATCATCGCCTTTACGTACCCGGTTTCCGTTTCCATGGAAAGCAGCGCGCCCTGAACCTTCGGGGTCTGCTCGAGAGCCAGTTGCCAAACGCCGGAAGGCTCCGCTTGCGATTTCACCTTGACCTCGATCACATCGCCCACCGTCAAGGCTTCAGCGACATCGGTTACTTTCGGGGTCTGATAGGACGGGGTCTCGGGGTCCGGTGGACTGGCCCAACTCATGTCCTCCACGCTCAGGTGTCCCAATGCGTTGCCGAGTCGCACGGTGGCCTTGCTGCCGTCGTCTTTGATCGCCACCACCACGCCTTTCGTGATCCGGCCCGCTTCCAGGGGCTCCTCGGCAAAGCGCTTCTCCATATGTTGCGAGAAGTCTTCGATATCCTCCGTTTTCAGATGATCGACGGGGCCCCGATATCCCTGTCGCTTGTCCAGAGCCTTCAATCCCTTATTCAGTTCCGCTTTGGCGACTTTTTGCATTTCAATATTGACGGCCGTGTGGACTTTTAGACCTTCCGTATACAGGACATCCTTGCCGTATTTATCTTGTACATACTGGCGGACGAATTCCGTGTAGTAGGGCACATTTTCGATATACCAGTTGGGTCGGTGTTTAATCTCCAGTTTGACGTTGATGGCCTCCGTGGCCTGGAGGTTGGTGATGTAACCCTCGGCCATCATGCGGTTCAATACGTAGACCTGCCGCTGCTTGGCCCGTTCCGGATGGATAAAGGGGGAATAGCGGCTCGGGGCTTGGGGCAGGCCCGCCAGAACGGCCGCCTCAGCCAGATTGAGTTCGGAGACGGATTTGCCGAAATAGTTTTCCGCCGCCGCCGCCACCCCGTAAGCGCCATGTCCCAGGTATATCTGGTTCAGGTACAAGAAAAGGATCTCTTTTTTGGAAAAGCTCGAGTCGATGCGATACGCCAATATGGCTTCACGAATCTTTCTCGAATAACTCCTTTCCATGGACAGAAAGAAAGATTTGGCCACCTGTTGAGTGATTGTGCTCCCCCCCTGAACGATGCTGCCGGCTTCGATATTCTTTAGGAATGCCCGGGCGATACCGAACAAATCGATCCCTTCGTGTTCGTAAAAGCGGGCGTCTTCAGCGGCCACAAAGGCATCGATTAAGATTTTGGGAATGTTGGAGATGGGGACAACGATCCGGCGTTCCCGGTAAAACTCTGCGATCTTACGGTTGTCGTCCGAGTAGACGGTCGTGATTATCGGCGGACTGTAATCCTTGAGGGTCGAAATCTTAGGCAGGTCCCTCGTAAAGTAAAAATAGGCGCCGCCGCCGGCCACGCCTCCCGCAACGGCAAGAACACACAACGTCAGGTAAAGGATTTGTAAAAAGCGTTTGAAGATACTTCTATTTTTAGCCCGGCCTGGCCGGGTTTCTTTATCTACTTCCGATTCAGCCATTCGTTAATGCCTTTCATATATATACGCAACGGGACGAAATACCGAGTCCGCATCGCTGTAGAAGTATATCAGGGGTTGAGTTATGTGTAACAAAAATGTTACCAACAAGCAAGAAACTACGCGATAAGGGTACAGCGGGCGTACAGAAACAGGGTCGGTTGCGAGCCCGGCGGGGTGCGATTTAAAAGCCTTGACAGGTAGGGTTCCTTCCGACTAATAAACGGGACCCATGATCACACTCGATTTTAAAAAATGCGGGGAACTCATTCCGGCGATAGCCCAAGACCATGCGACGGGCGAGGTTCTCATGCTGGCATACATCAATGAAGAGGCCTGGCGGGAGACGCTACGGACGGGACAGGCCACCTATTGGAGCCGGAGCAGGCAGGAACTCTGGGTTAAGGGAAAGACGTCGGGTAATGTTCAGCGGGTCAAGGAGATTCGGATCGACTGTGACGATGATACGGTCTTGTTCATGGTGGAGCAGGTCGGCGGTGCGGCTTGCCACAAGGGCTACCGGAGCTGTTTTTTTCAGCGGGTCACAGGGGATACCGTTGAAACGATCGGTGAAAGAGTCTTCGACCCCAAGGAGGTCTACAAGTAAAGTGAAGGAAAAACTCAAGCTGGGAATTCCAAAGGGCAGCCTTCAGGACGCCACGATTGCATTGTTTCGTAAATCCGGCTGGAAGATAAACGTCAACGGGAGAAGTTATTTTCCGGAGATCAATGATGAAAGTATCGAGTGTTCCATATGCCGGGCTCAAGAAATGTCGCGCTACGTGGAAAGGGGTACCCTGGATGCCGGTCTTACCGGTATCGACTGGATATATGAGAATGAGTCGGATGTGGAAGTGGTTGCCGACTTCGTTTATTCGAAGGTAAGCCAAAGGCCGGCCCGTTGGGTACTGGCCGTGCCTCACGATTCAGGGATAACCCAATTGGCGGATTTGGAAGGCAAAAAGATTGCCACCGAGATGGTGAACTTTACCCGTAAGTACTTTGAGGAAAGAAACATTCATGTGGAAGTTGAGTTCTCCTGGGGTGCCACAGAGGCCAAGGTGGTTTCGGGATTGGCCGATGCCATCGTCGAGGTGACGGAAACCGGTTCCACTATCAGGGCACACGGCCTCAAGATCATTCATGAGCTGCTTCAAACAAACACCAAGTTGATTGCCAATCACGCCGCGTGGGCGAATAAGGAAAAACGGGAAAAAATCGACCATGTAGCCCTCCTGTTCAAGGGGGCGTTGCAAGCTGAAAAGATGGTCGGGCTCAAGACGAACGTGCCCAAGGAAAAGCTGGAAAAAGTCGTCGATCTTCTGCCCAGTTTAAATGCGCCGACCGTGTCTCCCCTTTACCATTCGGATTGGTTTGCAGTGGAAATTGTAGTGGATGCCGCCGTGGTAAGAGATCTAATTCCCGAACTCATAAAAAACGGTGCCGAAGGAATCATCGAATATCCGCTCAACAAAGTAATATAATAGGCCTCTACGAGGTTTCCTATAATAACATCCTATCTGTCGTGATGATCTATGGTCTCGGAACGAACGCAGGAAATTAAGCCCTTTATCGTTATGGACGTGCTGGAGAAGGCCCACAGCATGGCGCGTGCGGGCGTCGATGTGGTCCATCTGGAGGTGGGAGAACCGGACTTCGATACGCCCGCCTGTATCAAGGCCGCCGCCATACAGGCCCTTGAGGCGGGTCACACCCACTATACCCACAGTCTGGGATTAATCGAACTTCGCGAGGCCATATGTCGGCATTATAAAACGCGTTACAATGTCTCCTTCGAGCCCGATCAGGTAGTAGTTACCTCGGGTACTTCCCCGGCCATGTTCATGTTGTTTGCCGCCCTTCTCGAACAAGGGGACAAGGTGATTATCTCGGATCCCCATTACGCCTGCTATCCGAACTTCATAAAATTCGTCGGCGGGGAAGCGGTCACCATCCCCGTATACGAAGATGACGGGTTTCAGTATAGACCGGAAGCGATTCAGGAAAAATTGGACGAGAGAACCCGCGCGGTGTTCATCAATTCTCCGTCCAACCCGACAGGGACGTTGCTTTCCGGTGGACGAATGCGGGCCATCGCCGATTTATCACCCTATGTTATTTCCGATGAAATCTATCACGGATTGGTCTATGAAGGGCGGGAACATTCCATCTTGGAATACACGGATCGGGCCTTTGTCCTCAACGGGTTTTCCAAGGCCTATGCCATGACCGGGTGGCGTCTCGGTTACATGATTACGCCGAAGCCTTTTGTGCGGGCCATTCAAAAGGTGCAGCAGAACTTTTTTATTTCAGCCAATGCGATAACCCAATGGGCGGGTATTGCCGCGCTGGAACAAGCGGGCGATGACGTCGCCCATATGCGCAGCATTTATGACCAACGTCGCCGATTTATGATCAAACGACTCAGGGAGATCGGCTTCGGGATTCAGGTGGCTCCCACCGGTGCGTTTTACGTATTGGCCAATGCAAAGCGGTTCTCCCGAGATTCGTACAAGCTGGCCTTCGACATCCTCGAAAAGGCCCGGGTGGGCGTAACACCCGGCATCGATTTCGGTGCCAACGCGGAAGGCTATATCCGCTTTTCCTATGCCAATGCGCTCGACGATATCGCCGAAGGTATGGACCGACTGGAAAAGTATGTGCGGGAAACCTTTTGATCCCACCAACTGCGGACCGACCATGAAGATCAAGTCTGCGGTGTTTGTTACCAGTGCAACCAAGCTTTCTCAATATCCCTCCCATAACCGACCGGAAATTGCATTCGCCGGCCGTTCCAACGTGGGCAAGTCCTCTTTGATCAACAAGACCTTGGGCGTAAAAAAGCTGGTAAAGACCAGCGGTACGCCGGGCAGGACCCAGTTAATCAACTTCTTTTGCATTAACGAGAGTGTCTATTTCGTGGACTTGCCCGGATACGGGTATGCCAAAGTGCCCGTGGCGGTCCAAAAGAAGTGGGGGCCGATGGTGGAGACGTATGTCAAAAATCGCCCCGGCCTGCGTGCCGTGGTTGTGATTTTAGATGTCCGGCGGATGCCCAGCGAATTAGACCTGGACCTGATGGATTGGTTGACCTATTACCATATACCCCAGATCTTGGTCTTGACAAAGGCGGACAAGCTCAAGCGGGGCAAGCGGATGGAGCAAACCCGACGAATTGCTCACGCTCTGGATGTGGATTTGCAGTCGATGATCGTATTTTCCGCCACTACGGGTATGGGAGTGAATCAACTCTGGGGCGTCTTGGATGAATATCTGTGACAGATCTGTATAACAGGCGACACGACGAAAAAGGGTCTGGGCCTGTTACGGCTTGCTATAAACCTACCGGTTTGCCTTTTCTACCCATTTCAGCAGCGTGTTTCCGGGAACTGAATCGTCGAGCCGCTTACCGTTCAACACGGCAGCAGTCTCAAGATCGGCTTTCTTAACACCCTGAGAAGTCAGGGCCTGTCTTAAGGTCGTTTGGCTGTCGGTTCGGAAAACGCGGACCCGGTCCGGTGTGATATTCAGCTTTTCCGGATCGGAAAGGGGGGCAAAGCCGGTCATTGTTTTCTCGAAGGTCGACTGGTAACGAGCGAATACCTCGGGCGGGCAAAAGCCTACGAACCGGTAAATCTTTTCTTCATAGGCGATGAACGTAGACATAGTACGAAGCTTCTGTTGATTGCCGGCGATGTCGGCGATCAGCATTGTGGCGGGCAGTGAGTTGAGTGACATCGTTTTCGACTTTAGGATCTGGGCATTTGTTTCGGTGGCAAATCTTTGGGCGGCACTTTCGAGAGAGGGCTCTGCATCGATGGAAAAGACGATGGCGGCGCTTTTGTTCGGATTTACTATTTGAACCCGGGCCGGGATGTTGGTCAGCTGCCAACCGTCGGGTGACGGAAAATAGAATCGCAACTGGGGATGGTAAAACAGATCTGCTTCCACGTATCCCTGTCTGGGATCTTCCCCGAAAACCAGACCGTCCAACTCCTCAAGATAAGCACTTCTCTTGGTTTTCAGGTCTTGCTGACGGGAGCCGTAAAGGCGGGCTTGTTTTATAGCCAAAGACCGTACCGTGGATACCCGCTGTTCCGGTGCAGGGTGTGTGGAAAACCAATCCGGGAGCATTCCGGAATCGGATGACGGGTGAAGCCGCTCCAGGGTGTGAAAGAAATCGGCCATTTTGGAAGCGTCGTAGCCGGCCCGGGTCGCATATTCCACCCCCAGGCGGTCTGCTTGTCGTTCATTGTCACGACTGAATTTCAAGAAGAGCATTTGAACACCCATCTGCGCCACCCCCGACAAGGCGGCAATCTCTTCTGAGAGTATCGTTCCCAGGCCCAACCCGATCTGGGCGAATGTAGCCCGGGTATACTGTTGGGCTGAATGACGAGCGGCGACATGGCCGATTTCATGCCCAATGACGCCGGCGACTTCGGCTTCATCGTTTAAATAGGCCAAGATGCCGCGGGTCAAATAAATGTAGCCTCCGGGGACCGCAAAGGCATTGACTACCGGGGTGTCAAGCACCTTGAACTCGAAAGGCAAATGGGAGCGATGGGATACCTGTGCCACCCGTTGTCCGAGCCCTTGGATATATGCGTTCAAGGACGGCGAGTCATAAAACCCGTAAGTCTTTTCGATTTGGCCATCCGTTTGCCGCCCCATTTGAATCTCGCTCGATTCACTCAACAGCATAAGTTCCTGTTGCCCCGTAACGGGATTGGTGGCGCAAGCGGGCAGAAAAAGGACCCCGAGAAGGGGAACGAGCCACAAAGCCTGCCTTGCGAAATTTTTCATGTGTATCCCCTCTGGACGGATAAAATGGATTGTTGGATTATAATTGACATATTTTTCCCGAACTGTTAAGTCTTTTTGTTCGAAAAAAAGAGATGCTTGGGGCCGTTAGCTCAACTAGGCAGAGCAGGTGACTCTTAATCACAAGGTTATAGGTTCGATTCCTATACGGCCCACCAGTAAAAACAAGGGTTTACCTCACGCACCGAAATTTCAGGATTCCCATCTTGATCAAATCCTAAAAAGTATTTTTGTAGGAAATAAATCGGGGAAAGATAAGAAGTCTTCCAGCCGTCATGCCGGAGATGATCCCCGCTGATCACGGGAAATGAAGGAAAAGAGGAAAATCTGAGAGCGTCCTGAGCCTTATGCGGCAATACGGTTTCACACACCACGGTTGATCAAGTTCGTTGTCAAGAGGAGGCCCCCGGCGCGGCTTAGGCTTAACTCAGCTTTTTACGACTTGATCAAGGTTGCGCGCGCCGCATTCTACCCGACCCTTATTTACTCATTTACCCGTCGCTTCGTAGACGGGCATCAGTACCTCAAACAGCTTGGCAATATCCTCGGCAATTTCGGTCCCACGGGTGATGACTTCTTCTTTCTTAACGGTTGTGGAAATCTGCAAATCAGCCCGGGCACTCTTTGTCAACTCATCGAGGAAGTTAGTCAGGGATTCGATCTCTTTTTCCTCACCCGCATCATTACTCAACAGCCACTTGCTTCCATCCGAGAGTACGGTGCCGCCAAAAGTCTGCTCCCCGTTCATGCCGTGAATTGACAAGTTGTGTTTGGATATAAGTTTTTTAAGCCAAGCGTCGTTCTCGGTGTCTGTTAACCATGTCGCGAAAGCATTTCTGCCGTCTTCGACTTCCTTTTCCTGGCTGGGTAGCGCCACGGTAAGGCCGAAATAGAGATGACTGTCATCGAGTCGGGCAAAAAACTCGGGGTGGAGTTGGCTGGTTTTGTGATGCCTGTGGCCAAGATCAGCCCAGTGGATCTCAGAAAGCCCGAAAATCGGCCAGGAGGCGATATCGAATTTGTCCGACTTCAAACGAACCGCTACCGCCCCACCCAGGCTGTTATAATGACGCCAAGTTGCGCCTGAGACATCTTTTGAAAAATCGTCTTCCTTTAAACCGGCAAACTTGATGGCAGATTTTAGCGCTTGCGGTTGCTTGTTCCGTCCGCTTTTCTTCGTCCTTATTGAGGCGAGTTCGTGGTTCATGCTTTCAATAATCCGCCTCTGTAAATCGGCCGTCGTTGTGACCTCCTCACCATTTTCCCAGCGGATGGACATGACATCTTTATCCAGGGCAAGCACTTCATAAACGCCCTTCCGGTTTTCGTATTCTTGGCCGATCTTGAATTCTATGTCAGTCATCGATACAACCCTCCTCTCTCTCCACCCAATAACGAAACCCAACGCACGACCGGACATTGGGTTCTTTGCCCAGCCGTTGGGATTCCCGGGCGCGTTTAATGGTTTATGGTCCTTTGGACCTTTTGGGCGACGGCATGGTCGAAACCGGGCAAGACGCGCCGTTCCATGTTGGGTCCGACGATTCTTTCAATCGCTCGAACCACCACCTTGTCGTCTCTGGTGATGAAAGACAGGGCCTCGCCTTTTCGCTTGGCACGGCCGGTTCTCCCGATACGATGGATATAGGCGTCGGCACTGGCCGGAATATCGTAATTGATCACATGGGATACCTTGGAAACATCGATCCCCCGCGCGGCGATGTCCGTTGCTACCAGAATCTGGAACTTGCCCGAACGAAAGCCGGTCAAGGCCGCCTGTCTCCTTCTCTGAGAAAGGTTTCCTTGCAGAGACGTCGAACGAAACCCTTCCTTCGCAAGTTTTTCTCCGAGACGTTTGGCACGATGCTTGGTTCGCGTAAAGATAAGGACCGACTTGATTTGCGTTTCCCGCAAAAGTTTCAGCAATACCGGTGTTTTCTCACGCGGGTTTACCGGATAGAGGGCGTGGCTGACCGTATCCGCCGGCGCGGGATTTCCCACCTGAATTGCAACCGGTTGGTGTAACGCTTCGCGGGCGAGACGTCTTATCTCGGTCGGCATGGTTGCGGAAAAGAGCAAAGTCTGTCGTTTGCGGGGCAGTTTTTGCAATATCTTGCGAATGTCCGGCAAGAATCCCATATCCAACATTTGATCCGCCTCGTCGAGAACCAATGCGTCGACCGAAGAAAGGTTGACGTGACCGCGGTTCATGTGGTCGAGCAGGCGGCCGGGACAGGCCACAATGAACTCCGCCCCTCCTTTCAACTTCCGTGTTTGTGGATCAAGGCCGACGCCCCCATAAATACTGGCGGTACGAAGGGGAGTTTGACGCCCCAGGGTGCTGATCTCTTGGTTAATCTGTTCCGCCAATTCGCGGGTGGGGGCCATAATCAGGACCTGGATGCGCCCCCGTTTCTTGTCTATGGATCGATTTAACAGAGGTAATGCGTAGGCTGCCGTTTTGCCGGTGCCGGTTTGTGCGGTCCCCACGACGTCCAACCCTTTCATAATCGAGGGGATGGCTTTCAATTGGATGGGCGTTGGTTCTGCAAATCCTGCGGCCTTGATGCCGGCAGCAATACTGGGATGAAGATGAAATGTGCTAAAATTCAAAAATACCTTCTTTCCGTGTTCCATAAAAAAAGCCCTGGCGCTATTCCAGGGCTATGAATTCAATTTTTCAACCAGGAACACTGCTTAGTGTCTAAAGCCTACAAGGGGGCTTTCCCCCTGTCAAGCTTTTCTGAGTGCCAAGTGTTACCTAAGATAAAAGATTCTTGATAACCTTGCATAATTCGTCGGGATTCATCGGCTTTTCAACATACCCATCCGGGGCCGGCAGGTCGCCTTCTTGGGTCAGCATCTGTTCGTCAAACCCTCCGCCCCGGGTGACCCCGGTAACAACGACAACGGGGATATTCCGGGTCGCCTCGTGATGCTTCAGGTCGTTGTACATGCCGATCCCTCCCTTCTCGGGCATCATAATGTCCAAAAGGATGAGGTCCGGATTTTCTTCCCTGGCTATCCTTAGGCCTTCGTTGCCGTCCTTGGCTGTAAGGGGGATATAGTCTTCCTCCAGCACGGTGGAAGCGAACTCCAACTGCTCCGATTCGTCGTCGACGATCAATATCCGTTTCTTCATGACCACCCCTCCTTTCAACGCCAAACGGGCGTCTCACCCGGGTAAAGCTTCCCACATAATCCCGCCCAAGGGACGGGGCTTTGTTATCAAGTGGATTCCAGAGCATCTCTCAAAAGGTGTTCAAAGACAGATCCATAGTGCCCTTGAACGTATTCCGACATCTGTTTTATTCAGGCTTCAGCTCCATTGTTTCGGGATCCCTCGGGGAATACCAGCGTAAATCGGGTTCCTCTGCCGGGTTCCGACTCAAAGGAAATGGTGCCCCCAAGTTCATCCACAATCTTTCGCGTGACCAGTAGTCCCAGCCCGGTTCCTCTGCCACCTTTCGTCGAAAAAAAACGGTCAAAGATTTTAGCCTGGACCCAGGGGTCCATACCCACCCCGGTATCTTCTACATCGAAGCGAATATGACCGTTTTCCTCTCGGGTTCGTATTGTAACACACCGCGATTTATCTTTTTCGGGGTCTAGCGCACATGCATCCAAAGCATTGCCTACGAGGTTCAACAGGCATCGGTGAATGGCCCGTTGATCGAGAAACCACTCTTTCCGAGAGAGGTGCGAATCAACTTGTAACCGTATACGTTCCGCTTTCGCCCGTTCCGTAAGAAGGTCTCCTATTTCCTGTGCAACCGTGTCAGGATAACAAGACGCATAGTCGGGTTCTTGGCCTTTGGAATAGACAAGCATGTTCATGACAAGTTCAGAGATTTTTGCGACGTTGTTTTGGACCATTTTCCATCCCTTGTGCACACGATCGGGTTTGTCTTTTTTAAAACCCGTATTGACAATGTACATGCCGCCTTGCAATCCATTCAGGATATTCTTGATGTAGTGGGCCATGCCGGCCACCGCCTGTCCTGTGGCTGCAACCCGTTCGTTTTCAATGACGTCTTTTTGCAACTGTTTGATTTCCCGCAGGTCCTGCAACGAGCACACAAGCCCCGCTTGAGCGCCGCTTTGATAAAGGCCCGCTCCGGAAAGGCGGATTGGAATTCTTTGCCCCTCCTTTGAGGTCACATATTCTTCGTAATTGACCATACGGTCCTCTCCTCCGAATGCCTCACTGAATATTCCTTTTTTTATAGACGAAGTGAGTTCGTGAGATAAAATCCGATCCATGTGCATCTTTCCCACTACTTCTTCCGATTGATAGCCGAGAAGGTCTTCGGCCGCCTTGTTGAAAACAACAACCGTACCTTCCTTGTCGGTGGCGAAAATGCCGTCAATGGCACTTTCTATTAAATTCTTTTGAAAGTCATGAGCCTTCTTTAACTCCTGAGTCGCCTGTTCACACATAGACTCCAGATTGCCGGTGTATTGTCGAAGCTTCTGTTTGAGCCACAAGACCTCTTCCGAGCGTTTGAGAGCAAGGGTTAGCGCTTCATCCGTTATGGGTTTGTTAATGAAATCAGCAGCTTCGAGTTTGAGCGCCTCAACGGCGGACTCCATGTCACCGTGACCTGTAATAACGATGACGCGGGCATCCGGATCAATCGCCTTGACGCGTTTGAGCACCTCGATCCCGTTCATGCCGGGCATTTTGATATCCGTAAAGACGATGGCCGGCCGTTTCGCCTTGAAGACATCCAGGCCTTTCTTGCCATCTTCCGCCAGTAAAACTTCATAGCCTTTGTGGCGAAGTGAAACACCCAGAAGCGTTCGAATACTGAGTTCATCATCAATAACCAGAATTTTGGACATGTTCGAACCTTTCTTCTATATCGTCGCAGGCGGGAAACGAAACGGTGAATGTAGACCCCTTGGCCTCTTCGCTGTCCACTTCAATGGTTCCATTGTAGTCCTTCACGATGCCGTAACTAATAGAAAGCCCAAGACCCGTTCCGCCGCCAACCTCTTTCGTGGTGAAAAATGGTTCAAAGATTTTGTCCCGGATATCATGAGGAATACCATTTCCGGTATCATTGATGGTGACAACAACCTGGTTATCCTTACTTTGACTCTTCACGGTAAGCACATTTTTGGACGGTGCGCCGAAGGCGTTTGTTTTCTTGCTCTCCATGGCATCTCTGGCGTTTATCACCAGATCTATGAATACTTGCTCCAGTCGGTTGCTGTCGGCAAACACCCTGGGAAGCCCCTCTTCCAGCTCCAAGACAATGTCTATGCCGCGAACCTCCAACTGGCGGCTCAGAAGTGTAAAAACCCCCTCAATGGGCTCATTGATGTCGATCGGCTGCCCGTCCAAGTCCGATTTGCGGCCAAACTCTCTCATATGATTGATAATGCCCACCGCCCGTGCGACCTGATCGGCGATTTGCTCGGAAACTAGGGCCAGGTCGCTATCCGGTATTGTTTTCCCTTCCCTGATCATGTTCCTGAAAAAATCCGTCCCGATTTGTATGGCGCTCAGTGGCTGGTTGAGTTCGTGAGCTACTCCTGTCGCCATCTCGCCGAGCGTGGACATTTTCCCCGCTTGAATCAGCTGTGTTTCTTTCGTCAGGCTTTCGGTAATATCGACTGTCGTTGCAATGATGCCGTATTTGCCGCTCTGTCTTGCCTGACGTGTGTAGACATTTACATAAAAAGACGTTCCGTCCTTCCGCCAGTGGCGTTTCTTGGAATAGACATTAAAAACCCCGCCGCCTCCTTTTTCCTTCCTGGATAAAACACCGTGGGCATAGCCCTTATCACCCAAATCTAAAAAAGACATGCTCAGCAATTCGTCTCTTTCGTAGCCATAGATTTCCAGGGCACGAATGTTGACATCCAGGATGTTCAGCGTGTCTTGTTCGAGAACAAATATGGAATTGGGATCATAGTCGAATAGGGTGTGATATTTCTCCTCCGACTCCCTCAGCTGGGCCTCCGAGATCTTGCAGCCGTGTTCCGCCGTCTTGCGTTCATTGATCTCTGCAGATACACTCTCGATCATCTGATTGGTTACCATCTTTAACGACTCGATCAGTTCAACCTCTGAGTCACCATACACCCGCGCCGTCAAGTCACCCTTACTGACCCTGTGAAGCACACTAAAGTGCTCCGCGAGCCCCATGGCGAATTCATGAGACAGGGTTACGATCTCTTTCAGGTTCTGTGCGGTCAGATCCACCATCTTCTTGAGTTTGGCAATCAACTCCAATTCCGGTTTTTTGGACTCAAGAATTCTCACATCGGGGTTTCCCGATGCAATCTGACCCAGCGCTTCAAACACCTGGGACAATCCCACAGCCAGCTCTATACTAATGTTTTCAAGGTCTCGATCTCGTTCCTGGACCATGTTCCTGAATTCGGTGAACTGATGATTAACCACCCTCAGGGTTTCATCCATAGAATCCAAGCCGATATTCCGATTGAAAACCTCACAATTAAGACACAGCTCTATCTTCTCCAGAAACTGGCCCTGGAGTTCTTTTCGACAATGGGTCCCCGAGATGAGCCAGCATTTCAGATCTATCGACCCAAAGGCGGGACATGCCGGTTCCTCACACTTGAAAATCTCCCAGCATTTGACCTTGTTCGACATCTATGGGCCCCTTTTTAATGTAAAGCACGACAATCTATAAGCGCGGAACACCAAACTGGATGACTTTTGACAGAATCGTCTGATTGTAAAGGCCGATAAGTAGGATCGCCACGGCAACCGCAATGGCGGGAATCAACATTCCCGCGGGTGCCTCGTCGATTCCAACCATGGCGTCACCTTCGTGCGCATGCTTGCCATGAGAAGATGCAAAGCCATAACCGATTTCAATAATACGAAAGAATAGAATTACGCTGACCAGGCTCGATAACAACAATGCGGCAAGAAATGTCCAGTGCTCGGCGATGACGGCCCCGTGGACCAGGTACCATTTACTGAAAAAACCGCAGGTGGGCGGCACTCCTATGATGGACAAGGCGCCTACGACAAAGGTCGACATAGTGAATGGCATTTTCTTGAACATATCCTTGAAGTCGGACAAGTCATGACGTCCCGTCTTATACACCACGATTCCGGCTACCGTAAAAAGCCCAAGTGTCATCACGGCGTCGTTTAGGATGTGAAGAATGGCTCCTTTCATAGCCGTTTCATTCGCCAACCCCAAGCCGCCAACGATATAGCCCACCTCTGCCACTACGATATAGCAAAGCATTCTCTTAAAATCAGTCTGAGCAAGGGCCATCACGGCGCCTCCCACGATGGCGATAACTCCCGCCCAAACCATGATACTCGAAATCGGAAGAATTTCGATCGATAGTCGAGGTTGAAACACATCAAAAAGAATTCTGACGAGAAGATATAGGGATATTTTGGTCATCAAAGGCGCTATCAGTGCGCTGGTAACAGAGGGTGCTTTCGTATAGGCGTCCGGCAACCAAACGTGAACCGGAAACAAGGCCATCTTGACCGCCAATCCGGCCGTCAAGAAAGCAACGGCGGTGAGTATCACCCTGGATTCGTAAAGCTGCGGCAGTAGTTCTCGAACATCGGCCATATTCAGAGAACCTGTGGTGATGTAGATGTAGCCCACCCCCAACAGATAAAAACTGCCCCCGATGGTTCCCATGATGATATACCTGAAAGTCGCCAAGGGCGCCCCGTCTTCACCTACGGCTATCAGAGCATAACCGGCCAGTGAGGCTATCTCTAAAAACACATAGAGATTAAATAGGTCTCCGGTCATGACAATGCCCAAGTATCCTGTTACCTGAAGAATAAAGAGCGTGTAAAAATAGACTATGCGATCCGGCAGTTCCTTTTCTACGCTTGGACGGGAATAGATAGCCACGATGAGACTAACGACGGAAACAAGGGTAACCATCATGGCATTTAAATGGTCCACCACATATTCAATGCCGAAAGGCGGAGGCCACCCACCCAAGTGATAATAAATGGTGCCTCCCGCGATTACCTGAAATAGGGTATGTATCGAACCAGCAACGCTTGCCGACAGCAAAAAGACCGTCCAATAATAACAAAACGTTTTTTTCCACCGTCCGATCAAGGGACAAAAAACGGAGCCGATCAGCGGAATAGCCACAATCAGAATGGGATATTGTTCGTCCATCTTTATCCTCTTTTAAGCTGCATGATGATGTCGTCTTCTTCCAGCGTGTTATACCGTCGATAGACCAGAATGATGACGGCCAGCGCCAATCCCAGCGTAGCCACCATAACGACGATCGCCGTTAGCATCAGCACATGGGGCAGCGGGTTGACATATTGCGTAACATCGATGGGGAGATATCCATGTCCGTTGTGTGCATGTTCCAAAATCGGCACGGTGGCGCCGTCTTTGGCCGCTATGGAAATATAGAAGAAAAGGATCGCCGACTGAAAAACATTCATGCCGATGACTTTTTTCATAAGATTTCTCTTTGTCATCATCGCATAAAAACCGATCATCATTAAACCAATGTACGCCCAATAGTTGTAATGATCACATATGAATTCAAACACTTTTCTAACCTCGCCCTTTTTTTCTCAGTAACAATATGCATGCCATTCCGGCCGTAAATACCACCGTCGTCTCGCCGAGCGTATCATACCCCCGGTAGTCGGCCAGCACCGACGTGACCACATTCGGCGTGGACGTGTCCCCCACGCTGTGGCGAAGATAGTAAGGAGAAACATGGGTGCTGGCCGGAGAGTTGGGATCCGCCCATTTGGGCATATCCAGCGTGCCATAGATCAGCGCAGCACCCGCAATGATTCCTGTAACGAAGCTGAGAGTTTTCAATCGTTGGACCTCCTTTTCGTTTTACTAACTGCCCCTATGCACAGTACCGTCCCGATCCCTGCGCTCACGGAAGCTTCGGTAAACGCCACATCCACCGCAGCCAACGATGTCCACAGCAAGCACATAAAAAAACTGTAGGCACCGAGAATAACCACCGCACTCAAAAGATCCTTGACGGTAATCGCGGCAATGGCGCATATGTAAAGAAAAACAACCAGGAGCAAATCAAATGGCAGAATCATCTCTGTCCTCCGTATTTTCCCGTGTCTTACTCAGGCAGCATACATCTTCGCATGTCCATGGGGGGACCCCACATCTGAAGGCCGCCTTGGAAATGGCATGGGCGGCCGTAGGCTGGGCCAAAAACATGAAAACGGCTATAAATACGATTTTAACGCTGGTTATCGATGGCCCATAATAGACCGCAAGCCCCAAAAGCGACAGAAACACGGCCAGGGTATCGCCCTTACCGGTGGCATGGAGCCTGGCGTAAAGGTCGGGAAAGCGAAGCAACCCCATGGTGGCTGTTACGAATAATAAGAACCCGGCCGACAACAGCACAACGGCACCAATTTCCATGACTAGCATGAGACCTCCCCTGTTTCCTCGATATATCTGGCCAAAACCAGACACCCGATAAAATTCAACAAGGCATACACCATACTGATGTCAATAAACATCTCCACTCTCTTGTAGACAGCACCCATAAGGAGTAAAATAATGAGTGTCTTTGTGCCGATCGCCGATATCCCGGCAGCCCGATTCAATACATCGGGCCCCATAGTGGCTCGGTATAGACATAACAGAACCAACACGCACATCCCCACACCCACAACCAGAAAAAAGGTATTCATTCGGCACTCCCTTCGTCTTTTCGGGGTTCGTCCACCGTGAATATGGAAAAAAAGATGAGGTACATAACAGCCATGACCGCCAGAGCCACGCCGATCTCGACGCCCAGTATCCCCAATGATCGTGCTTCCGGGCGCGAAGCCAAAAAGAGGCCGGACAACGCGCCATAATCCAAGTAGTTGCCGCCAAGAACGACGCAGAGTATTCCGGTTCCTGCATATATGAAGACGCCCACGCTGCTTATGACGCCGGCTGCTTTTTCGGACATCCTCCGTCTTGTCCGCTCCAATCCATGGGTAACCCCCAGCAAAACAAAAGCGGCAGCCAGGATAACGCCCCCCTGAAATCCCCCCCCGGGGCTGTAGTGTCCGTGCATAACCACATAGAGGGCGTAGGTTACAATAAACGGTACAAGCAATCTGGCAAGTGTCTTGACGATTACGTCCGGATAATCCTTTAGCATCGTTCCCCCATTCGGCGACAATTGTTGCCTCTTGTCGTCACATTTTCAGTTCCTCATAAATCCTGGCGGCATCCAAGACATCCTGCACATAGAGATGATCCGCCTCCATGTATATATGAGCCACTTTGTCTTCCATATCTCCGGCACTCAGACCATCCGCCGTTTTTTGGCTCAGTGCGTGCACATAGTAAATGCCGTCTTGAATATCCATGGTAACCGTACCGGGCGTAAGCGTAATGGAATTTGCCAAAGTGACCTGCGATACATCCGTTTCCAGTTTGGTTTTAAACATGACGACTTGAGGGTCGATGGGCATTTTCCTCCTGATCACCAGCGAAGCCACGTGAATGTTGGACAGCGCGATCTGGCAGAAGAGCCAAGGAATATATGCCAGAAATCGCGTCACGACAATTTTCATATCCCCCACCCGGACATTGGCAAACAGAAAATCATGGAACAGATAGGCGACTAAAAGAGAACAGATGATTCCGAGCGTAAGATGAAAGGTATCAAATTTCCCGGAGAGCAACAGCCAGAAGGCGAACAGGATAACCGACGTTCCAACACAATTCTGAAAGCGCGTTTTTCTCCCCTGCCTCCCGCTAAACAGCGCCTGAATCCGTTTCTGGTCGCTGTAGCGCGTTTCTTCCGCCGTAAACTCGACCGCTGTGTCCATAAGCCCCACGGCATGCTTCCTAGCCTTTTCCATAATTCGAAAGGCATTCTCCGTAGCCTCAAGCATCAAGGTGATTTCCATGCTTATACGCCCCTTTTTTCCACAGCGCCCCCCCCGTTTAGGGCACGATGATGGTCGGCACCGGCGAGGCTTCCGCCACCCGATAAGTGCTGCTGAGCCTTAGAATCTCTTTTATGGATGATTTTTTCGGACTCCCCATGACAATGCACGTACCGCCATAGTCCTTAGCCGCCAACAATATTTCTTCATCACATTTGCCCGCATAAATATGAAATTCCGCATCAATCGAGTGATCCAAAAATGTGCTGCGCCATGCCGAGAGCATCTGTCGCAGCTCCCGCATCTCTCTTATTGAAAGTCGTTTGCCTACTACATGGATAATCTCCAGCTCCTTGATAAAGCCTTTAAATCTTAAAAGATATCGCATGGCCTTTCGGCATGACTCGGACCAGTCCCCAGCCAATATGACATGGTCAAACATCCCGGCTCCGTCCGTGTCGACCGGCTCACCTACCGCAGGGATAACCATCAGCGGCAGATCGGACAATTTCAGCAACGCCTTCGGGTAAGCCTTTGAAAACCAGCCTTGCGTCCGCTCGTCCATGCGGCTGGAAATGAACGACACGCCTTCGCGACGGGCAGCGTTTAACAGGCCCGGGACCAATGTGTCTTCAACTGTGAGAGTCTTTGTCCCAAGGCCGATGGCGCCGAGTTTTTCCTTCCATTGATCGCCGTCCGGGGGATGACAAAGGATCACTTCCACCAGGCCGAGCTTCCGAAGCCCTGCAATATGTCGGATCACCCCGGCGTCGGCTTCTACAGAATTGGTGATGTATAGAAGTTTTTCGAATTCCATGGTCTCCCTATCTATGACTACTCTCGTTTTTTTCAGACCGAGCGTTCATTCAGAACCCTTTTTATCGTCTCAGCCAAACCCTTTGGCGTTACGGGTTTTTCCAAATAGGCGTCCGGCTCCGGAACACTTTTGCCTGAAGTTTCCGACAGGGCCGTCTGCGCCCGGAGCAATGTTCTTCGAGATATCCCGGAATATACAATAACGGGGATATCCTTTAACGATTCCGCGTCTTTCAGTTCCCGATACATTTTAATCCCGCTTTGCCTTGGCATCAGGATATCCATGATCACCAAGTCGGGCCTCTTTTTCCTGATCAGCTCCATGGCTTCTTCGCCGTTTTCAGCAACTATGGGAACATAGCCGTTTTCTTCCAGCACAGTGGAGACAAACTCTCGGGCTTCCGCTTCGTCATCGACGGCAATGACCGTATTTCCCATGGAGGCATCCTCCTCAAAACCAGTATGCTCAACCGAGTCGTGCAATCTCAAAAAAAGGCCCACATCACGTTTACTTTTTTCACACCCATAACGCAAAGACCAGAAAGAGTGAAACGACAATAACAATGCTTATAAACACCGGTGCCCCCGTGGGCATCAGGTTCACCTCCTCGGGTTTTACCTCCTGCTCGAGTTTTTCCGCACCGTAATGACGGTCCCCTCCGTCCATTTTTTTAAAATAGTATTGCAGCGGCAAGCTCAGGGGCCGTTTGCTCATCCGGCCGAGCCACTTTGGAATCGAGTAAGCGAATATGTCGGCGCAGATCTCGTTAAGCCTGTTCAACACTCTGTCGGTCACGTTGTAGAAAAGCCTCGCGCCCCGACGATAAAACCAGTCCGTATCCAGATTGATCGCCCTCATCTCTGCCGGATAATATCCAGACAGAATCAGAAGTGTGAAGGCCAAAGCGCCAAACATCAGTAGTTGCAGCTGGCCTACCACGTGGGCCCCGGTATAAGGGACATAATCGACCGGATATGGGAGAATGTCATAAAGAGGCCCAGGAACAACAGCGATCGCAATGCACAGAAAGGCCGCAAGGCCCATGGCAAGAAGCATGTTCAGCGGCGGCTCTTTTGTTCTGATACCGGAATCATGGCCAAAGAATGTAAAGAAAGGGACCTTGATGCCTGCATGGTGAAATACACCGGCGGAGGCGAATTGCAGAATGAGCCATACAAAAACCAGCTTTTCGTGCGAAGCAGCGCCGACTATCATGGACTTGCTCACAAACCCGCTAAACAAAGGAAACGCTGAAATGGAAGCCGCCCCTATCATGCAGAACAAGCAGGTCAGCGGCATGGTTTTGTATAAACCGCCCAGGTCCGTACACCTTATTTTCCCGGTCATGTGAAGAACGGATCCCGCCGCCATGAAAAGCAGTGCTTTATACAAAATATGACAGAAGGCATGGGAAACCGTGCCGTTGATGGCCAATTGTGTTCCTATGCCGATGCCGCACATCATGAATCCGACCTGGTTAATGAGGCTGTACGCCAGCACGCGCCTAACGTCGTTCTCAAGAACCGCATAAAAGATCGGTATCGCGGTCATTAGGGCCCCCACGTAAATCAGAAGACTCGTGCCGGGGAAGGTCCTGGCCATAAGATACACTGCACTCTTTGTGGTAAGAGCACTCAAAAAAACCGCTCCCGTAACGGTTGCTTCAGGATAAGCGTCCTGGAGCCATGGGTGCAAGGGAGGAACAGCAGCATTGAGCGCGATACCTATGAAGATGAGCCAGGATGCCGTTCCATCCAATCCTATATAATCAAACCGTGCCGTACCTGTGTTCTGTATATAGAGCATTATGCCGGCCAGAAGGCACAGACCTCCGAACAAATGAAGCAAGACGTACCGATACGCCGCATTGGTCGATGACTCTGTTTTACGGGCAAGAATAAGAAATGTTGAAAACACCGCCATTATCTCCCAGAAGATATATAAGGTAACCAAATCCCCGGAGAAAGTAACGCCAAGGGCGCCGCCGGCGTACATGAATGCGGAAAAATGTTGCAGGTCGTCTTTCACTTTAAGAGCAAAAAGAACGCCTATGAAGGATACCAAGATGAAAATATAGCCAAAGACGGTGCTGAGTTTGTCAACCCTGCCAAAGATGAGATCGTAATTAAACACGTGGACCACCCAATGTTGCCCGGGAGGCACCTTGACTAGAGTGAAAAGGGCGACAACGGGCAAAAGCAACATGAATGCGGACTTGAACCTGCCCTTTATCAACGGGATGAAAAGGGACCCGACAATAAATATCAGTGCTGGAGGCATCAAGTTAGTCATAATATCCTTCATCCTTCTTAATAATCCGGCGAAGCAGCTTTGCTATAAAAATCAGGAGAACACAGGAGACATATCCGTAGGCGGCGAAGAAGCCGCCGGCTTTTTCCCACGAAAAAGCCGCATGTTTATGAACAAAGAAGTCCAAAATGAGGAGCACGATGAGAGAGGTATAAAAAACGGCCAATAGCCTTTTCACATTCCTTGGCTTATCAAAGATTGTCAGTTCTTTCTTCACACCAACCCCCGTTTCACAAAATGCTGCTCAAGAAAATACCACCAAGATACAAAACGGCCACTATACTCACGATATAGAAGATCGGCCTATATCCCGGTACGGGATCATGAGAAAGAATAATCTTCTCTCCATTTTGATCTCCACTCATTTATCTAACCTCCCAATATCTCCTTTACCGCCAGATCGGCCAACGTAAAGAAAGGTTCGGAATAGAAGAAAAGGGCAATCGAACAGGCAGCCGTTACCACAATCGGGACCACACACCAGCTGGGCGCTTCCTTTACTTTATCGCCGAACACGGCATCTTCGTCTTTGCAAAAAAAGGCCCTGTAAACGACGGGCAGAAAGTACCCGGCGGTCAACAAAGAACTTGTGAGTAGTACCACCAGCATGGGCCACTGATTCGCCTCAAGTGTTCCCAACACCAGGTACCATTTACTGATGAAGCCCCCGGAAGGCGGAAGTCCGATAATGCTGAGAGAACCGATGAAAAAGGCGGTCATGGTGATCGGCATGCGTTTGCCGATACCCGCCATCTCACTGATGTTTTTTTTGCCCGTCGCCACAAAGATGGCACCGGCACAGAAAAAGAGGGTGATTTTCCCGAAGGCGTGCATGGCGATATGTGTCATGCCCCCCACCAGCGCATAGGGAGACAGAAGTGCCGCCCCCAATACGATGTAGGAGAGCTGCCCGATCGTTGAAAAGGCCAGTCTTCTTTTTAATCCGTCTTGAGACAGTGCGATGAGTGAGGCGACAATCGTTGTAAACGCGGCAAGATAGCATATCACCGTTCCTATATTCAAAGCGGTTAACAGGTCGGTTCCGAACACACCGGTTATCACTCGAAAGACGCTAAAAGCCCCGACCTTGACCACGGCGACGGCGTGAAGTAAGGCGCTGACGGGAGTAGGGGCGACCATCGCTGCAGGCAGCCAGGAGTGAAGGGGCATGATGGCCACCTTGGCAAATCCCAGGACCAACATCAAAAGTAACACCAGCATGAGGGTCTCTCCGCCGGTTCCTGCCAGAAACCCCTGCCTGCTAAACTCGAGATGGCCGGCCAAATTGTATGAAATCAGCATGGCGGGGAGAACCAACCCAACGGATGTTCCCACGATGTAAAGTAGATATTTTCGTCCCGAAGCCCGTGCTTCGGTGTCTTGATGGTGTGTCACCAGCGGATAGGTAGCGAAGGACAACATCTCGTAAAACAGGTAGAGAGTGAAAAGGTTGGCTGCGAAGGCGACGCCGACCGTAGCGGAAAGCGCAAGAGCAAAGAAGCAGAAGTATCGGGTTTGGCTATGCTCTTTGAGGCCCCGCATATAGCCGATCGAATAAGCGGATGTAACAATCCACAACGAAGAGGAAACCAATGCAAAGAGGAGTCCGAAACTATCCACACGAAAGGCAAGCCCCACATTGGGCAGTATTTCGACAAGTTTGAAGACGAGTTCCTTTCCTTCCAATATGGCGGGTACCATCGACAGGATAATTGCCAGCTTGATGAATGCAGCCAGAAACGTCCAAGCTTCCCTCCAATTGATGTTTTTGCGAAAGGCGATAATAAAGATCGTAGCAACGACAGAAACGGAAACTGCCAGCAAAGGTTTTACCGACGAAATGGTTTCCATGTCGATTCAAACTCCTATGACGGACCGAAGCATCTGGCGGACCTCGTGCTCACTGACGGGCTTGTGCAAAGAGCCGAACGCGCCGAGATCCATTGCTTCCTTTACTTCTCGCCTTTTTCCGGTTTGCGGCAGGTAGACAACCTGCCACGCAGGTACTTCATTTAGAACCATTTGGAGGTCCATAAGGCGGGGCCGGGAACAGACCGCCCCGTCTACAATAACAACGCCTTTTATGCTGCTGTCGTGCGCATTGACAAAATCGACGCAACTTTCATAGAGTCTCAAAGATGAGCCGAAATGCTTTGAGATCCGTTTCATAATTCTTTCCAGGCCTCTGTCCTGGGTAATCAGGCCGAGTTGGTAATCAACGAGTGAACTCATATGCTCGTAATCCAAAACAAGAAATCAATGTGGGCCTGTTTATGGTTGAATGGGTTGAAAGGCGACGCACACACGGTTGTATTTTTTGGTAATCAAAAGTGATGCCACAAAGGGTGGTGGGAAGAAGGAGAGGAGATGATATTGTTTAAGTTATTGTTTATACTGGTCTATTATGGACAAGGCGTTGCGGAGTGCGGTAACGGATCGATAAAAAAAGGGCGGAAAACTGTTCAATATCCAACCCCTTTTTGAATGTTGTCTTTTTTTGTAAGGTAATTATGGTAACTTATGGTGGGTCAGAATCCGACCCGAAATCCATCGATTGTTCAGTATTTTAACCGGAATCCTTTTTTGGCGATAGGACCATTTCACATCGATATACCGTGCTTCTTTATCTTGCTGTACAAGGTCCCCCGGTTGATCTTCAGGAGCCGGGCGGCTTCATGTTTGTTTCCCTTACATTCCTGCAAGACCTTTTCGATTAGATGTTTTTCCGTGCCTGCCAAGGAATACTCCGGGTACCCCGCCGGCTGCGTACGTACCTTGCCGGGCAGCACATCCAATCCGATTCGATCATCTGCGGCCAAAACCACGCATCGGGCCACCGTGTTCTGAAGCTCGCGAACATTACCGGGCCAATCGTAGTCCATCATCAACCGCATGGCCTCCTTTTCAAACCCGGCCACCTGTTTGCCTTCCAGAAGACAATAGGTCCTTAGGAAATGATCCGCCAGCAAGGGGATGTCCCCGACTCGTTCCCGGAGGGGGGGCATTCTTATCGGCAAGACGTTGAGACGATAGTAGAAGTCCTCTCGTAAACGGCCCGCCTTCATTTCTTTTTCCATGTCCTTGTTCGTGGCCGCGATCACGCGGACGTTGACTTCGACGAGGCGCTCTCCGCCGACCCGTTCAAAACTCCGGTCCTGGAGAAACCGCAATAAGAGCACCTGCGTTTCCAAGGGAAGGTCGGCGACCTCATCCAGGAATAAGATGCCCCCTTGCGCCCTTTCCAGCCGCCCCCGCTTTCGGCTGATGGCTCCCGTAAAGGCCCCTTTCTCATGCCCGAAGATCTCTGAATGCACCAGGGTAGGAACAAAAGAAGAGCAATGGGCCACCACAAAGGGTGTGGGCTTGTATTTTCCCACCTGGTGGATGGCTCGGGCAGCCAACTCCTTTCCGGTGCCACTCTCCCCCATAATGAGTACCGTTCCGCTGGAATCGGCCACGGATTGGATCATCCGGTAAATATCGTGCATTTGTTTGCTGCGACCGACAAGTCCCATGAATTTGTCAGGACCGGTTAGCTGGCTCCGAAATGCCTCTTCTCGAAGTTCCTTGGAGATTTGATAACGGATAACCCCGGAAATCTGCCGGATCAAGGTCTCCACAAAGACCAAATCCGTTTCCATGTTCGCCCCGATATCCGTCGACGTCAGCATAAAGACCCCATGCGTCTGATTTTCTATTTCAATGGGGACGGCAATCCATGTAGAGAATCCGTCGATCAGCTTCCAGATGACTTCCGGCACCTCCGCTCCTCGGACTCCGGAACACAATGGTCCCAGTTCACCTCGGCTCAAAACCTTCAGAAGCGTTTCCGCCAGTCCCAGGCGGTCAAGTCTGCGCTTGGCTCGATCATAACATGTTGTTTGGACATCCTGTTGTCGAGGTCTGGGAAAGAAAAAACGGTCCCGTTGGGGAGTGAGTAGAAACATCCACGTCTGAAACCCGGGATAGAGTCCCCCGATCATATCTTGAAGCACTCGGCACATGCCGTCCAGATTGTATTCCCGGGTCATACTCAGGAGGACGGCGTTGATGGCTTCCAGTTCTCTGTGCCGCTTTTCAAGTTCCGCTTCCGCCTGCTTTCTTTCCGAAATATCCTTGATGTGCTCAATGACTCCCGTAACGTTACCGTCGGCGTTTCTCAAGGGAAACGCCGACAATTCGATCCAGCGAGACCCTGCCGCCGAAGGGAAACGGACCACTTGGCTGTGGGCCTGTCCGGTATCGATTACGCGAATGGAGGGACACCACGGACAGGGCGATTCACTGATTTGATAGGCTTTGTAACACTTCTGTCCGATCAAAGGCCCTTGAAGGGAAAACATCTTCTCGACCCAGGAATTTACTCGGACGATATTAAAATCACAATCCACGACGGTGACACCGTCCTGAATGGCATCAAACACACTCTGTAGGAACCGTCCATCGGCCCTAAACGCCCGCTCGGCACGCTTGCGCTCCGCAATCCGTCCCTCTTCAATTTGAAAGAGATCCCAAAAGAGTCTGGCCGACACGTTTCCCATCAATCGGACGTGAGGCGGCTTTGTTCGATATATTTCGTTGGCCAGGGATGCATTTCCTGTTACTTCAATGATGAGATTCAGGCCGTCGAGTTGGTACAACTCGTGAAAGTCTTGGGTGGTAAAGATTCCGCGCCTTCGGGCATCAACATAACCGACGGCACGAGGATTGATATCCGCCACGCCGATAAGCCTCATGGGAAGCTGGCTCAATCGTTTCGCGCAGATCATATCCATAATGGCCTTGCACCCCGGCCCGCCGCCGACAATAGCGACATTTAAGACTTTACTGGTAGCCATCTGGATCGCTCCTGTCCTCAAGATGAACGCCCCGGTCGTGGTTGATATATTCCTTGACGCTCAAAGACCTTTGAGTGCCGGCGAACGGGGTGATCATGGTTTTGGGCACCGGGGAGAAAATACCGCCAACATATGCATGTTACGTATCATGTTTTCGTCTAAAAACGCAATAGGCTGGGGTTGCCAAAAAGGTTGACGATCAAGCTTGCTGTGATATTTTGAATATAAGG
>CAYTTQ010000011.1:38650-44528 GCA_964440795.1 uncultured Desulfobacterales bacterium | reverse complement strand
ATTCCGTTGGGGCTGTCTTTTCTGAGTTTGTTATATAAGTCTTACAACGTGTGTGGTGCATTCGACGTCCACTTCGCCAACGGAATCAAGGGTCTCTAGAGGCCTCAGACAGTTAGGTGCCTTGAAATTTGAAGTGGCCCCAACGCTTGTAGGTCAGGTTAGGTCGCCAGACGTTACCTGACAAGTCGGTGATCAAGTTCGTTTCTGACAGGAGGCCGCGGAGTGTTTTACTCCAAGCTTCCAGTGAAGTTGATCTGACCCAGGGATGATGTCCGTACCCCTCTCGATGCGACGGTCTTAAAACTATTCGACATCGCTGTCGGAGTCGGTATCGGCATCGGAATCGATTGTGCAGGTGACCATATATTCCGTGAAGTTGTTTTTGCGCGAACCCTTACCCCCGCTTTTTGCTCCGGTCGATTTTCTTTTTGACGACGGCCCATGTTTGGGTGGTGAGAAAAGAGTCTTCCCATCGGTCCAGCATTTGGCGAAACATGGTGTAAGACACGGTGAAGCTCAATTCATCCGTTTTGAAGAACTTGCGCGCAGATGGATCCCAGCCGCCCAGCACGGCTTTGTTCTTGCCTTGAGTGAGGAACTTCATCGGCCAGGTGATAAGGTCGGTACACGCTGCACCCCAAGGAGAGACCACTGCTTCCGGATCGTTGGTTACGAAGGTAGCCAGCTGATGGATACCGGACAGCGATTCAGGGCCGGCAAAAAAGGCCACCAGCAAGGGGGATTCTTTTAGGGTAAAGCGGCTAATGGGTTTGACGATACAATATCGTTTGGTGGCCGGGGGCGGGTCGATATAGTCAAACATCCGCCGCAGCGCATCCGGTGAGTCACAATATCGCTCTCCCTCCATTTTGTTCGGGATTCCGCTGGAGACATACCCGATGATGGTCTCCGTCTGCGGTTTCATGAACCCCAACCAAAAAGCAGATCCCGGGCACCCGAAATGCGTGGCATCGAAGTAGGCGGCCGTCTTCTTTTTTCGGGCACGCCAGATATGTCCGATAGCGCACGAAAACTGTTGGAATACCCCTTGCCAGTCGACTTCTCCCGCCAGTTCCTTTTCTCTTGTAGGCAGATCAGCGGGTTTCGGGGTGAACCCTTCGGCGGGTTCGTCGTCAGAAAAAAAGATTCCCATGGGTTCTTCATCCAACCCAAGTGCGGCCAAAAAAGGATCCAGCTCGTTTACGCGGGGTCTGTTCATTCCATCCTCCTGATTCCAAACAGTGTGTCAGCCGACCGGGGAGCGGCTATAAGCATTTATTCCAAACGTTGCGTCAGCAGGTTAGTGATGGGGCGTATGGCTATTTCTGTCATGTTGTATTCACGCATGTTCAGATTTTAGGCGTCCCAAGGGACACATCAGATGTTGAGAGCAAATAAGATGCCAGCTTCTTGTTTTGGGCTAATACATTGAGTTTCCTCGAATTTATAGTTTGGCGTGACCTGTGCGCCCTGGTACTGAAACATAGCTGAGACAAAAAAGTGTGTCATGCGTGTTTCTTTGTGTCTCGCCGAGTCTCAGCGAGATACACTTGATGGTATGCCTGAAAAGTAATTATATAAGCATTTGACAATATAGGTATAATTAGAAGTGTGAGCCTGGTTGATTCCGACCCAGAGGGCATGGATGTGTATCACGCAGATTTTGTATGAGGTCAAGATTGCAAATCCACCGCCGAAAAAACTGAAAAAGGTACTATTCAAAGGCATACTCAGTAGTTATTGATCCATGGGTCGGTGCAAACCGTCACCGGGTTGTCTCCCTTACCTGGGTGGGGGTGCCTTCAATTTTTTTGGCCCTTCGGGCTTGCCGATTTCACCAGATCTGCTTTGTTGGTGGGCACTTGAGTTGTGTGAGGTCAAGATGTTGACATATTGGCCTATACCGTGTAAAAAATTGGTTATGGAGGAGTTTAAAGTACCCTGTGGACGGATTTTGGGGAGTTTGCCGTTCAGTTATCAGTGGCGGTGGGACGATGCACTCCACGTGGTTACCGTGAGTTTCGAGGAGTCGCGGGCTGCTGAGGTGTGGCAAGCCCTCAAGATGGAATTCGACGGAGAGTGGGATTTCTTAACAATCATGGAAGCACGAGAATCTCTGAGCAGCTATCTCCGATCCGCTGCCGGCGTCTTTCCCGGCCAGACCGTCTTCACCCTGGAAGGAGAATCGGGACTGGTCCTTTTCGCCCTATGGTGGCCGTGGGGGGAGGAGGATAAGACCTCTCTGCGAATCGGGATTTTCTCTCCCCACGGGCAGGACCTGGACCCTACGGAATTAGAAAAGTGTCTCACCACCTGGTTTGCCGTCTAACCTTCACCGGAAGCAGCTGCCGGGAACGGCTTCTACTGGGAGCCTCGGATTGACGGATATTTTTGCGCGAGCCCTTAGACCCCGGCATCCTCAAAGGTCCGATCCAGGATCGCCTTCGCCTCTTCTTGAATCTCCCTGAGGTGTGTTTCCCCCTTGAAGCTTTCCGTATATATCTTGTAGATGTCTTCCGTTCCCGAGGGCCTGGCTGCAAACCACCCGTTTTCGGTTACCACCTTGAGCCCGCCTATGGGAGCACCGTTACCGGGCGCATGGGTAAGCGTGGCCAAGATGTCTTCTCCCGCCAATTTTGAGGCGGTAATCATCGCCGGTGACAGTTTTTTCAGAGTGGCTTTTTGATCCGGTGTGGCCGGCGTATCCAAACGCTCATACAGGGGCCGGCCGAAGCGGTTTTCCAGATCGGCATACGTCTCATCGGGAGACCGGTCCGTACGGGCTGTCATTTCGGCGGCCAGCAAATCCATGATAATGCCGTCCTTATCCGTGGTCCAGACCGTGCCGTTGCGACGAAGGAAGGTGGCACCGGCACTTTCCTCTCCCCCAAATCCGTACGATCCGTCGATCAATCCGTCGACAAACCACTTAAAGCCCACGGGGACCTCTGACAGCACGCGGTTTAAGTGTTTGGCCACCCGATCGATCATGGAACTTGAAACCAAGGTCTTACCCACACTCGCCCGGGCATCCCAGTCAGGACGGTTTTGAAAAAGGTACCAGACCGACACCGCAAGGTAATGATTGGGGTTAAGAAGCCCGGCTCCCCTGGTGACGATACCGTGACGATCCGTGTCCGGATCGTTGCCAAAGGCGATATCAAACCGGTCTTTAAGTGAAATCAGACGTGCCATGGCGTGGGTGGACGAACAGTCCATGCGGATCTTGCCGTCTTTGTCCACTGTCATAAATCCAAAGGCCGGGTCGACGGTCTTGTCAACGATCTCTAAATCGAGTTTATACCGTTCAGCCATAGGTTCCCAGAAATCAATGGCCGCTCCGCCCATGGGATCAACGCCCATCTTCAACCCCGCTGCTGAAACGGCGTCCATGTCGATGACATGTGTCAGGTCCTCCGTGTAAGGACGGATGTAGTCATACTGGTGTGTAGACGAGGCGGCCATCGCCTTTTCAAAAGGTACACGCCGAACCCCCTTGTTTCCCTCACTCAAAAGGGTATTTGCCCGGTCTTGAATCAATGACGTGGTTTTGGTGTCCGCAGGCCCTCCGTTGGGTGGGTTATACTTGAAGCCGCCATCCTCCGGTGGGTTGTGAGAGGGCGTGATGACCACACCGTCCGCCCGCTTTCCCTGCCGGTCTTGGTTGTGAACCAGAATGGCATGGGAGATGACCGGGGTGGGGGTATAGCGTCGTCCCTCTTGAACGATGACGGTGACCTCATTGGCTGCAAACACCTCCAGAGCGGTAGCCAGAGCCGGCTCGGACAAGGCGTGGGTGTCCATTCCAATAAAGAGCGGACCCGTTATCTCCTTTTCTTTCCGGTATTCACAGATCGCCTGAGAAACCGCCATGATGTGATCTTCGTTAAAGCTGCATCTAAACGACGAGCCGCGATGACCGGATGTTCCGAATGAGATCTGCTGATCCGCAATGCCGGCGTTGGGTTGGGTTGTGTAATAGGTGCAGACCAGCCTGGGTATATTGACCAGTAGCTCTGGGGGAGCCGGTTTCCCGGCCAGTTCGTGAAATGCCATGATGGACCTCCGCAAATGGATAAGGTTAATGCGACCACCCCATATACTTACCATTTACGAACGGCGTGAGGCAATGAAAACCGAGCCTTTTTCACAAATGATCCCGACGAGTTGAGTCAATATTTTGACGCCGAACCACAGGGGTCTCTCCACTTTCGGGGTATAACTATTTAATCTTGCCTGAAAATAATAAGTATCCGAATTGCGGCATAATTCCTGCTATGTGTAGGGCAAATGGACCGGAACGTGCGGGCTCGCAGTTCGGGCGGGCGACCGTGGTGATGCCTGAGAGGCGGGGTGAACGCATTTTTATCGACACATTGGATCCGGAAAGACGTTAAGCGATGCCTTCACATCAGTGGGTAATTTCTCCCGTGGCGGGGCTGGGTCGAAAAGCGATCCTGATGGTTCAAGGGTTGGGCCGGGTGACGCTGTTCTTCATCAAGGGGTTTGCCCTCATTTTTGCTGTTCCTATTCAAGTTTCCAAGATCGTTCACCAGGTCTACTTTATCGGGATGAAATCCGTTTTCGTTATTTGTTTGACTGCGGCCTTCACCGGTATGGTCCTGGGACTTCAAGGTTACTATACCCTGGTGAAATTCGGCTCAGAGGGCCTGTTGGGGGCGGCGGTGGCGCTGTCTCTGATTCGCGAACTAGGCCCGGTGATGACCGCCATTATGATTATTGGACGAGCGGGATCCGCTTTGGCCGCCGAAATCGGGATCATGAGGATTTCAGAAGAGATCGATGCCCTGGAAACCATGGACATCGACTCCATACGATTCTTGGTCGGTCCCCGGGTCGCCGCGGCACTGATCAGCTTTCCCCTCCTTACCGCGCTCTTTGATGTCATCGGTATTTTCGGTGGCTATCTGACCGGTTCGTGCCTGCTGGGCATCAATCCCGGCATATATTTCTCCCGGGTGGAATCGAGTATTGCTATGGGAGACATCATCGGCGGCGGTATCAAGTCGATAGCGTTTGCCGTGGTGGTGGTCACTATCTGTTGTTTTCAAGGTTATTTCACCCACACCCGGAAGCATGGATTCGGGGCTAAAGGCGTGAGCCTTTCCACGACCTCGGCGGTCGTGTTGTCCTGTGTGCTCATCCTGGTGGTGGATTACGTGCTGACTTCGTTTTTGCTTTAGGATGCTATGACTGTACCGCTAATCGAGTTTCAGAAAGTATCGAAGCAGTTCGGGGAACAGGTCATCCTGAAGGATGCGGACCTGTGTATCTATCAAGGTGAAGTGACCACGATTATTGGTAAGAGCGGCGTGGGCAAATCAGTCTTGTTGAAGCACATCATCGGATTGATGGCTCCCGATGCAGGTGAGGTGTTGTTCAACGGGCACCCCCTCTCCAGTATGAACCGGGAACAGCGGCGGGAGTTGAAAAGAAAATTCAGTTATATGTTTCAGGGAACGGCTCTTTTTGACTCCATGACCGTGTTGGAAAATATCGCTTTGCCGTTGCGAGAACGATCCTCGCTGCGGGAGAGCGACATTCTTCAGCGCGTGGCTGAAATGATGGACAATCTCGACCTGAGGGGCATTGAAGAAAAGTATCCCTCTCAGTTGTCGGGAGGTATGAAAAAACGGGTGGCTCTAGCGAGAGCGTTGATCACGGAACCGGAAACGGTACTTTTCGACGAACCCACGACCGGTCTGGATCCCATCCGAAAAAACGCGGTTCACAGCATGATATCGGATTATCAAAAACGCTTCGGCTTTACGGGCATCGTGGTCAGCCACGAAATCCCGGATGTTTTTTACATCTCACAACGCATTGCCATGTTGGACCAGGGGCAAATCATTTTTCA
>CAYTTQ010000011.1:0-38550 GCA_964440795.1 uncultured Desulfobacterales bacterium | reverse complement strand
AAGATCATCGCCTTGCTTCCCAACACGAATGAACATCGTGCACGGCTGACCTGTGAGAAATTGGCCAGAGAGGTTGACTTGGCCGATGTTACCGAGGTTCGGCCCTACCCGGGATTTCATTTCCAGGTGAGTGCCGGTTTCGCTGAAGCCCGACGAAACAATCCGTTGGAAGATATACTTATTCGGGCGGAGTCAAAGCGAAGTGCAGTCTGCGAGTTTCGAATCGGCTGATTTTTTTTTTGGAGGAATCATGAAGAAGGGCTCGGTGGAAACAGCGGTAGGCATTTTTGTTATCATCGGAATCCTCTGTGTGGGATATCTGACCATCAAACTTGGGAAGATGGAACTATTGGGTGAAAACCACTACCCGGTTCGCGCTCAATTTCAGTCTGTTTCCGGACTCAAGGCGGGGGCGGCCGTAGAAATGGCAGGGGTGCAGATTGGACAGGTAGACGCCATTTCTCTGGATCATGAGCGATTGGTGGCCGAGGTAAAGATGAAAATCAGAAAGGAAGTTACCCTGACGGACGATGTCATCGCTTCGGTGAAAACTTCGGGGTTAATCGGGGACAAGTACATTAAAATGTCGCCGGGAGGCTCGGACGTGGTCTTAGAGGCCGGGGACATGATCATAGAAACGGAATCCGCCGTAGATCTGGAGGAGTTGATCAGCAAGTATGTGTTCGGCGGTGTATAGGGGGTAGACGATGAAAAAGGTGATGGTTTGGTTGGCCTTGGGGCTGTTTGGAATGTTTGCCGCATCGGTTTCCGGTGCGCAGGAGCCGCTTGACGCGCTGAGAGGGCCCATAGACGAAGTGGTGAGTGTCTTGCAAGATCCCCAATACCAAAAGGGAGACCATGTCGAGGCGGGCCGCGAAAAGATCTGGTCGGTTATTGGGAATCTCTTCGATTTCACTGAAATGGCGAAACGCAGCCTTGCCAGGAATTGGCGGGCCTTTAGCCCTATGGAACGAAAGGAATTTTCCGAGGTATTTGCACGATTTCTGGGAAATACCTATCTGGACAAGATACAAAAGGACTATCAGAACGAAGAGGTCGTGTTTGGGAAACAAGAAATGTTAAACAGCACCAAGGCGTTGGTGAAGACGGCGGTCATGCGGGATACCGTCGAGATCCCGGTTGACTATAAGATGCTCAACCGCCGCGGTGGATGGCGGGTATATGATGTAAATATCGAGGGTGTGAGCCTGGTCAAAAATTATCGGACGCAATTCGGAAAGATTCTGATGAGAAAATCACCCGCCGATCTCATTGAACGGCTTCGAAAGAAAGTGGCGGAACAAGAGTAAGATGCGGCAGGGGAAAACCGGTTTATTCTTTTTGCGCGAGCCCTAAGGTAATATGAAGATGATGTCTACATTCCGTTTGGTTTTACTGGTTCTGGTAGTGGTTTCGGTCGGTTGTGCGCACAAGCCGAATGAAACAGCACCTGTTACGTCTGCCTCGGCCCCTGCTGAAAACGTCTCGCAGCCGATGAAGGGTGCAGTTGAAGACCCAACCAGTGACATTCCCCCCGCGCCGCCGGTCAAGTCGGCAGTGGCACCCGCTGTCGGACCCAACGAGCAGATTCCCGCCGGGGCGCCGGTGGCTGGCAAAGATGAGTCAAGCGTGGCGGACGGTCAGATCGAGGACGTCTATCTCGACGACGATCTGGACTTTCTGGACGAGGAGCTGGAGGAAGAGATTTACGCGGTTTCCGACCCGTTGGCACCGTGGAACCGAATGATGTTTAACTTCAACGATAAGCTCTATTTCTGGTTCTTGAAGCCGGTGTCTTCAGGGTATGTTTCCGTGGTCCCTTCGCCGGTTCGGTCCGGCATCAGCAATTTCTTTGACAATCTGTCCACGCCCATCCGCATGACCAGTTCTCTGTTGCAAGGCAATGGGACACAGGCTCAAGCCGAATTTGCGCGATTCTTGTTTAACACGACCTTCGGGGTGTTTGGTTTCGGAAGTCCTGCCGACGATTATCCCCATCTGACCAAAAAGGATGAGGACCTGGGTCAGGCCTTGGGAGCCCATGGGGTAGGCAATGGGTGGTACGTGGTCTGGCCCTTTCTCGGACCGTCCACCTTTCGGGATACCGTGGGTACCGTCGGGGATGCGTTCATGAACCCGGTGACTTATTTGCCCCTGGGGGCGTCCATGGGAATTACCGGGGAGAAAAAGCTCAACGAAACGTCTTATCGGATCGGCGATTATGAGACCCTAAAGGAGGCATCCATTGATCCTTACGAAGCGCTTCGAGACGCCTACCTCCAACATCGTCAAACCAAAGTAGAAGACTAGGAGCCTGTCGCCTCAAATCTCGATCAAATCGTATTCCCTCGTACCCAGGCCGACTTTTTGGCCGTAATTCAGCTGGATCTCCCAGTCCACTTTAGGGTAGAGGGCTCGAAACTTATCTTCTCCCGGGGCGAGATTCCGGGTGAGGGCCGAGTCGGGTCGTCCCGGCGCTTTGTTGACCAGATCCACCGATGCTTGATCGATGGCCACAGGATCGTCGGAGGCGAGGATGCCGATATCGCCGACGATGGGCGTGTCGTTATGGCCGACGCAATCACAAGCCGGTGAAACATCGGTAATGAAGTTGAGAAAGGTGACTTTGCCTTCCTTTCCTTTTAACACCCCCACGGTGTATTCCACCATATTTTCCAGAAAGACCGGAATCTGTTGGTTCCACCGGATCTTGATCGCTCCTTTCTGACAAATGAGAATACACTCTCCACACCCTACGCATTTTTCAGGGTCGATCTTGGCCTTGTCTTCCATCAGCACGATCGCGTGTTGCGCACATCGGTCGATACATTCCCCGCAGCCTTCGCAACGACGCCGATCTATTTTAGGAGACACCGTGGAATGCTGGGCCAGTTTACCCTTCCTGGAGGCACACCCCATGCCCACGTTCTTGATGGCGCCGCCGAAGCCGGAAAGTTCGTGCCCTTTAAAGTGGGCCACACTCACGAGGGCATCGGCGCGGACGATCTCGGACCCGATGTAGACCGTTTTGTAGCGCTTGAGATCGACGGCAATGGGGACCTCGCTGCCGCCCCGCAGACCGTCGGCGATAAGTAGCGGCGCCCCGACGACGGCGTAGTCGAATCCGTTTCGAATGGCGGTGATCAGGTGGTTGACCGAGTCACTCCGGGTTCCCACATACAGGGTGTTTGCATCGGTCAAAAAGGGCTTACCGCCCGCCTGAACGACGGCGTCAACGATTTTTCGGATGTACACCGGCCGCACATAGGCCAGATTGCCCGTTTCGCCGAAATGAAGTTTGACGGCGATGAGCGCCTTATCGGCGATTTTATCGGCCAGCCCGACCTTGTTCAGGAGCCGCCCCACCTTATCGATGAGGTTTTCGGTATGAGTCGTCCGGAGATCGGCAAAGTAAACGCTGGCTTTCATGGGCCTCCTTTTTTCTCGGCTACAAGGGCGCCGGTCTTGGCGGTGTCGTATCCTCCCAATGCACGGACCTTGTTCTGAAAGGTCGATGATCCGATGGTTTCGAGCAGGCACGCTATTTTGTCGTCCTCAAAGAAGCGCGTTGGGATTACCAGATCGTATTCTTCCGTTACGATCGGAATGAAATCGAGGTTCAGGGCCTTGGCCGCCGCATAGATGCCGACTCCGACATCGGCGGCGCCGCTGAGGACGGCCACGGCAACCGACATGTGAGTGAATTCCTCTTGGTCGTAGCCGGAAATCGACGCGGGTGCAATGCCTGCTGTCGTCAGTTGATCGTCCAAGAGCACGCGGGTGCCCGATCCGGCTTGTCGATTGATGAATTGTACGTCGGGCCGTTGCAAGTCCGTAATCCCGGCGATACCTTTCGGGTTTCCTTTGGCGACGATCAGTCCCTGCTCCCGGTACACCAGGTTGATCAATCGGACGGCCAATTTGGGAAGGTATCGCTGAACATACGTGATATTATAGGTGCCGGTTTCCGTGTCCAAAAGATGAGAACCCGCCACATGGGAATATCCTTTGCCCAGGGCGATCAGTCCGCCCAAGCTGCCGACATTGGTGGATGACAGTCTATAATCAGGATTCCGGGCAATCATCTCGTTGGCAAGGATATCGAGGGTGTTGTCATGGCTCCCCACGGCTACCACGGTATTCTCGATCTGAGAAAGGTCCTTGAGGAGTTCAACCGAGGTGGCCTGTTCTCCCTGTAGGCCTTCCACGTCACTGGCTATTTCGATGATGCCGTCCGCTTCCGTAAGGGTGGTTACGGACCCGGCGCCCCTCGGCAGGGGAGAGGCGATGAGGTGTTCATCCACCTGCCCCAGCTTAACGCGGACAAATTCGTCCAGGCCCAACTTTGACGGGATTTTCTTAGCGGTGACGGCCTGAACCCTGGGTCGTTGCGGAGTCCGCAAACCCTGGAAACGGTAGAGGAAGGGTCTTATAAATATTTCAAAGGCCAAGATGGCGGAAACCGGGTACCCCGGGTTTCCCATGACGGGTTTTCCGTTTATAATGCCCAGTATGGTCGGTTTCCCGGGCATCATGGTAACCCCGTGAACGAGGACCTCACCCAATTCCCGGATAACGGCCGCGGTATAGTCTTTTGAGCCGGCGGACGATCCGGCGCTGATGATGATTACCTGGTTGTCGGCGTCAACGGCGGTTTTTACGGCGTTCAAAATCCACTCATAGTCGTCGGGCACAATGGGATGATCCACATGATCTCCGCCCGAGGCGTCGATCAAAGCAGCCAGGACGGCTGAGTTGCTTTCCACTACTTGCCCGGGACCCGGAGCTTGATCGCCTAACGCCGCCGGGCTGACCAGTTCCGAGCCGGTGGGAATGACGACTGCTTTCGGTCGGGTCTTTACGGGGACGGTAAATATCCCGCCGTTCAACAGGGCTCCCACGTCATACGGGCGAATGCAATGGTTTTGGGGAAGAATCAATTCCGTGGCGACGATGTCCTCTCCTACTTTTCGGACATATTGCCAGGGATAGGCGGCCGATTCGATTATCACCCCGTCTTCTCCCTCTACCAGTACCTGTTCTATCATGATGACCGCGTTGGTGCCCTCCGGCATCGGCTGGCCGGTATTGACAAAAAAAGCCTCTTTTCCCACTTCGAGGCGTTTGGGCTTGTCGACGGTGGTGCCAAAGGTACGGTCCGCCGTCACCGCGATGCCGTCCATGGCCGCTGCATGAAAGGTGGGTGCGGAAAATCTTGCGAACACGGGTTGGGCCGTGATTCGTCCGACGGCCGCGGTCACCGGTAATGTTTCCTCCCCGACCGGTTCGTCTCGGAAAACGCGGCTGAAAAAGAGCCGCCGCGCCTCTTCCACGGATTTCATTTGCAGGTATATGTGGCGGTTATGTCTCATCGTGGTTCTTTCCGAATTCCTTTTCGAACTCCTTGTCGGCCAGCGCGACAACGTCGTTTCGGAGCTGTTTAAAAACCTTGAGGAAGTTTTCCCCGTCCGGTGTCAACGTCGACCCCCCGTGTCTTCCCCCACCCGGGTGGGTAACGAGGATCTTTCTGCCAAGGCGGTCCTCTGTCGATTTGATCCGGCCCCACAGCGCGCGGTAGGACATTTTTAACTCCTGTGCCGCCTTGTTCATGGAACCGAGGCGTTGAATCGTTTCCAGGATCCGGACTCTCCCGTTCCCGAAGATCACCTGTTCATGGTCATCACTTATCCAGATTTTGGTTCGTATTTTCATGATATCTCCGGCTCCATTATGAGGCTGTCTCCGGGACCATGGTTGGGCTACGGGGCCAGATAGCCCCGTATCTTTCGGTACAGCCGCCTTTCAAACCGTCCGTTCGAAACGCAGGGGACGGTCTCCCTTCGAACGACATCGCCCTGAGCGTTCTTCCACTTGTATGTCGTCCAGTAGTCGGTGCGGATACGGACCACGGTTTCCTGGGGTGCCGTGGGGGTCAAGGTGATGGTTCCTTTGCGCTGCGCCATTCCCGAGAGGGGAACCTGTCCCATACGGCCACAGTCGCAATAGGTGAGGAGGTCTACGGAAGTAGATTCCATGATTACTTTCCGCTGTTTTGTATTCGTCGTCGCGACGGTGATTCTCGTGTCGGCTTCCAGCGCTCTGAGTAAGGCATGCCATGTTGCCGTGACGTTGCGAGTGACCGTGAACTCGGTGTTCGGCAACGGAGTGCGTGGAGGGACAAAGCGAGTCGGTGTCCGGGCACACCCGGCAAGTCCCCACAAGAGGAAAATCCACAAAATAGCTTTTATCAGGCGGATCTTTGCCAAATCATTCAAGCGGTTCTGTTACCCCTTCACGGCCGGCCATGCTTACGGTAGGGCTGGGCCGCGAATCTCGATAAAGAAATGTTCTGGAAATTGTTTAAAAAATAAATATAATACGGTGTGTATATAACAAAATCCGTATTAAGACGCTAGGGATTTTCTAATGATTACGGCGGCGGAAGTGGGGTATCCGATACCATGGCGATGGAAAATAGGAGGTCAAGGGTAAAAGCGGTCATTTTTGATTGTGACGGCGTGATGTTTGATTCCAAGGAAGCCAATGAGGCCTACTATAATACCATATTGACTCAATTCGGAAAACCCAAGATGGACACGAAACAGGCTGAATACGTACATATGAATACGGCCACACAGTCTGTCGCCTATCTGTTTCAAGGGGATTCACGGTTGTCGGAGGCACTGGCGTTTCGAGAGGCGATGAGTTACACGCGTTTTATCCCCATGATGCGCATGGAGCCGTATCTGCGAACATTGCTGCCCAAGTTGAATGTCCACTATAAGACGGCCATTGCCACCAATCGATCCGATACCATGACTGCCGTCCTCGAGGAACATGGGCTGACCGCGTCTTTCGATCTGGTGGTGTCCAGCCTGGATGTTCGGTCTCCCAAGCCGGCACCTGATGCGCTGGTGAAAATTTTGAAGCATTTTAACATCGATTCCCGGGAGGCGGTCTATGTCGGGGATTCGAAGGTGGACGAGTTGACCGCCGATGCCGCTCAGGTGCCCTTCATTGCTTACAAGAACGCCCAATTAAGTGCCGATCGCCACTTGAATCACTTCAAGGAGTTGGAAGCCTGGTTGTTTTTTCCAAGGTGAGTGACGGGGCAAAATGTGAAGTTATTTTTGCGCGAACCCTAAGTGTCCTTGGTATACAGCACGGCCAGGATGACTGTTTCTTCGTCGCCGTGACAGCGGACCAGGTGGGGAACCTTGGAGTCATAATAGATGCTGTCGCCCGGGTAGAGGACATCCGCTTGGTCGTTTAAAATGACTTCTATCGCTCCCTGCAAGACGTAGATAAACTCTTGGCCCGCATGGGTGGAAAGCGCTTCTTTGGCGCCCGAAGGTACCAGGGTGACGATAAACGGTTCCATCTCCCGGTCTTTTTTGTCCGCCGCCAAGGATTCGTAGGTATAGCCGTACTGATCTCCCCGGGCGGAGGTGAATCGGGAAATGACCCGACGCTGGTCCTTGCGTACGATGGTAGACGGTTTGACCGCGCCCGTAGAGATAAACCGCCCCAGGCGCATGTCCAGCGCCTTGGCGATTTTAATCAATGCGCCCAGTGGCGGTGAAATTGCCTGATTTTCCACTCGCTCCAGGTAGTTGCTTTCCAATCCGGTACGTTGGCTGATGTCGTTTATGGTCAGCCCTTTTTCGGTTCGAACCGCCCGTACCCGTGCCCCGACGGCGGAAACATCTGTGTCCCGCTCACCTGCGGGCCTCTTTTCCGTTTTTTCTTGTTCGGTCGGTGAAAAATCCCCGATATCTTTCAGAAAGTCCTTGTAGGCATCCGCCGGTTTGTTTTCGCTCATCATGGTTCCTTTGATTGATGACGCTTAGACGGCATCGGCTTTAAGATACGGCTTTAAGAAATGCCTCTATCCCTTTGAGACTGTCTACATTGTACGTTTTGTGGTCATAACCGTCCGGGACGATTTTTCGAAGGAGCCCGGTGAGCACCTTTTTCGGGCCAACCTCGGCAAAGACCTCGATTTGCTCATCGCACATCTTCCGCACCGAATCGTACCATTTGACCGGGTTGCAAAGCTGGCTGTCCATGATTTCCTTGATCTTTTCGGGATCCGATTCAAAATCAGCGGTTACGTTGAAAACCACGGGGATTTCCGGGGAAGTGAAAGTCACCTGGTTCAGGGCGGCCCGAAAGTCTTCTTCGGCTCCCCGAATCAATTCGCTGTGCCACGCGCCGCTCACTTTCAAGGGGATGGCCTTGGCCCCTTGCTCAGCGGCGACTTTAGCGGCTTGCTCGACGGCGTGCGGGCTCCCGGTGATGACGATTTGCTTTTCGGCGTTGTGGTTGGCCACGGCGACTACGCCCTCTGAGGCCGCATCGGCGACGATTCCCGCTACCGTCTCAATGTCGAGGCCCAAGATGGCATGCATGGCCCCTTCATGCTTGGTGGCCTCGCGGTGCATCAGCTGTCCTCTTTCCCGGACCAGGCGGAGAGTTCCCGCCGGGTCTATGGTTTTGCTGCAAGCCAGGGCGCTGTACTCTCCCAGGCTATGCCCGGCGGTCAGGGAGGGCGGACCTCCTTCTTTTTCCAGTACCGCCCAACAGGCAAGATTGACCGCCGTAACCGCGGGCTGTAAGTTAACAGTCAGCGTGAGCTCCTCCATGGGTCCGTCGAAACAGAGCTTGGAGATATGACTTTTTGTCAAATCGTCCGCCATGTCGAATATCTCTCGAACATAGTCAAATTCTTCGTAAAGGTCCCGCCCCATACCAACCACCTGGGACCCTTGCCCTGGAAACAGAAAAGCCGCCTTCTTGTTCAAATTTAACCTCCCTATTCTTTTTCGTCACGGGTTGTCGGATACCGGTGCCGAGAAATCGCCGGGTGGCGAGATCCTGCGCCGGTATCTATTGCCGCTCTTGCCCGTTGGATTCATCGAGATTGAAAAGGCGCCGCGCCATTTCTATACAGAGGGCCTTTTGATCCCGGTTGGCGTTGGCCTTAAGGAAGAGCGTGGGATCGTGCAGCATTTTGTTTACAAGAGACAGCGTCAGCTTGTCAATAGCCAAACGATCCTGTTGTGACAATGTGTTGAGGGAAGCGAAGGTCTTGGCGAGTTCTTTTTGCCTGATTTGTTCGGCCTTGTCTCTGAGGCCTACGATGGTGGGGACGACATCCAGGCTCTTAAACCAGTTACGGAATTGAATGACGGCGGCGTCAACGATTCTCTCTCCTTTGTTGGCCGCCCGGTTGCGCTCTTCCAGGTTCTCCTGGATGGCGTTTTTCAGGTCGTCGATATCATACACATAGACATTGCTGATTTTGTTTATTTCGGGATCGATATCCCTGGGCACCGCGATGTCGATAAAAAAGAGCGGGCGATTCTTACGACTTCGCATCAATCCTTTGAAATCTTTACGAACCAACACGTAGTCCGTTGCTCCCGTGGAACTGATGACGATGTCCACCTCTTCCAGGTAAGCCCTGACTTCTTCAAAACGGATAGCGGTTCCCCGAAATCGATCGGCTAGCTCTACACCCCGTTCAAAGGTTCTGTTGGCCACAAAAATGGGTCCGGCCTTGTTGTTTACCAGATGTTCCACCGCCAGTTCGGCCATTTCACCGGCGCCAAGGAGTAAAACCGCCTTGCCTTGAAGTTCACCGAATATTTTTCGGCCCAGTTCAACGGCGGCATAGCTTATGGATACGGCGTGATCGCCGATGCCGGTTTCCGTTCGGACCCGCTTGGCTACCGAGAAAGACCGGTGCATGAGGCGATTTAGAATGACGCCGCAGCTTCCGTGCCGGCAGGCTTCCGTGTAGGACTCTTTGATTTGTCCAAGGATTTGCGGCTCTCCGACGACCATGGAATCCAAGCTGGAAGCGACACAGAATATATGTTTCGTTGCCTCGTCTCCCTTTCGCACGTACAAGGCTTCTTCAAAAATGTGTCGTGGGGTGCCCTTGAACTCGGCCATGAAATCCTTTACTTCTTCTTCCGCCTGGACCGGGTCTTCACTGGTAAGGAGAAATTCCACCCGGTTACATGTAGAAAACAGGGCGATTTCATCTACGTAGGGATTTTGCTCCATCGCCTGAAGGACCTTTGAGGTGTCTTCTTTGGAAAAGGCCAGGCGTTCACGCACCTCGACGGGAGCTGTCTTGTGGTTCAAGCCGATAGCAATGATTTGCTTTTTCGCCGCCATTAATTCAGTCTCCAACAGGTCATATCTGCAAGGTCTATCCGCGACGTCATCGAATCTAACTCGTGAAAAAAAGAAAAAACGTAAACAACAGGACCAAGAATCCGATAATGGTCATTACAGCCGCACGACGGCCTTGCCAACCGACGGCCAGGCGTTCATGGAGGAGGGCCGCATAGACCAGCCAGGTGACCACGGCGAAAATCTCTTTGGGGTCCCAACTCCAAAACGTCCCCCGGACGGTTTGGGCGTAAACAACGCCGGAAATGATGCCGAAGGTGAGTAAGGGAAACCCGACAATAAGGCTCGCATAGCCGGTAGAGTCCAATAGCTTCAGAGAAGGAAGCCTCCGGAAGAAAAAGCCCTGGTTTTTGTTTTTGATGGTCTTTTCCTGGATCAGATAGAGTATCCCCACCAAGCAAGCAATGGCGAAAGCCGCGTTTCCCAATACCAGGGTTCCCATATGAACCGTTCGCCACAGATCTTGGACGAACGGTGCCAGTTCAACCTGTGCTCGGGGCAGCATGGACGAGATTATAACCGCCAGGGTGGCCAAGGGGGCAACCAGGGCCCCTAATACCATGAGGTGAAATCTGATTTGCAGGACCAGGAAGACACCGATAACCGCCCATCCAAAGGTAGAAAGGGCTTCGTGAAGGCTGTGAACGGGGATGTACCCCGACTGAATATAGTTGGTGATCAAGACCCCGGTATGGCAGGCGAACCCGATCCCAAGGAATATACTTGAGATACGATAGACCGGACGTTTTTGGAACAGAATGTAGCCCTGATACCCCAAAGAACTGATGATATAACAGGCGATCGTAAAACCGAATACCAAGCCCATGCCTTATCCTCTCGAAGATTCGGACCCGTTATGCAAAAAGCGATTTTCGTTGAAATGCGTCATCGATGCTGATTGCGAACGCGTCGATTTAGAAGGCTTTGCAAATTGTATTCCTTCCCTAAGATCTCTTTGAGTTTATTATCGATATCTCCCATTCTGCCTTGCCGAAACAGTTCCAAGAGGTTCGTGTCCAGCAATTGCTCGAATTTGGCCTTGTTGGCCTCCGGCGAGTCATTTTCGGCAATCAGCCGTCTTCGTACGGACCCCATGAGGCTGAGGAGTTGTCCGTATTCGGGACCGAACTCTTTTTCGAGTTTCCGACGCAGCCTTTTGGCCAATGCGGGGCTCTTATTGGAGGTGGAAATGGCGACGGTCAAGTCTCCTTGTTCTACAATCGCCGGCAGGACGAAGGTACACGACTCGGGCCGGTCCACAATGTTGCACAGGATTCCTTTCGAGGCGGCGTCTTGACTGATTTGCCGGTTGACCGCCTCATCAGCGGTGGCACCGATGACCAGAAACTTACCGTTCAGATCCGAGGGGAGGTAGGGTCTGTATTCGATGCGGACCTCACCGGCCGAAGCCAGTTCTTCCAAACTCGGAGTGACTTCAGGGCTGACAATGGAGAGTGTAGCCCCGCAACTCAGAAGCGTTTTTGCCTTACGCTCTCCGATTGTTCCGCCCCCGACAACCAAACAATCCTTGTTTTGAACATCCAAATTTACTGGATAATAACGCATGACGGCCGGTTTCTATTACAGCGGATCTATTTCGGCCAAACTGACCGGATACGGTTCAACGTGCCGGAACGCAAAAAGGCCTCCGACGGAAGTGGGCGTTCAAAAAAAACTGCTTAATCTTTAGAAGGATATCGGATTGTTACCGTTAAGGCAAATCAAAAATAGCAGTGCGCCGACAGGCTGCCAGGGGACGGGCATACGCTGGTTTCACTTCCAACGAAGTTGACTTGTCTTGTTTGAGAAGGTCGCGCGTTGGGGCCGCTTCAAATTTCAAGGCGCCTAAAACTCGGCCCCAAGAGACCCTAAATTCCGTTGGGGCTGTCTTTTCTGAATTTGTTATATAAGTCTTACAACGTCTGTGCTGCATTCGACGTCCATTTCGCCAACGGAATCAAGGGTCTCTAGGGGTCTCAGACAGTTAGGCACATTGAAATTTGAAGTGGCCCCAACGCTTGTAGCGTGTAGGTCGGGTTACGCCGCCAGGCGTTACCTGACAAATCTGTGACAAACTTCGTTGCCGACAGGAAGCCGCGGTACGGCTTAACTCAGCTTTATACGTGTTGAAACGATGTTCGGGACGCAACACTAGCGCCGTATCTTTTCCAGGGTGAGAATATAGTCTTCCGAGGATTGGACTTGCACGGGGCGGGATTCTTGCTGTTCTTTGGCTTTCTTGGATCCCGGCCACGTCTTCCACCGATTTCCACCCTGACCGGCCAGTTGCAACTCATATTGGATGCGGTCTTCTTCTTCCTTTTCTATGGCGTCCAAAGACATGGGTCCGACTCCTTATCTCGGGATAGGCGACCTGCCTGATAAATTCCATGCCGAAGAGCGGGGCGCGAAGCAACGCGGCTGACACCTTCGCTCTAGGTGAGCATACGTTCTTAATCGACGGATGGGCAACGAAACTTTACCCTGAACAGGGTTTTCCGGAGATATCAGGAGCAGAAAAGTGCACACTTGTGCAAAGAGATTCCCAAGGTCATGTGAAAAAGGTTTGGCTTGTGTGAGTGTGCGCCGACAGGCTCCTCGATGCTGGAAGGGCCGTTATGGATGGAAGCCGGTTAACGTTTCCGGGCTCGGGCATAGCCGATGGCGGTCAAGGCTTCTTCAATTTCTTTCAATATCGCCGGATCATCGATCGTCGCCGGAACAGCCGGCTCTTTGCCGTCGGCGATTTTTTGCATGGTGCCGCGCAAGACCTTGCCGGAGCGGGTTTTGGGCAGGCGGTTAACCACGGTGGCTGTCTTAAAGGCGGCCACGGGGCCGATCTTGTCCCGGACGGCGTGGATGACTTCCCCGATGATCTCCTGGTTGTTGCGGCTTACGCCGGCCTTAAGGACCAACAGTCCGACAGGTACTTGGCCCTTGAGATCGTCCCGGACCCCGAAGACCGCACACTCGGCTACATCGGGGTGATCAGACAAAACCTCTTCCATGGCACCGGTGGAAAGGCGGTGCCCCGAGACATTGATGATGTCGTCCGTGCGGGACATGACGAAGACGTAATTATCCTCGTCCATATATCCGGCGTCGGCCGTTTTGTAGTAGCCGGGGAATGTTTCCAGATACGCCGCCTTGAACCCACTGTCGTTATTCCAGAGGGTAGGCAGCGTTCCCGGCGGTAACGGTAGCTTGGCTACCAAAGACCCGATTTGGCCCGGCTTGACGGGGTCGGCGTTTTCGTCCACGACTTGCAGGTCCCACCCCGGCGCCGGCTTGGTGGCCGAGCCGTACTTGACCGGAAAATGGCGAAGCCCGAGGCAATTGGCGCTGATCGCCCATCCGGTTTCCGTCTGCCACCAGTGATCAATGACCGGTACCCCCAGGTTGGTTTCGGCCCAATGAAGGGTGTTCGGGTCCGATCGTTCGCCGGCGAGAAAGAGATAACGAAAAGAAGACAGATCGTATTGCTTCATCAGCTCCGCCCGGGGATCTTCGCGCTTAATGGCCCGGAAAGCGGTCGGCGCCGTGAACATACACTTTACCTTGTGATCGGATATGACCCGCCAGAAAACGCCGGCATCGGGCGTCTTGACCGGTTTGCCCTCGAAAAGAACCGTTGTACACCCCTGAAAAAGGGGCCCATAGACGATATACGAGTGGCCTACCACCCACCCCACGTCGGAAGCCGCCCAATAGACATCTCCGGGGTCGACGTTGTAGATGTGCTTCATTGTCCACTTGAGGGAAACCACATGCCCGCCGTTGTCTCTTACCACGCCTTTGGGTTGGGCCGTGGTGCCGGAGGTGTAAAGGATATAAAGGGGATCCGTGGCTAAAACGGGAACGCAATCGTGGGGTTGCGCAGCGGCCATGACCGTCTCCCAATCCAGGTCCCGCCCCTCGGTCAATTCGGCTTTTGCTTGCGGGCGCTGGGATATGATGCATTTATGGGGTTTTGCCGTTACCATGTCCAGCGCTTTGTCCAGCATGGGCTTGTATGGTATCACTTTCGAGAATTCGATGCCGCAGGAAGCGGAAACAATTACCTTGGGGTGGGCGTCTTCGATCCGGGTGGCCAGTTCGGAGGGGGCGAACCCGCCGAAGACAACGGAATGTACGGCCCCCAAACGAGCGCAGGCCAGCATGGAAATGACAGCCTCCGGTATCATGGGCATGTAGATGAGAACCCGATCCCCTTTTTTCACCCCCTGGTCGGCCAGGGCACCGGCAAAGAGGGCCACCTGGTCTCTCAGCTCCCGGTAGGTGAATTTCTTTAGGGTGTCGGTTACCGGGCTGTCGTAGATGAGCGCGTCCTGCTCGCCCCGCCCATTGTCGATGTGGCAATCCAGGGCGTTGTAGCAGGTGTTGATTTCGCCCCCGGGGAACCAGCGATAGAAGGGTTCATTCGATTTGTCCAAGACGGCGTCCCACTGCTTGTACCAATGACATTCCTTGGCCGCGTCCGCCCAAAACCCTTCGGGGTCTTCTATGGACCGTCGGTACATTTCTTCATACCTGCACGTCATATCCCGCTCCTTTCCCTTCCGCGTTATCGGTGCTCACCATGTCTTCCCTCTTACGCGAGATTGGTGGTTTCGTCAAGTCTTTGACACTGATCGACACCTGGGGACAGAAGGCCGGCCCTTGCCGGCGGCGGTCCGCAGGGCGAAATACCGGATGTTCGGCATGGGACTTTTCACCGGTCATCATCTTTGGCTCGAGGGGAATTCAGGGAAGAGGCCGGGACGACCATGAGGGTCACCATGGCCTTGGATACCAGTTTCGGTTGCGTCGGTGGCCGTTCGTCGTCGGCGAGATCGTCTCCGGAAAAGACCTCCGACTCGGAGACAATGATCCGTTTACCGGTATTGATAACCTTCGCGTGGCACGTCACCAGAGGTCCCCCGGCGGGGCGCAGATAATTGATTTTAAATTCAACGGTTAAAATCCGATATGCCGGTTCCACGGTCGTGTATGCTGCGTAGCCGGCGGTATGGTCCGCCATAGTGGCCACCACGCCGGCGTGGACGAATCCGTCTTGTTGCTTGTGGATATTCTGTACGGTGAGATGCGTAACGAACTCGCCGAAAGCGGCATGTTTTACGGAGAAGCCGCAATAGGCCGGGAATCCCTGAAGATAATCCTTTTTTAAGAATTCAAGCCATTCGGCATTCATGGGTTCTCCCCTTGCTCGGGGGGATGTGCCGTCGGACCGGCAACCGGCGGTACACCACAGGAGAAGACAGCGGTAACCGGATGGTGGTCCGACGGGTAGACGCCGTCGATCGGCTGATCCATCACCCGGCAGGATTCCAACCACAGGCTGCCGCGAAAGAGTATCCAATCGATGTATCCGGCAGTGGGCCGACCGGTGAAACGATGAAAGGTGCTCGGATACGGGGCTGTGAAACTCTCTCGGAAACGCCCTCCATTATCCCTTTTTTCCGACGTTAGCCACTGATAACAGACACTGTCCGGTGTGGCATTGAAGTCGCCCATCAAAATGGCCGGCAGGCCCGTCCGGTAGGCCTCTAAACGGCTATGAACGACCCGGGCGGCGCCGAGTTGAGCGGGGGTGTCAAAATCAAAGTGGGTGTTGACGCAAACAAAATCGCATCCGTCGATTTGAAAACGCCCCAAGGTGGCTTGTCTGGGAAACCGGCTTCCAAAGGATCGGCTTGGGATGTCGGGGGTTTGACTGAGAAAAAAGTGATCCGCCTCGCGACAAGTGATACGGTTTTTAAAAAAGAGGATGTTGTCTTGCCAAAAATGGGGGGCCTGGGGGCGTCGGCCGATGTATTCGTATTCGGTTAGGTGTTCGGCCAGATAATCCGCTTGAAAGTGGTTGACTTCTTGGGTGGCGATAATATCGGGGTCTTCTTGCCGGAAAAGTTTAACCACAGCCTCCTTGCGATAGGGCCAACCATTCGGGCCGTCATCGGCCAGGCCGAATCGCAGGTTGAGAGAGAGTATGCGCAATGTTTTCACCCGGCGTTCCCCGTTACGGACCTTCATGCAACAAACAGGTCGGGCAGATGATCAGACAGGTCCACGCCCACGGAGCGGAAGCTGTCAAAGGTCATGTCGGTGAGCCCGAGGCGTTCCTGTCTATTGATAATATCAAATATTTCCAAATAATTAAGTAAGATTCTGTGCCGCCAATCGAACCCGAGTTGTCTGGCCAGGGCCGATATCTTCGACCTGTCGCCCTCAATTTCCAAAAAGGTCCCCAGTGGTGTCGTGTCAATCAGGAGCTTTGTCTGGTCTAAGACAAAGGTCTCTCGCCACTTCTCGTAGGTTTTTTCCGGAAGAAAGCCCAGATGCTCCAAGATGGCAAAACAGGTTTCAAAGTCGCTTATCTCGACCTCCAGTTCGTTATAGACCTTAAACTGGTCGTCCCGGCTGTCCGGAGGTGATTTGAAAGTGAGCCGCGACTTGTCATCCCGTCTTAATCGCAGGAGGATATCTCGGACCTTGAAGGTCCTTTCTTTGTTTTCGAAACAGACATTTCGCTCAAACAGGCGTCCCATGGATGTAGCGCCCAGAGATAGAATGTCCGCCCGGGTCCTTTCGGGGGTCGGCAGGTGGAACTTGATTTCTATCTCTACGGCATGCGTTTCCACTTACGCGGTTCGTCCTTTGTGGGCTTACTGGAAGCCTTTGAGTTCTTTGCTCTCGTTTACTGATTTCCGGGTTCCCAAGGTAGCAAACTGAGCCTGCACCCGATAACGCATTAACCTGATAACACATTGTGTCCCGTTTTTCGAGTGCTTTCAAAACATTATCGGTTTCCATATGTGGGGCTCCATTTTCTGTTGACATACTACATGGTGTGTGAAAAGTAGGGGCCATGGTCGGTGCAACGCTTTGAAGTGGCAGCTGACCGCCCACAATAATTCTTTTCGGGATTTCGCACAAGATTTGAACGGTTCTGCAAGCGCTTCGCCTGCCTGCATATCGGCGGCTGTGGAGTTTCGCGTTGGAGGCAGTCGGGTTAAAATACAGGGTGCGAAACTTGAGTTATACATGTAAGCGGGGGGGGCAATGGGGCAAAGGGGAAAGGTTCTGGTTACCGAGGACGGCCGCTTCGATCTGAGTCACTATCGCTGGGATGACGATCGTTTTTCAGACATTTTGATACGGGACCATCCGATCAATGCGGACCAGGCCCTGGATATCAGCCGATTTTTGCGAAAAGAGATCGACAACATGAATCTTTTTACCATCCCGCTTCCGGTTATAGAAAAGATGATAGAAGCCAAGTTGCTGGAGTGCGGGCTGACGGAGATGCAGCCGATTTGCCTGGATAAGTCCATCTTGGTGAAAAACGGCCTGGTCTTTTCGGACAACGCCAAGCAGGTATTGGAAAGACGATACCTGAAGAAGGACAAAGACGGCGAGGTGATCGAATCGGCGGCGGATATGTTCGCGCGGGTGGCCAAATACATTGCCAAGGCTGAGGCGAATTACGGAGATGCCTCGGACGTGAAACGGGCCCAAGAGACGTTCTATGAGATGATGACCGAGTTCAAGTTTTTGCCCAATTCACCCACCCTGATGAATGCCGGTCGCAGCCTGGGTCAATTGGCCGCCTGTTTCGTGCTGCCCGTCGAAGACAGTATGGAGGGCATCTTTGACTCTTTGAAGAATGCGGCGCTCATTCACAAATCCGGTGGAGGAACGGGATTTTCCTTTTCTCGGTTGCGTCCCAAGGACAGCCGGGTCGGCTCGACGGGTGGGGTGGCCTCGGGGCCCGTTTCTTTTATGCGGATATTCAATACGGCGACCGAACAGGTAAAGCAGGGTGGAACCCGGCGGGGCGCCAACATGGCCATCTTGAAAGTGGATCATCCCGATATCATGGAATTCATCTATTGTAAGGACCATCACCAGGAGCTGAATAATTTCAATATTTCCGTCGGGGTGACGGAGGCGTTCATGGAAGCGGCGCGAAACGCAGAGCCCTACGATCTGGTAGAGCCCCGGAACGGCGAAAAGGTGGGCAAGCTGGACGCCGCTCAGGTTTACGAGGCATTGGTGAAGCAGGCGTGGGAGAACGGAGATCCGGGTATCGTTTTTCTGGACCGGATCAACAAAGATAATCCCACGCCGCAAATCGGTGAAATTGAAAGTACCAATCCGTGTGGAGAGCAGCCTTTGCTGCCTATGGAGGCGTGCAATCTGGGATCCATCAATCTGGCGAAGTTTGTTACGGAAAACGGTCATGGCCCCGTAATCGACTACGATGGGCTTCGTGAAATCGTCCACCAGGCGGTTCGGTTTTTGGATGACACGATTGATATGTCTAGATACCCCATCCCGGAGATCGATGAGATGGTGAAAGGCAATCGCAAGATCGGCCTGGGGGTCATGGGGTTTGCCGACGTTCTGTACCGTTTGGGAGTACCCTATGACAGCGAAGGGGCGCTGGCGGTGGCCGAGGAGATTATGGCCTTCATTCAAACTGAGTCCCATGAGGCTTCCAAAGAACTGGCGGAGTCCCGGGGTGTGTTCGGCAATTTTGAAAAGAGTGTGTTCCGCGACACCGGAAAGGCCTTGCGAAACGCTACCACGACCACGATCGCTCCTACCGGGACGTTGAGTATTATCGCCGGTTGTTCCAGCGGCATTGAACCGCTGTTCGCCCTGAGTTTTGTCCGGACCGTAATGGACAACGACAAGCTTACGGAGGTTAACCCTTACTTTGAGACGGTGGCCAGGAAAGGCGGCTTTTTCAGCCCGTCCTTGATGGATGCCGTTTCCGAAAAAGGAAGCATCCGGGACATGAAAGAAATCCCGGAAGACGTCCGGAAGGTCTTTGTCACCGCCCATGACGTCGCTCCGGAGTGGCATATACGGATGCAGGCGGCTTTCCAGAAATATACGGATAATGCGGTATCGAAGACCGTCAATTTGCCCCGGGACGCCACCGCGGAGGATGTGCGAAAGATCTATGATCTGGCCTATGAACTGGGATGTAAGGGCGTGACTATTTACCGGGACGGGAGCAAGGAAAACCAGGTGCTTTCTTTGGGTGCGGGAAAAGAGAAAGGCAACGGCCTTTTCTTCGCGGGGGGCAGAGCAAAAGAACGTCCGGAGACCTTAGGGGGGTTCACCACAAAGATGGCCACGGGTATGGGGAATCTCTATGTAACGGTGACCGAATTTGAAGGCCGGCCGTTTGAAGTGTTTGCCACCATCGGTAAGTCGGGACGATCGACCACGGCAAAGACGGAGGCCATCGGCCGTCTGGTCTCTTTGGCCTTTCGGTCCGGAGTAAACGCGAAGGAGGTAATTAAACAGCTCAAAGGCATTGGCGGCGAACACCCGGTTTTTCAGAAGGGAGGGCTCGTCTTGTCCGTTCCCGATGCCATTGCCCGCGTCCTCGAGGAGCATTACACTCAGGGTGGAACGCAAGCACACGGCAAGAAAAAGAGTCTACTGGGGGAAACCTGCCCGGAGTGTGGCCAGACCGTGAGCTTCGAGGAAGGCTGTATGCTCTGCCACTTCTGTGGGTTTACAAAGTGTTGTTGAGAAGAAAGGGTTCAAGGGGTCGAATCCTTGCTAGTGAAATCCGCCCTCCTTGAACGTAACTTCCACCGACAGAAGTGATTCACCCCGAAGGATTTCCAGGGTGGCCGTGTCCGCCGGTTCTTTTCGGCCGATCAGATAGGTCAAATCGAAAGTGGTGTCCACCGGCTGTCCGTCGAAGGCCTTGATGATATCCCCTTTTTCCAGCCCTGCCTCGGCTGCCGCTGACTCCTTGCTGATGCCGATGATCTTGATACCGTTTTCCGCCGGTTGAACCATCACCCCCAGATAGACGCGCTCGTCTTCCAGATCTTCGTAACCTACCGCCCAGAGAAAGTCTCCCGCCGGTAACGGCACTTCAGGCTGAGAAACGCCGCGCATGAGCCGGTGCTTCGGGCGCTTGGGGGCCTCTAGGGGCACCGGCAATATGATCCGATAAGACGCGGGAATTCGTCTAAACACCCGCCTGGGAATGCCGAAGCCGTGTTCGATATGCTGACTTCCGGCGAAGACGACCAGCTGCCGACCTTTTCCCGCTTCACTGATAAGGTATTCATGAATACGGGCGGCCATTGATTCATCCCATAAGACCTGCACCTTGTAAAACTGTTCGAAATCGTTGGCTCCCGGATGTTTTTCAAAGATCGCCTCAATTTGCGACCGATGATACGGGTCTTGCACATCCAGTTCCGGTAGTGAGACCTCTGGAGCGTCCCCGTCGGCGGCGTTTTCTCCTTTGACTTTCGCCATCCAAGTGTCGGGGGCCCGTAAAGCGAGCAGTGGGATCCGGTGGTCCCGGATATAGGTTAAGATATCCCGGTAGTAGGCGAAATCGTTACTCCAGTCGGCAACCCAGCGACGCACGAGATCTTTTTCTCCGAGTTCGCCCGAACTCCATTGGTCGGCGATATCTTGTGAGGACTGCTTGAGCATCTCCACGGCTACGGTAATCCTTCCCGGATTGCGTTGAGCCAGGGCCTTTAAAATTGCAAGCTGGACTCGATGGGCGTCGACATTGTCGTGGGATTCACCCACGTAGACGATCCGGGCGTCGGCGATCATCTCTATCATCTCTTCTTTGGTAACCGTCACCCCCGTGGGAAGATGGACGATATTACCTTTCTCGAGTGAGCCGATCGCCTTATAAGGGGAACGCCAATTGGCTTGAGGGGCTGCACAGGACATGGCTAAGCCTCCTATCATGGCGAGAAGGGCCAGTGTCTTCAAAGATGAAATTTTCATATATACCTCATACACTGCATGTCATGGTGCCGGAAACAACCGTTGTGGTTAAACGCGTTAAATTGGTGCGCTGAATGTCGATTCCGGGAAACCGAGGGCGATACCCATTCAAGCGGAGGAGAGTGACCCGGTTAGAATCCCATATCCTCGTTGATGAGCACGATCTTGACTCGTCCTTTGGGAAAAGACTTTTCCGTGATTGTCCATGTATTGCAGATCCGCTCGGGACTCTGACAGTCTTGGCAAAACGACGTCTTGTTGCACGGTGTTTCTTTATCGAGTCTCATGGTGTTGACGGGGGCCGCGTAGTTTTTTATGCGGAACATCGCCTGTTCAATGTCGGCCACGATTTTGTTGCGTCCCGCTAAGATTACTACATGCTTCGGGCCGAAGGTCATCGCCGCCACCCGGTTTCCAAACATGTCGAGGTTGATCAGTTTTCCGGTTTCCGTAACGGCATTGGTTCCCGTAAAAAAGAGGTCGACCAGGAGGGATTGCCGCCTTAACTCCAATTTTTCCTTGTCGTCGAGCTTCTTGTCGAAGGTGTCGAGCACTTGCAAGTCGTTGAGATCTCGGATCGCCTCATAGAGTCCCGACGCGGTGAAGGTCAATGATCCGCCCCAAGAGACGGTCTTGGCACCTGTTGCGGGCAGGATCCGGTTGAGTACGACATCCTTTGCAGCCGCCGAATCGTTCACCACGAAGACCTCGAAGTTATTGCCTTCCAAGCTCTCTTTGAGCGCATGCAGGCGGCGGTTCCAGTAGTTTTCTATTGGTTTTTTCATGATACTCCCCGAGACGCTTAAACAAAGTCCTTAATGATTAACTGTATCCGTTTTCGGTTCATCCAGTGATTCCACCGAACGTTGCACGCCACTTTCTCAAACCGTCGGGGCGGAGCGTTTCCGATATCCTGGTTGAACAGGATGGCGTCGAAGGCCTTGGTCATATGCCCGTTACGGGGGGACAATCTCATCTTTGTGTGGCCCGATCCAACCGTCTGGGCGGATTCCACGGAAAGATCGGAAACGACGAATAGGGGTTCGTCGGCTCCGGAGCCGAAAGGGGCCAAAAGGTCAAGTTCGTCGACCAAGTCGGGGCAAATGTCCGGGACCTCGAGTTCGGTGTCAATGTCGAGCGTAGGTACGAAGCTTTCCGGCCTTGCATTTTCGGCCACAATTCGCTGGAAGGCCTCCCGGAAACCGGCGATGTTGTCAGCCTTGATGGTGAGTCCCGCAGCCACGGCATGGCCGCCGAACCTTTCCAGGTGACTGCCGCACGTCTTAAATGCGTGGAATATATCAAACCCCTCCGGGCTTCTGGCAGACCCTTTCCCCAGGCCGTTCTCAACGGAGATCAAGACGACCGGTCGCATATACCGATTGACCAGCCGAGAGGCGACAATACCAATTACCCCTTGGTGCCACGCCGGACTGTCCAAAACAAGTGCCCCGGGCAGCAAATCCGGATCCCCATCGAGTCGTTTGGTGATATCGCCGAAAATCGCCGCCTCCATATCTCGTCTTTGGTTGTTCTTGCGATCCAGTTCCTCGGCGATCGGTCGGGCGGTGTGACGGCTCCGGGTAGTCAGGAGCTTGCACCCCTGGGAGGCGTGCGCAAGTCTTCCCGCCGCATTGAGCCGAGGGGCCAATCGGAAGGCCAAGTCCCGTGTGTCGAGCGTTCGACCGGAAAGCCCTGCTGTTTCCATGAGGGCTTGAAGACCCGGTCTGGGAGACGTGCTGAGCACCGCCAGTCCGGTTTTTACGTAAATGCGATTTTCCCTCAACAACGGGACCATGTCCGCTACCGTTCCCAGAGCGACCAGGTCACAAGCAGCCCTGAGGTTGGGTTCCCGATTACCGTTGTTCCAAAAGCCCTCATCCCGCAGTCGTTTTCGGAGTGCCAGCGCCAGGTTGAAGGCAACGCCGACTCCGGCGAGACTTCGCAGTCCGGAAGAGCAGTCTCGGCGTTTCGGATTCACGATGGCATAGGCGGGGGGAAGGTGATCGGGCGGTTCATGGTGATCGGTAATGACTACGTCTATGCCTCGGGCCTTGGCCTCCTCCACCGCCTTACCGGATGTGATCCCGCAATCCACGGTGATGATGAGATCGACTCGGTTCGACGCGGCATGCCGGGATACGGCATGGGCGCTAAGGCCATAGCCTTCCGTCAACCGATCCGGAATGTAGTAATCGACCTTTGCGCCTGCGTGAGAGAAAAACTCAAAGAGTAGGGCCGTGGCGGTCATGCCGTCCACGTCATAGTCGCCGAAGATGAGAATGTTTTGATCCTCCCGCAGTGCCTGAACAATCCGAGACACGGCCTTGTCCATGTCCTTGAAGACAAAAGGGGAGCAGAGGTGTTGAAGGGACGGTCGAAGAAAGCGTTCGGCGTGTTCCGCCAAGGTGATGCCCCGATTTATGAGAACAGCGGCAACGGCCGGGTGGCAGCCCTGCTCGGCGGCCAATCTGGCTATTCTTTCCGGATCCTGGGCGTGCATCCGCCATTTGGGTTTCATAGTGTGCCTGTATAATCGAAAGTGTTCCGTTTCACAACACCGATTTTTTTGATTGAAAACAAGATTTCCGTGGTGATAGCATTAAGCTGGAATCTTTGACAATGACAAACTCGCAAAACGGGCAACCTCGCGCCTGCACAAAAAAATACTTCAGAATAGATCGTCGGGAAATTCATTTTCTGCGTTTTATTCTAGAGGGTTACGATGGCTTGGCGGTGGTGAGAACCGTGGACCCCCGTGAAGGTTTGGTGGTGCTCCATGTGAGGCCCGGCGGTGAAACGGAAGTGGAGGAGATCGTAGCGGACTTGAGGCGGGAGATTAAGATTGAACCGGTGACGTCAGGGGAACAGGAGGAGCCATGAAAAGACTATGGCTGGGTTCGATGTTGGGAGCGGTCAGCTTGTTTTTGATGGGAATGGGCGGTCTGGGAGGTCCTGCCAAGGTGCACGTGCCCGAGCCTTCACAAAACTATTCTGCAACCATTTTGGACCAATCCGGTATTTCTTCGGACGTGGAAATGCTTAGTTTCGGCGGGTTTACGGCGATTTCCGGCAAAGTCGGCAGTGGTCGGGTAAGTGTCGATTTCGACCAAATTGACACAATTCAGTTTTTAAAACAGGATGCGGACCTGATTGCCCGATTGGTCTTAAAAGACGGGGATGCGTTGTCCATGACGGTGGATGACAATGCGTTGACCTGTTATGCGAGATTGCCGTATGGTGGATATAAGATCGGCATTGAAGACATTCGGTCCATCGACATCAAAGGTCGGGTGTCAACAGAGTAGCGGTTTGGCGGTGGGGCCGCAGAACCGAACATAAAGTATTGCTTTAAGGATGCATGTAAGGGGTTTGAAGATTAAGCGATTTTACATAATTACGATGGGATGCCAGATGAATGTTTACGACTCCGGCCAAATGGAGAGGCTGCTGGCGTCTGAAGGGTACGTGCCCTGCGGCGAAGTCGATGAGGCGGATCTCATCATCATAAACACGTGCGCCATCCGGGAAAAGCCGGAACACAAAGTGCATAGTCACCTGGGACGACTGGTGCGAATCAAGAAAAAAAGGCCGGACGTTGTGATCGCAGTGGGGGGGTGTGTGGCCCAACATGAGGGACAACATTTGGTGAAACGGTGGCCCTGGTTGGATATCGTGTTCGGCCCGTTTGCCGTGAGACGGTTACCGGAGCTGGTGACCGAAGCCCTTCGACGGGACAGGTGTGTCGTCGATGTCGACAGGAACGCCGAGGCGGAGCCCGGGCAGATCGCCCCGGCGGCCTTTCAGTACGGGAGCCCAACCGGTTTTGTTACCATCATGCAGGGATGCGACAATTATTGCACCTATTGTATCGTGCCCTATGTGAGGGGGCGGGAAGTCAGTCGACGGCCGGAAAGCATCGTCAGTGAGGTGGAGCATCTGGTGGCTTCAGGCGTCAAGGAGGTGACGCTTCTTGGGCAAAACGTCAATTCCTATGGAATGACCAATGGACATAAATCCACATTCCCGGAACTTTTGACGGCGGTGAATCGAGTGAAGGGGTTGAAACGATTACGGTTTACGACATCACACCCGAAAGATTTGTCAGAGGGTCTCATTGCATGTTTCGATGGTCTTGACACGCTGGCACCGCATATTCACCTGCCGGTTCAATCGGGATCTACCCGCATCTTGAAACGGATGAACCGGGGGTACAGTCGTGAGGCCTACTTGAAAAAAATTGACTCTCTGCGTCGAGTTCGCCCCGATATCGCGATTACCTCCGACATCATCGTCGGGTTTCCCGGAGAAGATGACAAGGCATTCAAAGAGACGTTGGATCTGTTGAAAGCGGTGGAATTTGACAATCTTTTTTCCTTCAAGTATTCTGATCGAACAGGTGTGCCCGCTTCTCGGTTCTCACACAAAGTGGAAGAGAATGAAAAGGAGGACCGTCTGGCCCGACTCCAGGAGCTTCAACGTGCCATTACGTTGAACAAGCACCGAGCCCTGGTGGGTACGTGTCAGAAAGTCCTGGTGGAGGGACGGAGCAAGCGGGGGCGAGATCAGCTCACCGGACACACACCCTGCAACAAGACAGTCAACTTTTCCGGTGCCGCCGGTGAAGTGGGAGGCATCGTATCCGTTATGATAACAGCGGCGTTTTCACATTCGCTCCGGGGCGAAATGCCGAGACGTTGTGAAAGATTGCCCGGCCCACAGGGAGGTGTTTTGCATGCAGCATGAAATGAAGGTCTCAGGCATTACGATTGATCCGACATCGAATGCGCCCATTGTGATTCTCAAGTCTGTGAACGCTGATCAGGCGCTTCCCATATGGATCGGTATATTGGAAGCCACCGCCATTGCCACGGAACTGGAAAAGGTCAGGTTGTCACGCCCAATGACCCATGACCTATTGAAGAATCTCTTGGATGAAATGAATGTGACGGTTTCCAAGGTAGAAGTATGTGACTTGAGAGATAACACCTTCTATGCCCGTATCTTTTTCTCGTCAAAAGACGGCGCTTACGACATCGATGCCCGTCCCAGCGATGCCATCGCCCTGGCGCTCAGAACCGACTGCCCCATATTCGTCGAAGACAAGGTCCTGGAACAGTCGAAAGACCTGGACGGAGAACCACAGGCCATGGACGATAGCGAGGAAGGTAAAAAGTGGAAGGAATACTTGGAAAAACTCGATCCTGAAGATTTTGGCAAGTACAAGATGTGATCGAGTCGGCCATGATTGATCTGCACACCCATTCCATTTACAGCGACGGCGCTCTGATCCCCTCGGAATTGGTACGCCGGGCGGAAGTAAAAGGGATCAAGGCTATAGGCGTTACGGATCACATCGATGCCTCCAATCTGGATTTTGTCCTTCCCCGGATCATTGCCGTAGCCAAACAACTCAATGCCGTCAACGCCATCGTCATGGTGCCCGGTGTCGAATTGACCCACGTCCCGCCGTCTCACCTGGCGGGGTTGGCGGACAAGGCACGGTCCTTGGGGGCGAACCTCATCCTGGTTCACGGGGAAAGCATTGCGGAGCCGGTGGCGCCAGGTACCAACCGTGCCGCCCTGGACGCGGATGTGGACATTCTGGCCCATCCCGGTCTTATTTCCGAACAAGACGTGGCCATGGCGGCAGCCAAAGGTGTCATGCTGGAAATTTCCGGTCGCAAGGGCCACTGTCTTACCAACGGTCATGTGGCCCGGCTGGCTAAGGCCTACGGGGCGAGGCTCGTTCTCGATTCCGATGCCCACGCGCCGACGGATTTGATTGACGAAGAAATGGCCAAGGCCATCGTGATGGGTGCCGGTCTGACCATGGACGATTTTCACCAGATGCAAGAAAACGCGCGATCGCTGGTCCCTTGATAACTCAGTAAGCCAAGCTCGTTTCTGATACGATCCTAATATACGCTTAAACGCTTCAATCGGCAATCGAAACCGGTTCAAACCACGCTTCCCCGGCCGTGCACCTTTGTGGCCCATTGGGAGGTTATTGCGGGAGGTGAACAATGCAACTGGATATGCACTTCTATGCGGTTTACGCCTTGGCTCGGGCGGCGGGAATACACCCGGATGCGGCACGGATCATCGCCCATGCCTCCCAGTTCGTCGATGACGCTATGGAGGATGAGGCCATCGTACTTCCCGATCAACGGGCCGTCATTCCGACGATGACCTCCCATCGTCCCATCGATTATGCCAATACCATCCCCGGTGATCAATGGAAGGTTTGGGTGCCTTTTCATTTCTTGCCCGGGAATGACCCGGACGGTCGTAGCTTTGTAGAAAAGATGGTTTGCCGTAAAGGGAGTTTTTCCGAAAGGCGGATTCTGGAAAACGCCTTGGACCAGAGCCGCGAATCTTACGGCCTCCATCTGGCGGGGGTCACTGCGCACGCCTTTGCAGACGCCTATTCTCATTATGGTTTTGTAGGACTGAGCCGGAGCTGGAACCGAGTGGACGGTAACACTATTCGGGTTTACGTCGAGTCTTCTTCCATTTTTGATTACATGAAAAATAAATATGAAACCTTTGTGACCCGTTTCAAAGGGGGGTTGGCGGAAACCGTCCCCGTAGGTCATGGGGCGGTGGCCACCTATCCCGACCGGCCTTATTTGGTCTGGGAATATACCTATGAGAGTGGTGAAAAAGTGGAACGGAACAACGTGGCGGATTACTTGGAAGCTTGCAAAGGCCTGCATCGCTTTTTCGGGACCTTGGCCGGCCGAAATACGGCTTACCGGGATGACGGGCCGGTTGTACCCTGGGAAGCGATATCGGAACCCATTCAGGACATCTTGAGTTATGAGGCCCCCCTGGAAGACCGGGTCCGGCGATGGCGGGACGCCATTTCGGGAGGGGAGTTGTTTGAAGGGCAGGCGGCGGATGGGTCCGTCACCTATGGCAGGCGGACGTGGCGGTCTGCCAGGATCACCTACCATTTTTCCCAAGGGGGAACCGTCGGCGATTGTGACGGGTGTCACTTCGTCCGTGCGGCGTGGGGATATCGACACTTTGTGTTGCACCGGTTGTTGCCGGAACTGGGCATCACGATTTAGGCAGGGATGCGCTTTTGGTCATGAAAATCAATTGCCATTGTCATATCTTCAGCCTGGACTGTGTGCCGTTGGCCTTCCGGCGGCGATTTCTGCCGGATGTGAGAAATCCCTTTCATAAACTCGTGCGGCGGTTTGTTGAACACTTGCTGCCTGAAGAGTCCAAGGTGGAAAAGTGGCTCGGAATAGTGGACCTGTCAATCCGGGAGATTGCCGACACCTTGGTGGCCGAGATGGATGAAGCGGGTATCGATTTGTGCACCCCACTGATGATGGACATGGCCTATTGCAAGGCGTTTGGGGGTAATCTAAAGCCCTTTCAGGAACAGATGACGGAAACGATAGCCGCTGTGACCGCGGTGAATAACCGGTATGAGAACCCCCGGATGTGGCCTTTTGTCGCTGCGGACCCGCACAGGGAAAATGTCGTAGACGTGGTGACCAAGGCCTTGGAGGGTGGCGTTTTCAAAGGCGTAAAGATTTATCCGGTCATGGGGTTCACGCCGGACGATCGGCGGCTGTATCCCATATACGACTATTGCGTCCAGCGACAAGTGCCCATTACCACGCACTGCCAAAACGGCGGAATACCGGGTTTGGAAGGGTACTACCGTCTGGCACACCCCAAATATTGGAAACGGGTATTGTCGGCCTTCCCGGAACTGGTGTTAAACCTGGCGCACAACGACTGGACGGGGACGTCATGGCAACGCGAGATCAGGCAACTCATTGTCGACTATCCGAATGTGTATACCGACGTCGCCTACGATACCGAGATGTGGTTGATGCCCAGGAGATATTTCAAAAGCATCCAAATGATGTTGCGCACCGCCAAGATACAGGACCGTCTACTTTTCGGGACGGACTGGTATATGGGACGTTTTTTGTGGACGGAAGCCTCATACCTGGAATGGTTTACCCGTCATGCAGCAAAGATTCCCTGGTGTCGGGTAAAATTTACGCCGATGGACATGCACAGGCTGACCGATGCCAATCCACGTCGATTTCTGGGTGTGGCAAAGTCCCATGCCTCACGTCCAGTGCTTGGCCGCTAGGGTGCCGGTGGCAAAAAAGTCCCGTGCACCCGGAAAACCGCGGACGGGTTGGAGTGGATCTGTGAGTGTTCGAGGCTGGTGCGGATGGGGGAGGATAGATGACAAACAATGCACCGCAAAGGCGCAGAGAGCGCGGAGGAATCCTGGGTTCCGGCCTTCGCCGGAACGACGGTTTTTCTTTTCTCTGCGTCCTCTGCGCCTCTGCGGTGAGGGTGTTTTACTTATGGCCGGTGGTCCTCGGGGTGGCGCTAGCGGCCATACTTAAAGCGGGCCAGGGGAATCTCACGAGCGAGGGCGGTAAGCTGTGATGTGCTCGTGGCGGGTTCCAGCACCAGGCTGACCAGCATGTCTTTTTTGAGAGGAATCATCACGGTCCCCGTTTTGGCCTTCTTGTCCAGATTGACCATGCATTGTTTGCCTGAGATGTTCACCGTCTTCATAACGACCCCCCCGGCTTCCATATTCATGTTCATGGCCGACATACTCTGAAAACCCTGGACTTGAGGAGCCATTTCGCCCGCTACCACGGAGAGTTGTGCCGTGCGATCCCCGTCCCGGGACTGGTATGTCTGATTCAGGCTGGACCATTTCTGTCCTCCCATGTCCATATTCATCCCATCGGGCTCTCCCGACGCCTTCATTGTGCCCAAGGACTTTGGGAGGGCCGATACCCAGGTCTTATAATCGAACGCGCTTGCGGCCGCGGGAAATACCAAGAGACACGCCAAAACAATACCCAGAAGTCTTTTTGTCATTTTTCCCTCTCTTTCGTGGTTAAGGACCTACCGGCAAACGAGGATCAAACCGGTTGGGTTTCCGGTTAAAAAACGGGCTTCGAGCGAAGATCAGAAACAATAAAATTCTATCAAAATCAGGGGGAAAGTCCAGAAAAATCGAGCCCATCAAAGGGCGTCGGCCTATTTGACAATGAAAATCGAATGCTTATTTTAGTAAAAATACTAATATATTGGCGCATTTCACAAGGATTTGCAACATCCTAAATCCACCGCAATACTCAACTCATATCGGGCATACCGTAACGAAAGGCGCCATGAATATAGCGTAAGGAGATGATATCATGCGATTTGATAAATTTACCATTAAGTCACAAGAACTCATTCAGCAAGCTCAAGGGCTGGCCGGTCAGGCGGGACATCAACAGATTGAGCCGGAACACCTGCTCAAGGCCATGTTGACTCAGCCGGAAGGGATCGCCCGCTCCATCGCCCAGAAGTCGGGGGCTTCCCCGGAGGCTTTGCTGAAGCAGGTGTCCGAGGTTCTGGAAGGGCGTCCCAAGGTAAGCGGTGCCGGTGCCGGCGAGGTCTACATTTCCAGCCGATCCAAGCAGGTTTTGGACAAGGCATTTGGTGAGGCCGCGGAACTCAAGGATGAGTATGTGAGTATAGAGCACATTTTAATGGCTTTGGCGGAAGAAAAGGGTGGTGACAGTGGGCGTATTCTGTCGGAGGCCGGCATAACCCGGGACAGTGTCTTGCGCGTTCTGGTGGATATCCGCGGAAGCCAGCGAATTACCGACCCGAACCCGGAGGAAAAATATCAGGCCTTGGATAAATTTACCCGGGACCTGACCGATCTGGCCAGACTGGGGAAGATCGACCCGGTCATCGGGCGTGACGAAGAGATCCGGCGGGTGATACAAGTGCTTTCCCGGCGGACCAAAAACAACCCGGTTCTGATCGGTGAACCCGGGGTGGGAAAGACGGCGATCGTAGAAGGATTGGCGCAACGGATAGTAAACGGTGACGTCCCGGAGAGCCTGAAAAACCGGCGTTTGGTCGCTTTGGATATGGGCACTTTGGTGGCAGGGGCAAAATATCGGGGTGAATTCGAGGATCGCCTCAAGGCGGTGCTTAAGGAAGTGGAGGGCGCCGAAGGAGAGATCATCATGTTCATCGACGAACTCCACACCATGGTGGGGGCCGGCGCCGCAGAAGGTTCGGTGGACGCATCCAACATGCTGAAACCGGCGCTTGCCCGGGGGAGCCTAAGGTGCGTGGGGGCGACGACCCTTAACGAATACCGAAAATATGTGGAAAAAGATGCCGCCTTGGAAAGGCGTTTTCAGCCGGTCCTGGTCCTGGAACCGACGGTGGAAGATACCATTTCCATCCTTCGCGGACTGAAAGAAAAATACGAGGTCCATCACGGCGTTCGCATAAAGGATTCCGCCATCGTGGGAGCGGCGACCCTGTCGGATCGCTATATTGCAGACCGGTTCTTGCCGGACAAGGCCATTGACCTTATCGATGAATCTGCGTCTCGGCTGCGCATCGAAATCGATAGTATGCCGGCGGAGATCGACGAGGTGGAGCGAAAGATCCTTCAGGTGGAAATCGAGCGAGAAGCCTTGAAAAAGGAAACGGACGAGGCATCTAAAGAACGTTTGGAGAAACTGGAAGAAACCCGGGCGGAACTGAAAGAAAAAATCAATGAAATGAAAGCCCGGTGGCAGAATGAAAAGGACGCCATCCAGACCATTCGAAAGGTGAAGGAGGAGCTGGAGCAATCCAGGGTCGAAGCCCAGCAGGCCGAGCGTGAGGGCAACCTCGCCAGGGCGGCGGAACTTCGTTACGGAGTGGCCAGTGAACTGGAAAAGCAATTGGACGCGGCCAAGGAGAAGTTGGCGGAGCTGCAAAATGAAAGTACGATGCTGAAGGAAGAGGTGGACGCCGAAGATGTCGCCGAGGTGGTGTCCCGATGGACGGGCATACCGGTTTCCAAGATGATGGAAGGCGAGAAGGAAAAGATTATCCACATGGAAGATCGCCTTTCTCGGCGGGTCATCGGACAAGAAGACGCCATTGGGGCGGTGTCCGATGCGGTAAGGCGCTCCCGTTCCGGCTTGCAGGATCCCAACCGGCCGATTGGGTCGTTTATCTTTATGGGGCCCACGGGCGTAGGAAAAACGGAGCTTGCCAAGGCCTTGGCGGAATTTCTTTTTGACGACGAACAGGCCATGGTTCGCATCGATATGTCCGAGTTCATGGAGAAGCACTCCGTGTCCAGGCTCATTGGTGCGCCCCCCGGATACGTGGGCTACGAGGAAGGCGGATACCTCACCGAGGCGGTGCGCCGCCGCCCTTATTCCGTGGTCTTGTTTGATGAGATCGAAAAGGCTCACGCCGAGGTATTCAACGTCTTATTGCAGATCCTGGACGATGGGCGTATGACCGACGGGCATGGCCGGACGGTTGATTTCAAAAATACCATGATTATCATGACCTCCAACATCGGCAGTCAATGGATTCAAGAGTTGGGGGGACAAGATCGCGAGGAAATGGAAAAGCGGGTCATGGACGGCCTGCGGTCGCACTTTAAACCGGAGTTTTTAAACCGGGTGGATGATATTATTATCTTCCACAACCTCACCTCCGAGCAGTTGATCGACATCGTGGAAATCCAGCTGAGCTGGGTAAAAAAGCGTCTCCAAGATCACCACATCGAGTTGGAGGTTTCCCAAGAGGCCAAGGCGCTGTTGGCCAAAGAGGGGTTCGATCCGGTGTACGGGGCTCGTCCGCTTAAGCGGGTTATTCAAAAGCGTTTGGAGAACCCGCTGGCCATGGAGATCCTTAAAGGCCGTTTTGCCGAGGGGGGTCGCGTTGTGGTGGATCGGGAAGGTGACGAGTTGGTGTTCAGAGATTCGGAGATTGGGTTGACGGCTACAGGGACTTAGGGTAAAGGCTGAAGGATAAAGGCTGAAGGCTGAAGGCTGAAGGCTATGAAGGATAAAGGCTAAAGGCTGAAGGCTGAAGGATAAAGTAGAGGTAAAGATATGGGAAATACGGTTAGAACAGCGCTCCTTTTGGGGGCATTGACAGGATTGATTCTGTTGATCGGTCGGTATTTTGGCGGAAGAAGCGGGATGATTATTGCCTTTTTCTTTGCGGTGGCGATGAACTTCGGAAGTTACTGGTTTTCCGATAAGATCGTCCTTCGACTCTATCGGGCCCGATCCGTTTCGGAAGGAGAAGCCCCGAGGCTTTACGCGATGGTGAGGCAGCTTAGTCAGGAGGCGGGGCTTCCCATGCCCAAGGTGTGTGTGATGCCCTCGGAGTCTCCCAACGCGTTTGCCACCGGGCGCAATCCGGATCATGCCGTGGTGGCGGTCACGCAAGGGATTTTAAACCTGTTGAATGAGCAGGAACTCAAGGGGGTCCTTGCCCACGAGTTGGCCCATGTGAAACACCGTGACATCTTGATTGGATCCGTTGCCGCCACCCTGGCGGGTGCGATCATGATGATCGCCGGCTTTGCCCGGTGGGCGGCCTTGTTTGGCGGCGTCGGCGGTCGGGATGATGATAACGGAGGCGGGATGATCGGCTTGATCGCCATGTCAATCCTGGCCCCATTGGCGGCCATGTTAATCCAGATGGCTATATCCCGATCTCGGGAGTATGCCGCCGATGCGGCGGGAGCCGGCTATGCCGGGAATCCCCAGGGATTGGCCAGTGCGTTGAACAAGATTGCTTCCGCCTCCCGGCGGACTCCCATGAAGGCGGAGGCCGCCACGGCGCATATGTTTATTATGAATCCGTTATCCGGCAAAAGCTTAATGAGCCTTTTTAGTACCCATCCGCCGGTGGAAAAGCGTATCGAAAAGCTGGTTCGGAAGGCCGCTTAAATCAGACGTTCCCCGTTTTGGACAGCGCCGTGACGGTGCCGGGACCCAAAGACACCGGCACCGTCAGGCGCTTTAACTTTTGATGAGGAGGAAGTACCGATGGAAGATTGTATTTTTTGTAAGATCGTCAAAGGCGAGATGCCCTGTTTCAAGATTTATGAGGATGCCCACACCCTGGCCTTTCCGGACATCAATCCCGTTACCACAGGACACACGTTGGTGATTCCAAAGAATCACTATGAAAATCTGTACGAAATCGCTCCTGAAGATCTTGCCGCGGTCCACGAGTCGGCTCAAAAAGTAATGCACGGTATCCGGCAGGCCTTGGATCCCATCGGTGTTGCGGTTCTGCAGTTGAACGGCCGTGGCGTGAATCAGGTGGTAATGCATTATCACGTGCATCTTATCCCTCGAGCTGCGGACGACCCGCCCTTGGCGCTCAGTGACTGTGGGGCAAAGCCAGCCGATATGGACCAACTAAAAGAAACCGCGGAAAAGATCGCCGCCGTAGTTATGCAAGATGGAAAATAGAAAACTGGCCATTGCCTTCGAAAGTGAAAAGCTCACCTACGGTAGTGATGCCGTGGATCTATACAACACGGGCATTACCCAGATACTGAGTGTCGCCGCTGCGCGAGGCCATGATCTCTATCATTTCAGCATGGCCGACCTTTACCGGCATGAAAATGAACCCTATGCCGGGGCATCGGTTCTGGAACTACCCGCCGGGTGGGAGGGAGACCCCGTTACCAGCCATAAATCGCTGATCAAGGTCGCCGATCGTCCGCTGAAACTGTCCGACTTGGACATTTGTTTTGCCCGTGGCGATGACATTCGAAATGTTCATACGGAAAACCTGGACGTGTTAAAACCGATGGACGATCGGGGTGCATTGTTCGAGAGTATCAAGGGGACCCTGGCGACGACCGATAAATTCGAGCTGGTGAAACGGGTTCCCGACGTACCGCAACCGCAGACCTATGCCGTGTCTTCTGTTTCCGAAGCCCACAAGGCCCTGGAAAAGCTTCCTAAAGAGGCGAAGTACTTTATCATCAAGGACAGGTACGGTTTCGGTTGTGGATTGCAGGTGCATCGGGTGGCGTTTTTTGATCCCGAAATAGACAAGATTATCGAAATGTATCTATCCAAATACACCCATATCCTGATTCAGGAATTTTGCCCGGAGGTAAGAAACGGGGATCTCGTAGTGACATTCTTTGATGGAGATCTGATCGCTCCCATGCTTCGAGAACCGGCTTTCGGTGAGTGGAGGACGAACCTTACCTTTGGTTCCAACCAGATCGTTCACGTCCTGACAAACGAACAGGAGCGTATCGCCAGGGCGGTCATCGCGGCGTTTCCGGAAATTCGCTATGCGTCCGTCGACATGCTTGACACCGGAAAGGTTCTTGAAGTCAATGCGTTTCCCGGCGGCAAAGGGCTTTACGAAATCTACGGGGTTTCCGTGGGTGCCATTATCATGGACAAGATCGAATCGGAGATCTTGAAAGTCCCATCGCCTCCAAGCGACGTTTCGATTTCGCTGGTGGAACAACCGATTACGCCGTGGAGCAGCGTGTATGCCCTTTACAAGGACTTTGAGCCGGAGATCTCCGTACTGGATGTCTTCTGCGAGGAATCTTATGCGCTGCCGATACAGGATTTGATCGATTTTACCCCCCGTTCAAATGATTATATCCTCTCGGTTCCCCATTCGGGCATCTTGGTTCCCGAAGAATTCACCGGCAAATTTGACCTCAAGCCGGAGTGCTTTAAAGAGGTGGATATGTTAAGTGACATCCTCTACGAAGGACTCGACGGACTACAACTGGTGTCCCGCCTCGCTCCGTTTTTCGTGGACATGAATCGGACACGGGACGGCATTGAGGACAAGGACCTGCCTGCGCATTTGAACAATTCCGCTGTTGAGTATTATACGATCGACGACAAATTGTTCCTTAAGGAGGCCTACACGGATGAGGAACGAGGGAAGGTGATGCGCTATTATGAACTCTACCACGACATCTTGACCTATCTTGCCCGGAACATGGTTAAAGAAAGGGGGTATGCACTCATTATCGATGGGCATTCCATGTCCTCCGTGGGATGGGGGAGAGTCAACGATAAGGGTCGACAGAGAAGCAACTTCGTGGTGGGTACCCTGGATGAACAGTCCGCCGATTCCCAGATTATTTATGCGTTTTGTGATGCGTTAGAGAATGCGGCGATGAAACATAATCTCGGATTGTCCATAGCCAGAGACAAACCCTACTCGGGGGGATTTATCACCCGTCGTCACAACGATCCGGACAATCATGTTCACGTCATCCAGCTGGAAGTGACGATGGACACGTACATGCACGAAGCGGTGGAAAAAGACAAAATCAAACGCTATGCGCTAAAACAGCCTCGGATAAAGATCGTCCAAGACATTATCAGCCATGCCATCGAAGCTGCAAGCCGGGCGGCAAAGCATCTTCAAGCATAGGCGCTCAAGCAAACCCAAATGGTTTCCCCGAGGGGCTTGATCCCGTCGAAAAACGGCTTTGATGAGGGGGGCGTACCTCCCGCCTGTTCTTTGGCGGGAGGTACGCCCCCCATGATCATTACCTAGAAAAGATCGTTGCCTAGAAAAGCCCGTCGCCTCGAAAAGCCCGGTTGAGGATATCGATTAAACGGCTTCTTTTAGTGCTTTACCCGGCGTAAACTTTACAGCGTTTCTCGCCTTGATCTTGATCTTTTCGCCGGTAGCGGGGTTTACACCCTTTCGGGCTTTTCTGCGAACCTTTGCAAAGGTGCCGAACCCGACCAAGGTGACTTTCCCATCTTTCTTCTTGAGCGCCTTCTTGACACTGTCTTGAAATGAGTCCAGCGCCGCATTTGCTGCGGTCTTTGAGATTCCTGCATCTTTGGCCATTTGTTCCACGAGATCAGCCTTCGTCATTACGCCTCCTCCTTTGATTGGGGTTAAATGTGCATTTGATGGGCAACTTTCGGGAGGTCATAGAACAAATGGGCACTTCCCGTCAAGAGAATATGTCACTTTTTTGTAAAACAGCACTATTTCTCGGTCGGTGACCTCCCGTTCATCGGCATTATCGTTTTTTTTGCCTTCTTTTGTGACACGACGTACCATGGAAGGCCGTCGTGGCTTTTTTATGCCGTAAGCTTTTTGGCGATTTTTGCCACGTGCCGTCCTTGGTACCTTGCACCGGCCAATTCATTGACGGAGGGCACGCGGGAGCCGTCTGCTCCTGCAATAGTGGAGGCGCCATAGGGGGAACATCCGGTGATGTCGGTCATGGTCATTTGTTCTTCAAACGAATAGGGCAGCCCGACCACGATCATGCCATGGTGGAGAAGCGTGGTGTGGAACGTGAGGATAGTCGATTCCTGACCGCCGTGCTGGGTGTTGGAACTGGTTACCACGCTACCCACCTTTCCGATCAGGGCACCGCTGACCCACAGACGTCCCGTTGAATCCAGAAATTGGCGCATCTGGCCGCACATATTTCCAAAGCGAGTCGGTGTTCCAAAGACGATGGCATCGGCTGTTCCGAGCTCATCGAGGGTGCACAAAGGGACATCCGCCTGAGCCCCGTCCCGGGGGACGCCCATCTTTTTCAAGATGTCCGAAGGCAGGGTTTCCGGAACCCGACGCAGCAAGACCTCGTTGCCCGACACGGACTGGGCGCCCTCAACGGCCGCTTCGGCCATTTTTTGGACATGACCATACATCGAATAATAGACAATCAGTGTTTTCATTATGTCTCCTTTCCGACGCCCCGATTTGCCACTGCCCAGTGACCTTTTGAGGACAGTTGCCAAGTGGGTAACAGGATATATAGCACAACCGGCCCGTCGGGCAAAAAGGAAATGATCTGAAAATTATCCTATTACCTTCCATGCCACAATTGGGAATTCTTTTTCCCAGACAAGGGCTTGGACAATCATCTGGTGTCTACATAAACCATTGAAACACATATGAATATCCGGATCCTTGTTAGCGGTATGGTTGTTGCTGGACAATGGTGTCAGGCGATGGTCTGTTGTGTTGTTTGTGGAGGATGCCGGTATGGGGTGGTTCGTTTTATCGGGAGTGATACTTGCTCTGGGATATTTCTTTTACGCGAGAGCGAGTAAGGGTTATCTTTCGGGCAGGCAGGTCAGACAGATTCAAGACCTGCTGGAGCGCGAGACGCTGCGCATCAAGGCATACAGACAAGAAGTCATCCAACGAAATGGAGAAAGAGGAAAGACGATACCCCTCGAACAGGTCGTTATACCGCTGGAAAAATCCAAAACCCGGCATAAAGACGATTTGAAATACGTCGCCTCAGTAGAGCGCACGATAGAGGAACTGAAGCGAAGATACCAACGACACATCCCGGTTGACGAGATTTAGGGTTCGCGCAAAAATAAAGTGGGGTCAAGTCGTCTCATACATGCATGATCATTTGGTTTGGCGTCTGAATGGTCTAGCTTCCGATACTTGAGGAGTTCTTGCCCGCAGCGATCGCATAGATGCAGGGCATAAGAATCATGGCCACCAGCATTTCCATCCCCAGTCCGCCGATGGCTGCGACGGCCATGGGTTGGAGCATGTCCGCGCCCTCGCCGAGGTTCAGGGCCAGGGGCGTGAAACCGATCATCGTGGTGATCGTGGTCATCAGCCGGGGACGGAGGCGAATCTTCGCGGCTTGGAGGACGGCATCCCGTCCTGGCAGGCCTTGTCGCTGGTGGAGTTCCTCGGCGAAGGTCATCAGCAGCACGCCGTCGTTGACGG
>CAYTTQ010000010.1:0-45846 GCA_964440795.1 uncultured Desulfobacterales bacterium | reverse complement strand
TGCGTTGCGCTTCATCCTTCGTCACTGCGACGTACGCTAAGTACGCCTCATTCCTCAGGAGTCGCGGCGCCTTGATCTTGAACTTTTTACTTAGCCATCCGAAAATTTGCTTTTTACGATTTGATCAAAAATGGAGCGGGAAACGGGATTTGAACCCGCGACTTCAACCTTGGCAAGGTTGCACTCTACCTCTGAGTTATTCCCGCTCGTGAATGAATAATTTAAATAATTTGTCCTCGGTTTGTCAACAAAAAACTTCCTTGACTTGTCCGTATGCGCGGCCCATAGTTATTGGTGGAAAGGGGGCTACAATGAAAAAACTTGGCATCGTGGGTGGCGTGTTGGTTGTGGTGATCGCGGTGGTCTTATACTTGGGCCTATCCAATCTGGGGCCGATCGTAAAAAAGGCGGTCAATACGTACGGCCCAAAGATTACTAAGACGGATGTGCAACTAGAAGAGGTGGATGTTTCCATTTTTTCCGGCCAAGCCCAGCTGAAGCAATTTGTACTGGGAAACCCCAAGGGGTTTGATACACTTAATGCGATAAGTGTAGGGTCCGTCTATGTAGATGTGGACGAAGGCTCTTTGACGGGCAAGACGATCATCATCGACAAGATCGCTGTCGACAGGCCGGAAATTACCTATGAGAAAGCTCGGCGGAGCGACAATTTTCGGGCCATTTTGGCCAACGTGGAAGATGCGGTAGGGGGCGGTAAATCGGGGGATTCGGGTGCGCCCGCGAAACAGGACGGCGGCAAAAAGATGATGATTCGGGAGTTTGTTCTCCAAGGGGGGAAGGTTAACCTGGCCATGCCGATGCTTTCAGGAAAAACGGTGAGTACCTCTCTTCCGGATATCCGCCTGCAGGATATCGGCTCGGAAGAGGAGGGGATAACGCCGGCCGCGGCGTTTGAAAAAATCTTATCCGCTGTGTACGCAAAAATCCAATCCCCGGCAGTGACGGAAAAATTGAACGAAGCGTTGGGACAAGTTAAAGAAGAGGGCAAAGCCTTGCAAGAGAGGGCTAAAAAGGAGGTGGAAGCAGCCAAGTCGGCGGCGAAACAAGAGATGGAAGGGGCGCGGAATCAGGCACAAGAGAAGGTGCAAAAGGAAACGGAGAGCGTCAAAAAAGAGGTTGAAGGCCTTGGCGATAAGGTAAAGGGTTTATTAGGAAATTAAATGGTGAATCCCACAGGCCCCTAGGGCCCGGCGGCTGTTCTGTCCGATTTTTCGTCAAGCGGAAAGGTCTTTTCTATGTCAATGTCCTTATTAGAATAGACGGTGATCTTGTACCCGAAGGGGCTCAAGAATCGCCAACCGGAGTCGGGTAGTATATTGGGAAGGGGGCTTTGGCGTGATTGCTGAAACGGGGTCATTGCTGGTAGATCATGGGTCTTGGCGAAGCGTTGTGCGAATGCCTCGGCGCTGTCCTTATGTGACTCAAAGAGTTGCTCCACGAGCGTTCCCTGGATGGCAATGAAGGTGAGTTTTTTCTCGGCGTTCGCTGCGAATACCAGGGGAGACACAACGGCGTTTCTCAAATCAGAGAACCAGTGGCGGTGAGCATCGCTTTCGAATTTTCGAAACTTGAATTCTGACAGATTGAAGGGCTGGAGGCGGTAATGGGTGATATCAGTCAAGGTGGCCGCCCTTTTTACCGCTTCGTCCAGGGGCATTCCGATATAGAGTCCCTTGACACGCAGGGTCTCGGGTCCCGGTGCCGAAGCGTGCCCCACAGGAAGAGCGCAAGCAATAATAATCAGCGTGGATAGAAGCCTCCATGGCCGTTGACTCGGTGCCTTTTTCAAAAATCCCCCGTGAAACGTATAGAAGCCACTTTTGCCTCTCCATTTTGAGAAGTCGGGACAATGTGTTGGAAGGACCGCAAGCGGAGCCCCGATTGGCACAAGGGCATTCAGTCGGCGAGGCGGCCGGTTTCCCTTGTAAATCGGAATTACCTGCTCCCGTCATGAGTCTTTTTTCGACCGGTCCGAAAATGCCCTACAGCGGATGTGCCATTGGTGTCATCGGTGTTTGCCCGGTTAGGGGCCGGTCAGGGTCGGTCAGGGTCGGTCAGGGTCGGTCAGGGCTTGGTTTTTCCGGTATTGAAACGAGCCGTCCGTTCGGCTCCCGTTCGGCTTTCCGCCGGCTTGCGGCGGGGTTTTGTAGCCTCCCGCGTCTTTTCGTAAAATTGTCGCCGCATGTTAAATTCAGAATCGGTGTATTCGACTTGTCTCACTGCATTTACCTTTCCGGAAAATCCGCCTGTTTGCCGCCTGGCTACGGATTCTCGCCCAGTGTTTTTCTGTTTAGTGTTTTTCTGTTTATGACACATTAATTTCCTATGAAAATATCGTGCCAAGAAAATGGCCGGCCGGCGGTGTTTTTGACTGAAGTTTGAAATAAGTTGTCCCGGCAGGGGCCGATAGAAGACTCGCCGAGGCGAAACCACCTTATAAGGGGAGTACGTCGAAAGAAAAAACGGGCATGAGGTGGCCCCATGCCCGTAAACGAGTCGATGGTGTGTCTGTTTTTGCGGTTCGGTTAATAAGATTCGTAAGCCAGGCCCGACCACGAGGACTCGTCGTAAAGCCTGGATTCGATATCGACATGGAAGAAGTCGGCTATCGGCTGGAGGATTTCCGGATTTTTTTTCCATGTGGTGCGGCCTACGTCCAATACGATTTCCAGCCCCTTTTTCGTCATTTTGCCGATAGGGCGACGACACGGTCCCACGGGCATGCCCAGAATGGCCATGAGTGTTTTTGTGCCCAAAGGGTTTCGAGCCCGACACTTCACCCGACCGTGAGGCGTTTTTTCCTCGGTCGTCACCGTAGTGATACTAAACAAGGGCTCCAGCGCTGCAAGCAACGTTTCGGCCTCGGCCGTATTGCCCTCGTTGAGGCGTTCCGTTAAATTCTGAACCGCCTTGGGGGCGACGTTGGAGGCCACAGAGATGGCACCACTCGCCTTGATTTCCGGGTCCGTCATGATGGGGAAGGTCTTGCCGTCGTCCCCCGACATGATCGTAAACTCGGGGCCGCAACACTGACGGGTTCGCTTCATGTTTTCCAGGTTGGCCGTGGCCTCCTTGACGGTATTTACGTTGGCGAACCGTTCATTGAGTATCGCCAGATCTTCCGGCAACAACTGGGCACCCGTGCGCCCCGGAATGACATAAGGAATGATCTCGATTTGCGGAAACCGTTCGGCCACCGGTGTCACGTATTCCCGTCGAATTTCAAGAGAGCTGGGTCCATTGTAATACGGATCGACCAGCAAGGCCGCGTCGGCCCCCGCGTGCACGGCGTGCTCGGTATTTTCCAAAGTCTCCTGCGTATTGTTGCTTCCGGTCCCCGCAATGGATTGACACTTTCCTTTACACCGTTCCACGACAATCTTGACCACCTCGTTGTGTTCTTTCCAGTCCAGGGTGGGGCTTTCACCCGTCGTTCCCACGGCCAGGATACCGCTGACCTTACCTTCCAGTTGAAACGCAACCAGTTTGTTTAAGGCGTCGTAATCAACATGATAGTCATGATCGAATGGCGTCATAAGCGCCGTGTAACATCCCTTCAACATGATGGCACCTCCTTGTGGTTTGTCTGTCAGTCGGGGCCGTTCTTGGGGGTGTACCAAAAAAAAAGCCGGAGACCGCCTCCGACTCTAACCTGTCCAAGAGAGCGCTCCACGATTACCGTGACAGTCCGACACATATTATCTGCCGGCCCAGCTCGTTTCCTTACAGGGTGAAAACAAGCTTCGGCGATACCCCCTTTCACCATTAGGACCCGTGCAAGGGCCTGTTCCCTTGTCCTACGGATACTGATGAGCACCGCACCTCAACTCTTGCCCCAAATTGTGGGCGGTATGATACGAAACGTGCCGCAGGGTGTCAAGGGAAAACAACGGCTGAACCCTTAGCGGCGAAGGGTGGCGATCAGCCGCTGTTCGTCGTGTACCAACTCAATGGCGTCTTTGACATGAGTGACCAGAATATCGGCATGGGTTAGGGCTTCCACTGTCGCTCCCTCTCCCTGGACGGTGCATATGGAAAGCCGAGCTACTTTGAACATGTCGACATCGATATTTCCATTGCCGATACAAATGGTGGATTCCGGTCCCAATGATTCAACAAACGCCCGTTTGGCCTGAGCGGTTTCCGTAATTCGGACGCCGATTTCGGGAAATCGCCCCAGTCGCTTCTTTAGGTTTCCCCGGGTATCCGCGGAGAGGACGAATACGGTATACCCTTTTCGGTGAAGATTTCTTAACGCGTCCAAAACGCCCGGGATAAACTCGCCGGACTCTGTAATTGTGCCATTTAGGTCCAGTACGATATGGCGAATCTGGAGGGTTCCCCAACCGGGGATGGTGACGGTATTCATTTGTCGGTGTTCAGCTGTGGCTTTCGAGTACCTTTTCAATGGCTGCGGCGCAGGCCTCTTTGTTTTCCTCCGGGCACTCAATATCCAGAATTTGGTTCTTCAGGTCGATTTTGTTGACCTTGGCGTTAAATCTCGCGGCTTCCTGTCTCGCCAATCGAATCACTCGATCATCTCCTTCGTCCAGAACAGGCATGTCACGACTCCTTTATTCGAATGAATTTGATTCTTCCTTTTCCATGTTCGTATGCTCAATCTTGATACATTTGCTCATGACGACCTCGAGGCCTGCATCTAAGGCCGTCCGCGCCGCCTCATTGTTGGCGATTCCCAGCTGCATCCAAACCACCTTGGCGCCGATGGTTATGGCATCGCCGACGATGGGCCCGATGGCGTCGGGCCTCCTGAAGATATCCACGATTTCCACCGGAAAGGGAACGGCCTTGAGGTTTGGATAGCAAGGCTTGCCCAAGATTTCTTTTTGGCCCGGGTTGATGGGCACCACGTCGTAACCTTTGTTGTGAAGGTACTGGGCCACTTTATGGCTGTCCCGCTCGGGCTTGGGAGATAGGCCAACGACAGCTATCTTTCGGTAGTGCTTGAGTATGCCTTTAATACGTTCCGATGGGGGATTGTATTGGGGCAACTCGCATCCTGTGTTCATCAATCCGACCTCCCAAACCAGCGTGGTGACCGCCTGGAAGGAACCATATTAGAGAAAGCGCGCCGGGTCAACCTTGATCAAATCTTCGTCGGTCTTGGTGCGTATACTTTTTGCGCGAACCCATTTTACCTTGACACCCTTTTTCCTTCGATCCATTAATGATGCTGGCGTCGAAAAAGTCCAACTATTTTAACCCGAGTGCCTCCAACGCGGGACTCTATAGCCGCCAATATGCAGGAAGGTGCGGGAAGGAATTTCGTTGAACGAGGGCCTACACGGATAGAGTCCACCTTCCTTTCGGGAACTACCTGACGGATTTGTAGGCCCGAGTGAAGCGGAGTTCCGTCCCGCACCGGGCCATGCGCTTGAAAAACCGTTCAAACGTTGTGAGGATATCCGGAAAAGGATTATTGTGGGTATTTAACTGTTATTTCAAAGCGTTGTACTGGGTGCGAAACTTGAGATGACATTTTTGCCGAGTTCGGTCAACGGCCGGTCTCTGGTGGCCGGTTTCTGGTGAATTGACGGGAAGGAGGCGCCATGAACTCTAAAGAGGGTGATAAGGTGAGGGTGGAAAGAGACACGATGGGAGAAGTCAAGATCCCCGACAGTGCCTATTACGGGGCGCAAACCCAGCGTGCGGTGGAAAATTTTCCCGTCAGTGGACTACGTTTCCCTCGGGCGTTTATCGAGGCCTTGGGTCTGATCAAGAAATGTTACGCCCAGGTGAACTTGGCGTTTGAACGATTGGACCCGACGGTGGGCGAAGCCATCGTGGCGGCCGCTGAAGAGGTTTGCTCGGGGAAGTTGGATCACGCCTTCGTTGTGGATATCTTCCAAACCGGTTCCGGTACGTCGACCAACATGAACGCAAATGAGGTGATAGCCACACGGGCCAATGAACGCTTGTCCGGACAGAAGGCAACCACGAGTCCCGTTCATCCCAATGATCACGTCAATATGGGGCAGTCGAGCAATGACGTGATTCCCAGTGCCATCCATATCGCCGCCTTAACGGCCATAAATAAAGCGCTGGTACCCGCCTTGGAAGATCTTTGCGGATCCCTTACGGAAAAGTCGGTCGCCTTTGATGATGTGGTCAAGATCGGACGCACGCACCTTCAGGATGCCGTACCCATTCGTTTGGGCCAGGAGTTCAGTGGATATGCGCGACAGGTGGAACGGGGGGCGGAAAGCCTCAAGGGCTTGCAAACGGATTTGGGCGAATTGGCCTTGGGCGGCACCGCAGTAGGGACGGGGTTGAACTGTACCCCCGGATTTGCTTCCCAGGTTATCGATTTGATCTCCCGCGAGACCGGCTGCCCTTTTACGGAGGCAGAAAACCATTTTTCCGCACAGGCGTCCCAGGACGCGGCTATGCGGGCCAGCGGGGTGCTTAAATCCGTAGCGGTGAGCTTGATGAAGATTGCCAACGATGTCAGATGGCTCGCCTCGGGACCCCGCTGCGGGATTGGGGAAATCCGTATTCCGGCGGTGCAACCGGGATCTTCCATCATGCCGGGAAAGGTCAATCCGGTCATTCCGGAATCAATCACCCAGGTGGCCGCTCACGTGATGGGCAATGACGCGGCTATCGGCATCGGATGTCAGTCAGGCAATTTTGAGCTGAATGTCATGCTTCCGGTGATCGCCCACAATTTACTCGAGTCGGTCCGTTTGTTGAGTTCCGCCGCCCGCGTCTTTTCCGAAAAGTGTGTCCGTGGGATCACGGCTGACAGACAACGGTGTGAGGCGTTCATCGAAAACAGTTTGGCAATGTGTACCGCACTGGCGCCGGTGATCGGCTACGAGAAAGCCGCCGCCATTGCCAAAAAGGCCTTTGCTGACGGGACAACGGTACGGAAAGTGGCTACGGAAGAAAAGGTCCTGCCTCCAGAGGAACTGGACAGGTTGCTCGATCCTCGAGGCATGACATAAAAGCGGTGGATTTAGAGGGACCGGACTATTTGAATTCCTGCAGGGTGTTTTGTACGGAGGTGACGACCTTGTCGAGGATCCCGCTGATGTCCTTGTTGCTGAGTCCAAGGAAGTCGACCGCCCCTTCCTCGACTTCACAGGAAAGGGCATCCATGCCCCCGCCCATGCCACTCATCATGGCAATACAATCTGCGGTGTGTAGAAGGTAGGCCAACGTGTTTTCGTTCGATTTCGACGGACGGTGGTGGTGCCGAATGGCTATCGCCAAGTCTTCGGGAACATTCCACTTATTACAGACCTCAAAGGTTACCTCGGCATGATCGAACCCGAGGACCTCCCGTTCCGCCGACAATAAGCTCATCTGCTCCTCTCCCATGAGCCGATCAAAGGTTTCCTGGCGTTCCACAATATATTTATCGAGGGCAATTTGTCCGGCGTCGTGGATGAGCCCGGCGGCAAAGGCATCGTCCGAGAAGTCGGGGTACTTCGATTGGGCGATGAAGCGAGACCCGAAGGCGACGGCAAGAGAGTGTTCCCACAGCTGACCCGGTTGGAGGCCGTACCCTTTGAGTTCTCGATTGAGCAGTCCGGACGTGGACACCATGGTGATCAGTTCGGCCAACGTTTTATGACCCAAAAGGACCGACGCCTGCTGAATGGATGCCACCTTCTTGCTTAATCCGTAGTAGGCCGAGTTGGCCAGTTTCAAGACCCGGGTGGCGATGGCTTGGTCCGTAACGAAGATAATGGCCAGCTCTTTAAAGCTGGAGTTCGGATTGGCCATGATTTCTCGGGCCTTATGAACGACCTGGGGCATCGGCGGTAAGTTTTCGACACTTTTAAAAATTTCCTTCTTGAGCGCTTCCCCCGTAGCCAGTTGGGTTTCCGTCTCCTCCCCGCCGTTTCCCGATGGGTCCGAACCACGGCCGGGATCCCGCAAATCGATTTCCACGGGTGACTTACAGGAGGGGCACGGGAACTTTACCTTTTTACCTTGAGGCAGTCGATCGTCGGGTATGTCGTAGGATTTTTGGCAGCTTTGGCAAGTGACCTTCAATCTATTGTCTCCGTGCTATTGTCTCCGTGGTCGAGGCGACGGCGATAACGGTTCCGTCTGCAACATGCGGATCATGCATTCGGTGTCTGCAGCAGCAAGCATCATGCCACAAACCGGTTTCATGAAATGGTTCTACCGTGTTAACTGGATAACAGTTTGAAATCATATTTCTTTCATGCAGTCTTGTCCGCTGGCCGGGGGTGTTGGTCCGGGGGGTGGCGTCAAAAAAATGGCGTTTCCATCAAACAAAAAATCCTTGACAAAGACGGTTCAAACAGGTAAGGGGAGGTCCGTGACTTCGAGATCAGAAACCGCCACTTGAAATCGGTTTTCCCTGCGGCGGTTTCTGGTACTGTATGGTGAACCTTTCAACTTACAGGCTTTTGCCTGTCCATGGAAGATCGGAGAGCTTATGAACGCTGCAAGTCTGGCAACCTTCCCGATGGGAGGCATACATCCGAGAGAGGGGAAGGAACTTACCGAAAAACTCGCTGTGGAGGTAATGCCCGCACCCAAGCAGGTGAGCCTGTTTCTGAAACAACATGTTGGCGCACCGTGTGAACCGGTGGTCAAAAAGAAGGATAAAGTGACGGAAGGCGATCTGGTTGCCTCTACGGAGCGGTTGGGCGCGCCGATCCATGCCCCGTTTTCGGGAACGGTAAAGGGGGTTCAAAACGCCTTGCATCCCACGGTGGGCAATGCCCCCGCCTTAGTGATTGCCGCCGATAAAGAAGAGGGAGAAGAAAAATCGTATTCCCAGTCGGATTGGACGCAGATGTCCAAAGAGGAGTTGCTGGGTAAAATCAAGGACGCCGGTGTGGTCGGCATGGGGGGGGCCGGATTTCCGGCGGCGGTGAAGCTGACCATCAAGCCCGGGCTCAAGCTGGATACGCTCATCTTGAACGGTGCTGAATGCGAACCCTGCCTTACCAGTGACCACCGTCTGATGGTGGAACACGCCAAAGATGTCGTCGAAGGCGCCAAAATCATTTTAAAAATATTGGAAATTAAATACTGTGCCATCGGTATCGAGAACAACAAGCCCGATGCCATTGAGGCCTTAAAGCAGGCGATTGCCCAGAGCGGCTCCCCTCAGGACGGCTATAATATCGTCGTTAAAGCCCTCCAGGTGAAGTATCCACAAGGGTCGGCGGATCAGATCATGCAAAGTGTTACCGGACGAGCCAGGCCTTCCGGTGTTCGTTCCTCGGCAATCGGGATCATCGTCCAAAATGTATACACCACTAAGGCCATTTATGATGCCGTGGTCTATGACAAGCCTCTGTACGAACGGATCGTTACCTTTACCGGAAAGGGCATCAAGCGTCCGGCCAACCTGATAGTAAAGGTGGGCACGCCCCTGTCGCAAATCGTCGACTATTTGGGGGGTATGACGCCCGATGTTGCCAAGGTGATCGTCGGCGGCCCGATGATGGGATTTGCCGTATCCTCGTTGGATGTGCCCGTGACGAAGACGACGTCGGGAGTGCTTTTTCTCACAAAGGAAGAGACGGACGTTCAGTCGCATCACCCCTGCATCCGATGCGGTTTCTGCGTAAGTGTCTGCCCCATGGGCTTACAACCCAACGAAGTGAGCGTCTTCGTCGAGGCGGGACGGGGCGCTGATACAGAGGAATTCGGAGTCGACGACTGTTTCGAGTGTGGAACTTGTGCCTATGTCTGTCCGGCGAAAAGGCCACTGGTTCAATTTATGAGACTGGCTAGGGCGAGTATTGCCGCGTCCAAGAAAAAGTAGGTAAAGAGGAGCATAATGAGCGGAACGCAAGCAGAAGCAACCACAGTAGAAGAGGCAGGGAAGGCGAGCCCGCCGAAGTTTTTCGTATCGGTTTCGCCTCATTTCAAGAACACGGACACCGTGTCCAAAATCATGTGGACGGTTGTAGCCTGTCTCTTGCCGCCACTGATTTTGTCCGTATTTATTTTTGGTTTTCAAACGCTTATCATTGCGTTGGTCAGTGTGGCAAGTTGTGTGGGCACGGAATATGTGGCCAACCGGGCGTTAAACCGGCCGACGGATACGATCCGGGACGGCAGTGCGGTCATCACCGGCCTGTTGATGGCGTATACGATCCCCCCCGGTGTTCCCTACTGGATGCCGATCTTGGGCGGGGTTATGGCCATTTACATTACCAAGGTCCTGATGGGTGGGATCGGGTATAATATTTTCAACCCGGCCCTGATCGGGCGGGCCTTCTTGGTGGCCACCTATCCGGTTGCGATGACCTCGGCGTGGTTGAGTCCGATTCGGGATGCTTCGGTTTTCAAATATATGGGCGCCGGAGTTGATGCGGTGTCCACGGCCACCCCGCTTTATGTGCTCAAACATTATGGGCTTGCGGAGGTGATCGAGCGGTTTGGATCTCTTTCCGTGATCTACAAGGACTTTTTCCTGGGATGGAGACCGGGATGTATCGGTGAGAGTTCCGCCTTTCTGGTCCTTCTTGGCGGTCTCTACCTGATCTATAAGAAGTACATTACCTGGCATATCCCGGTGTCTACGATTGTCACCGTCGGTGTGCTGACGTGGATATTCGGCGGAGAGACGCTGTTTACCGGAAAGCCGATCCTGGCCATTCTGTCCGGTGGGGTGGTGTTGGGTGCCTTTTTCATGGCGACCGATTATGTGACTTCGCCGACCCAACCGATGGGGCAGTTGATATTCGGGTTCGGCGTCGGGGCCTTGACCGTGTTGATTCGTCTAAAGGGCGGGTACCCGGAGGGGGTCTGCTATGCCATCCTGCTAATGAACGCCGTTGCTCCGGCTCTAGATAACTGGTTTAAACCGAAACGTTTTGCTCCACAACCGGAAGAGGGTGCTTAAAAGATGAAAGAAATTATCAGGATCACTTTCGCATTGACCATTTCCTGTGTGGTGGCGGCCTCGGCCATGGGGCTGACTTACACACTGACGGCCAAGGCCAAAAAGCACAATCATCACATGAACGTGCAAAACGCCATGCTGGATCTCCTCGGGTACGGTGAGGATAATCCGCCCCCGTCGGACCTGGAGTTTCTCAGCGTTTATCGCTACATCATCCGGGAAGACGGCCGGCAGTTCATGGGGTACATGGTTCCCGTCGAAAAGGCCGGAGAGACGACCTACGAAATGGTCATGATGGACTTGGAATACAATTTTATCGAAAAGTTCGATGTCCCCCTTTCCCCGGAGGAGGCTCAAGAGGTCCATGACCGTGCCAAGGCCCTGGAAAAGGTGTTTGGACCGGACCAGTCTTTCGACTATGCGGATTCGGCCGTAATCGCCACTGCAGGGGGCAAACGGGTCGGTTATATTTTGCCGGGACAGTTCCCCGGTTTTCGGACCTTTATTCATGCCTTGGTTGCCATGGACCCCAGCTTTGAACTTCTCGGTTTGGAAATCATGGAACACGAAGAAGACGCCGGACTGGGTGCGGAAATCGAGGAAGATTATTTCAGGCATCAGTTCGAGGGCGTAACCTACGAAAAACTGAAAACCCTAAAGGTGGTGAAAAAGCCCTTGCCGGAGGAATACAAGAAGTACCTGGAAAGAGAGCAGCTCAAAGAGGGGGCTTTGACCAAAGAACAAATCGAAGAGATTCAGAAGAAATACAAAGACGCAGACATCTACGCCATCACCGCGTCGACCATTTCCAGCCGAGCGGTGACCAATGGCGTCAAGAACGTGGCCAAGAAATTCGCCTATCGAATTAACAAACTGGGCGAGGTACTGGACAAGCAAAATATCCAGACCGCATTTTAGGCGCCCGTTGGCGTCCGATTCAGGCGTACAAAAGAAACCTAGAACACTCAGACTAAGGGAGAAGGACATTGTCTACTACAACGAAATCCTACGGACAACTTTTCATGGATGGTATTCTCAAGGAGAACCCCATATTTAAATTGGCGCTATCCATGTGCCCGGCGGTGGGAATCAGTACGAGTGTGATGAACGGTATCCTTCTGGGTACGGCGGTTTTGTTCGTCCAGGTCTTCTCGAGTTGTACCATTTCGATCGTCCGCAATTACATTCATCCCAAGATTCGAATTCCCACCTACACCCTCACCATCGCTACCTGGGTAACGGTTATTGACCTGGTACTGGCGGCCTATGTGCCGGTCGCCTATAACGCCATGGGGATGTTTGTGAGATTGATTGTGGCATTTGCGATTATCACCATGCGGTTAGAGATGTTTGCATGTAAGGAACCGCTGGATAAATCCTTTGTAGACGCCGTCGGCATGGGATTTGGGTTTATGGTGGGCATGGTTACCCTCGGTGTCGTACGGGAACTCCTGGGATCGGGAGAGCTTTTGGGATATGATGTGTTGGGCTTTCAGCCCCTCCTTTTCTTTATTCTTCCCTCGGCAGGGTTCTTTGTGGTCGGCCTGATGATGGGGTTTTTCAACTGGATAGAGGTCAAATACAACCGCAGGAAAGAAGGTTAAAGGGCTATGAATGGTATGAACGGACTTCGACGATATCAATGGTTGATGGGAATCTTTTTGGTTTCGTTTCTCTTGACCGGTTGTGAAACCGGGCATGAGTTTGTCAAGAAAACGGAATTCAAGGACGACGACAAAGTCGTGGTGACCTTCGCGGGACCCGTGGAAGAGGCCTGGGCAACGGACGTGAGCAATTTCTCCGCTTATGAAAAGCCGGATCCGGACATCAAGTTGCAAATAAAAGAAGCGACGTTGAGTTCCGATCAGACCACGCTCACCCTTACCTTCGGGGCCCCTCTGAACCAGGGTGAGCCCCACGTCATAAGTCTGACGGATATCATGTCGGAAGGTCAGAATCTGGGGGCGGCCACACTGACTGCTCAGAAGCTCTATTTCGGTATCCTAATGACCATCTTGCTGGGGGCCGCACTCATCCAGAACTTCGTTTTTACCAAGTACCTGGGTCTCTGTGTGTTTTTCGGTACGTCTCAACGGCGGGGCACGGCCATCGGTATGGGCGTGGTATTTACCATCGTGATCGTGTTTGCGGCGATGATGGCCTGGGCGTTATACCAATTTGTCCTGAAGCCCTACCAGCTGACTTTTCTTAATATTGTGGTGTTCATCGGTCTGGTGTCCCTCTCCGTTCAAGGGGTGGATACCATTCTCAGGAAGGTCAACCCGACATTGTTTAAGGCCTTTGGCGTATATCTCGTTCTGGTTATTGCCAACTGCATTGCCATTGCGGTCCCGCTCATGCTGGCGGATAACGAATACAACGGGTGGGAAAGTCTTATGCTGGCCTCGGGTGCCGGACTGGGGTTTTTGCTGGCCCTTTTCCTTATGGCCTGTGTGAGGGAGCGGCTCGAACTGGCCAATGTACCGCCGAGCTTTCGGGGGCTTCCCATTGCCTTTGTTACCGCCGGGTTGTTTGCTTTGGCATTTTTGGGCTTTTCCGGGTTATCCATATACTAGAGGGTTTCTGTAGAATTATACGGGTTTGCATTATCAAATAGGAGAGGTACAGGCATGGATCCAGTATTGATTAAGATCGCTTTAGCGGGTGTCGCCACACTGGGGTGCATTGGGCTGTTTTTCGGCATCGGCCTGGCCATGGCGGCGCAGAAGTTTTATGTTGAACCGGATCCCAAGGTGGAGGAAGTGCTCCACACCTTGGCGGGCGCACAGTGAGGGGGCTGCGGCTTCCCAGGGTGTGAAGCATATGCTGAAGCAGTTGTCCACGATCCGGACGTTCCCCCAACCCTTTGCTTTCCGGGTAAGAAAGAAGTGGCCGATAAGGTGGCCGAGATTACCGGAAAGGCCGGCGGGGCCGTAGAAGATTTGGTGGCGGCGGTTCATTGTTCGAAGGTACAGGGCAATGTACACGCCAAGTACAATTATATCGGCTATGGTACGTGTTCAGCGGCCAACATCGCCTTTGCAGGTCCACTGGATTGTCAGTACGGGTGTCTCGGATTCGGAGAGTGTGCCGAAGCGTGTCCGTTTGAGGCGATTACCATGATTGAAAATTTTCCGGTTATTGATCCGGATGCGTGTGTCGCCTGTGGTGCCTGCGTGAATACGTGCCCCAAGGATATCATTAAACTCATACCGAAGGGATCCCGGGTATACATACCCTGCAGTACGAAAGACAGCCCCAAGGTCACTATGTCGGTGTGTAAAAGCGGGTGTATCCATGATAAGGCCTGTATCCGCAAGTGTCCGGCCGACGCCATATCCGAAATTGACGGGGTGGTTACCGTGGATCATAAGAAATGTATGGAATACGGGCCCCAATGCGAGGAGGTCTGTATTTCCGCTTGCAAGAAAATCCATATTCTGCAACGATTCGAACTGGATCAAGAAAAACGCCTGAAGGAGGCAGCGGCTTAATTAGAATTGGAGGAGACTACTATGTCTGATCAAAAAGAACGATTGGGAACAGTGGATCGAAGGACTTTTCTGAAATACTCCGGGATGTTGGGTGTAGGGCTCGCATTCAGTGGTGTGATGCCCGTTTCGGAGTGTGTGGCCTTCGATCGGAAGCTTTACAAGGTAACGAGAACCCGTTTGGCCATGGGTACCTTTGCGGCGGTCACGGTGATGCATCCGTCCCAGGATGAAGCCGACGACATTATCGCCAAGGCCTTCCATGAGATGGACAGGGTAAGCCGCTTGCTAAACCGTTATGATTCGGGATCCGCTATCGGGGTGCTGAATCGGGACGGCCGCCTCTCCGATACGCCCGGAGAGGTCTTGGATGTACTCGCCCGTGCTTTAAAGTTCCATGAGTCGACGGGCGGTGCGTTTGATGTCACGGTCAAGCCGCTGGTGGACTTGTACAAGAAACACTTTGCGGACAATGGCAAGGCGCCTTCGGATGCCGAAGTCGCCAAGACCCTCAAATGTGTGGACGGCCGTGCCCTCTATGTGGACGGACGGCAGGTCCGCTTCGGAAAAGAGGGAATGGGGATTACGCTTGACGGGATTGCCAAGGGATATGTGATCGACTGTGGTGCCGAGGTTTTGAGGCGCCGCGGCATTAAACACGGCCTGATCAATGCGGGCGGTGATATCCGGGCCATCGGCGGCAAAGACACCACGACACCGTGGCGCGTGGCGGTTCAAAGCCCGGAAAAGGACGGACCCTACGCGGATGTCATTACCATGGTGGATGGTGCCATCGCCACGTCCGGAAACTATGAGATCTATTTTGACAAGGAAAAGCTCTATCATCACATCGTGAGCCCCGAAAGCGGCCGATCTCCCCTGGGAAGCAATAGTGTGACGGTGCTGGCGGCCAATGTCATGGATGCAGATGCCTTGTCAACCAGTGTTTTTGTTTTGCAACCGACCGTGGGTAAGCGGTTTATTGAAAATACGTCCGATACGGAGTGTTTGATCTTGACGGCGGCCGACCAACGGCTCGCTTCTCGCGGATGGCCGTCGGTGTAAGCGGCATGTAGCGGGTGTGTTTCTACTTTTGTTTTTGGAGTATGAATAGCCTCCGGGTCCGTCCCGGGGGCTATTTTTTTGGGCGGGGCGAAATGGTCGGGCCGGTCTTCAAAGAAATTATTAGAGACATTACGCGGAAGAAACAGGTGGAATCGGGTTTGAGGAAAGCCAACCTGGATCTCGAGGCAGGGGAAAAAAAACGGGCACGGCAGATTGCGCGGGCGAACCGGGCGCTTGGGGCGGAGAGAGATTCCCTGCGGCAGAGCGAAGAGACAATTCGTGCGTTGTTGAATGCGGTGACGGAGGTTATGTTCCTGGTGAGAGCCGATGGAACCCTCCTCGCCTTGAACGACACGGCGGCGAAGCGCTTTGGGAAAGGTGTTCAAGAGATTGTTGGGGTGAACTTGGCGGAGCTCCTCGAACCTGAGATTTTGGAGGACAGAAAATTACAGGCTGCTCCGGCCTTGCGGGATGGGACGCCCGTCGTTTTTGAAGACCAACGTCAGGGCCGGACATTTAAAACCAGTGTTTATCCCATCAAAGATGGAACGGGTAAGGTTATCCAGCTTGCCGTTTTCGGTAGCGATATCACCGCATATAAAAAGGCCGAAGAGAAACTGTTGGCACACCAGCATAATTTGCGTTCCCTGGCTTCCCAACTATCTTTGGCGGAAGAGCGACAACGCCGGCGCATCGCCGTTGAGGTGCATGATCAAATCGGACAGAACCTGGCATTTGCCAAGATGCGACTGGCGGAGCTTGCCCGGCAAACATCGGTTCAAGATGTGCCCGAGCTTGCCGAGGAGGTCTTGGCGCTTATTGACGGGACCATTCAGGACACCCGGGCGCTGGTTTCCGAACTCGGTTCGCCCGTTCTTTATGAACTTGGGTTTGTGCCTGCAGTGGCGGGACTGTGCAAGGAGATAGAACGGGGACACGGCCTCCATGTGCGGTACGAAGACGATAAAAGGCCCAAGCCCTTGGCCGACGACGTGCAAGTGCTCTTGTTTCAGTCGCTCCGGGAGATCTTGGCGAATGTATTAAAACACGCCCGGGCAACAAAAGTAGACGTTTCTCTTTCGGTGAAAGAAGCGTGCTTAGAGATTGTCGTGTGCGATGACGGTGTGGGATTCGACCCCGCCGGTCTACAGGGAATGATTCAAGATGGGGAAAACTTCGGTCTGTTTAGTATTCAGCAGCGCTTGGAATCCGTGGCAGGGCACATGAGCATCGACTCAGCCCCCGGTGGGGGGGCCTGCATAACGCTTACGGCACCATTTAAGACCATTTCTACGCTTAAATTCGAAGTAACTTAAAGAACTATGGCATCGGCCACCATGGCCCAGAGGTATTTTACCTCCAAGTCCTCCATCTGATACTCGGCCCGGAGGCTCTTTTTAAATTGGTCGTAACAACTGTGGCAAGAGACCACCAAGAGATCCGCTCCAGTGGCCTTTAATTGCTGGGCCTTTTTTCGTCCGTAGTAAACGCGCTCCTGCTTATAAGGGGTGAGCCAGGAGCCCCCGCCCGCTCCGCAGCAGAACTGAAATGCCCTGTTGGGAAATGTATCCACCCAGTTATTCGTGCATTGATCGAGAATCCAACGGGGTTCGTCATAGTAGCCGTGACCGAACTTCATTTCCGATTTCCGCCCATAGTTGCAGGGGTCGTGGTAAGTCGCCCGTTGGGGGTGTCTTGATTTATCGAGTCGAATGCGGCCTTCTTTGATATACTTGATCATCAGATCGAAGACCGTATAGGTGCCATACGTTTCAAAAAACTCGGGATACCATTTCTGGAGACCTAACCTGGTCGCCATATAGGCATGACCTCATTCGGGAAACAAGAGATTTTTGGCGTTCAGCTTCTCCATGTTTTCAACGATTCGGCCGACCATCGTCTTCATGGCGTCATCGTCACCCGTGTAGAGTGCCCAGTTCACGCCTTCCCAGTTTTCAGACGGAACGGTCCAGCTCTCGTTTGCGGCATGGAAGATCTTCCACCAAAACTTCATGTCGTCGGTTTGCCCGAAGGGAAGCTTCCCATGAACGGTGCACAGGATGTTGGCGTCCCGCTTGTCCAAAGGCATTTCAAAATCTTTGAGGCCTTCCTCTTCAGCGAACTCCTCCGCCACGTCTTCCATGATAAAAACAAAATCGTCTTTGGGGATGCCGAAGTTGTTCCCCGTTTTGATCGCGGTTTCCACCCCCTTATGGAGGGTGCCGGGAACCGTTTCCCGCCCCCTCAAACTTCTGATATTTCTTACCAGGTCGCCGATTTTGACATCCATGGGACATACGTAGTCACACCGGCCGCACATGGTACATATCCAAGGCCATCTGGCATTAACCAGGTCTTCTTCCATACCCAGGACGGCCATTCGGACCAACTTGCGCGGATCAAAGCCGTCGATGCCCGTAGCGGGGCAGCTACTGACACAGGTGGCACAGGTAAAACAAGCCATTGCCTGTCCGGTTTCCAGAGTGGTCTTAAAAGATGTGGCCAGATCGACTGCTTCCATGAACCTTTCTCCGTCAGCGTGGATTATGATTTATGCCACCGTTCAGGACGTAATGCCGGATTCGACTTCTTCATCCAGACCGAGTTTCCAAGTCGGCTTGCTCTTTTCGGCCGGTTCCTCTCCCGGTGCGTGAATTCCCGAGTCTGCCAACAGTTCCAGGGCGATTTGAAGGGCTCCGGCAATAATCGGCGGGCAGACCTGCATGGGAACCTTGGTCGGATCATGGTCCAGGATAGCGCCACACGTGTTGCCCGGATATTCGGAAATCAGTTCCGCGAAACGGGATTCCAATTCCTCTATCAACAGATAGATTCCGTGGCCGAGTCTGTCGATGGCCGCAAAGGCAATGAGAGATGCGGCACCGGTCAGGGCGCCGCAAGTGGCATCTTGAAGCCCCATGGCGCCGACCAGGCCGGCGGTACCTTTGATTAAGCACTCACTCCTCATGCCCAGGTGTCGAAGGCCGATATCAACGATGATCTGACTGCACTGCAGGCCCCTGCCGGCGGCCTCTTTGATTTCTTTGTCGAGTTGATCCATTGGCGCTGAATTCATTGTTTTATGGTTCCTTTTGAAAATTTTTTACAACATCCTTGATGCGTTTGTCTATGTTGTCCGCGATGGTTTGAGCCTTGCCGGCGGATACCGGCTGGATGTCGGTCGACAAGCGTCGGATCTCGTCCTCATCGATACCGGTCGTCTTGTTGATCAGGAACGATTCAACTTCGTTGTCCTCAAGGATGCGCCCACAAGCCCCGACGGTTCCCAGAAACTCATCGTCGACACATATGGGTACCGCTATTCGAAGCAGCCCGGCATCGCAACCGCTCACCAGCGGCTCTTTCGTTTGAGAGACCTCTTTTGTCATCGTTTGATTGGCCACGGCACAGATGAAACTAAGACCCTTTTCATTGGCCTTGATAACCGGGCATAAGCTATTGGCCCATTTCTTAAACTTCGTAATCTTCATGCCGTCCGGTCCGAAGACGGAGGCATCAAGCCCCGATTGATCACAGATTTCTTCTTCGATTCGCGCCCATTCTTCCAAGGGCAACAGGTCTGTTAACTTCATCGGCAACTCCTCCCTATATCAGGCTCTTTCATCAGGCTCTGTCGTGAGCATGGCCCATGCAAACCCACATAATATGGCATATCGGCGAATCAAATCCAAGAAAAATCTGTTATTGAGCCGCCTGGTCACTATGATGTAACTGTTACTCAGTGATAAAATCGAGAAACCCCGTTATCTTGTTTTGGGCGTGCTCAAAAATATACGTGAGTTGCTCTTCGCTCAAGCCCCTTACCATGTCGGGATTGACGGGATCGATTGAAGCAAAAAACATCTTGACGATTTTCATCGACTGGACGGTGACCATCAACCCCAAATTGTCCAGATCCCCAATGCGAGTGCCGAACTCAAATTCGTCGAAGTCTTCCGGAGGATCGGGTAAGTACCGACAGGTAAACCCAAAATCACCTAAGCGTTTCGCGTCCTTGACGTGGTTTAGTTCGATCTTTTTCCCCACGTAGTCTCTAAGCGGTTCCATGCGTCCTCCCTTTCCGTACGCAAGCGCATCCTACCTTTTCATTATAAGTATATGCTCGATTGAGTACATATCTAATCACGAACCCTTTGTCAATGCCTTTCCAGCTCTGTTTCGAGTCGTAAGGCCATGCCGAGAAGTGCCGCCGTAAAGGCGGGTGACGCTATCTGGCCGAAAAGATTTGTATTGACATTCCAAAATGGTGCTGCTAAAGGGAGACGATCGACAGCGTTCGACAATATGGGTAGCAAGGTAGATCGTTGCAAGGCGGGTGACTGACCCGATCCCTGATAGTACGGCGATTCGAAGCGATGTCACGGTCCGTCTAAAAGGCTTCGCACGAGAAATAAGGGCGCCACCAGGTGCATGACCTGACTGCCGGATGCCGCAAAAACGGACTTTTTTAACGAAGCGCCGGGTAACCTGAGGGCTCTTACGACGAAGGAGGGAGCAATGGTGGATACAAAAAGCTGGGACTGGGACGTGGGTAAGAAAGTCCTGGCCGATACCGACAGCTGGAAGGAAAAGTTTGAGTGGGTGGAGGAATTCCAGGCGAGTCCCGACGGTGAGGACGTGGCTGCGATCGTCAAAACGGGAGAAGCTGAGTTTAGCGTTTGCAAGAATGGCCGGCAGTGGGAGAACACGTTTGACAAGTGCTGGTTTTGTCGGTTTGTGCCGGACGGTCGCCTCAGCTGCATTGTCTCTGCGGATATGGAATGGACGGTGGCCGTGGACGGTCAGGCGTGGGAGAAGACCTACGGGTATGTCATGGAGGTCAAGTTCAGCGAGAGCGGAGAGAATATCTGCGCGTTTGTCCAGCAGGACGGCAAGTATGGTGTGGCCGTCAATGGACAGGCGTGGGAGAATCTTTTTGATGACATGACCACATTTACCATCAGCCGGGACGGCGAACACGCGGCCGGTGCCGTCAAGACGAAGCCCTCGGGTGAAGGCGAGATTTTTAAATTTCAAGCGGGTACGTACTCAGTGGCGGTGGACGGTACGGCATGGGATAAGGCCTATGTGAATGTATGGAACGTTGCGTTTAGTTCGGACGGGAAGAAACAGGCCGCCGATGTGCGCTCGACGCTTTATGACTACCATATCGTCGTTGACGGGCAGCCCTGGCCCGAGAGCTACCCGTGCGTGTGGGAGCCGAAATTTAATCCCAAAACCGGTGCCGTGGTCGCTCCGGTGAGAAAAGCCGGGGCATGGACGCTGGCCCAGGATGGGAGTATCCTCTGGGATCGGTCGTTTGTCCAGTGTTGGAATCAAGTCTTTAGTGCTGACGGTTCCAAGGTTGCCGCCACGGTAGCGCCGAAATTCGGGAGATGGACTGTCGCTGTGGATGGTCAGCCTTGGCGGAACACGTTTGACGATCTGGTTTCAGATAAGGTGTTTAGCCCTGACGGTACGAGGCTTGCCGCCGTGGGCAAGAACGGTTACGAGTGGCGGGTGATTGTGGATGACACGGTATGGCCGGAAATCTATGACATGGTCTGGGAGCCGGTGTTCAGTCCGGACGGTCGTAATGTGGCCATTAAGGCTGAAAAGGAAGGCAAATATACGCTAGTTATGAACGGTAAGCCGTGGGACAAAGCGTGCGATGATCTCTGGTCGCCGGTTTTTAGTCCGGACGGAAGCAAGGTGCTTATTCGGTCTATTGAGAATGGCAGCTATATTCGTCGCGTTTTGCCGATAACCGACATTATCGGTTAAGGGGAGGAGGAAGAGATGCACGGGCTTTATAATTTTGTTAGCGGTCCCCTCGCGTGGGTGGCTTTTATACTCTTTTTCGGCGGTATCATATATCGGCTGATTACCCGGATCGCTATGGTTAATAAGTCGGATTATGTGGTGACGGAGTACTTCAGTCTCTATTACGGGTTGCGCTCTATTCTTCATTGGATCATCCCTTTCGCCAACAGGAATTCCCGAGAGCGGCCGATAATGACCATCGTTACGTTTGCCTTCCATATATGCCTGTTTGTCGCCCCGATCTTCCTTCTGGCTCACGTCATCTTGATCGATCAGGCATGGGGTGTTAGCTGGTGGACATTGCCCGAATCCGTAACGGACATCATGACGCTCGTGGTGCTGGCCGGGTGTGTCTATTTTGCCTGGCGCAGGCTGACTCAACCTGAAGTTAAATTTGTCACCTCGGCGTCTGACTATGTTATTTTGATTATCGTGGCGGCACCTTTTCTTACGGGCTTTCTGGCCTATCACCAGTGGCTGGGCTACAAATTCTGGTTGATTTTACACATTCTCGCCGGAGAGGTGATGCTGGTTGCCATACCTTTTACGAGATTGGCCCACATGATCTATGCGCCGTTTATGCGGGCCTACATGGGTTCCGAAATGGGCGCCGTAAGACATGTCAAGGATTACTAATAGGGCCTGTCGGTTCGGCCTGTCGGCTTAAGCTGTTTAAGGAGGATTCATCATGGGTGAAGTTATAGATGGAATATTTTTCAATGAAGTTATTGCCGATGAGGGATTGGAGGTCGGTACCAGTAAGCTCACTCCCGAACGGATCGAAGAAGTCATCAATAAGGTGCTGGAAGGGGAAACGGGAGCGCGCTTGAAGAATTATGTGGACACCTGTGTTCACTGTGGCCTCTGTTCGAACGCCTGCCACTATTACGTGTCCCATGACGGAGATCCCACATATGCGCCCGTGGCGAAGGTGAAACAGACCATGTGGGAGATGATAAAAAAGAAGGGTAAGGTTTCGCCCACCTTCATGAAAAGGGCGTCTCAGATCGCCTCGACGCAATGTAACACCTGTATGCGCTGCTCTCAGTATTGTCCGTTTGGTATCGACATGGCTTATATCATTTCGGTGGTCCGTCGCATTTGCCATTTGTTGGGTAACACGCCCCTGTATATTCAGGACACGGCCCACAGTCACGCCGTGACGATGAATCAAATGTGGGTCAAAAACGACGAATGGCCGGACACGCTCCAGTGGCAGGAAGAAGAGGCTCAGGACGAGATCTCTACGCTCCGTATCCCGCTGGAAAAGGAAGGTGCCGACTTCATGTATTCGGTTATCGGCCCGGAACCGAAGTTCCAACCGCAGTTGATATATCAAGCCGCCGTATTGTTTGAAGCCGCCGGGTTGGACTGGACCATGCCCGCCACGCCGGGTTGGGATAACAGCGACATGGCTATGTATACGGGAGACAACGAGATCATGGGGCGCGTCAAGCGTGCCCACTTTGAAACCGCTCGGAGGCTGCGGGTGAAGAAGATCGTTATGGGTGAGTGCGGTCATGCCTTCCGATCGGTTTATGATCGGGGAAACCGCTGGCTCGGTCAGAAGATGCCGCCTTTTGACATTGTTCACGCCATCGAGTTCTTCTATGAATTACTGAAGTCGGGAAAAATTAAGCTTGCCAAGAAATATGAAGAACCGGTCACACTCCATGACCCGTGTAATGTCATACGCGGCAGGGGCCTTCATGAAATGGCTCGATATGTCGTCAACGAGATGTGTTCGGATTTTACGGAGATGCAGCCCAACCGCGAATTCAACTATTGCTGTTGTGCCGGCGGCGGTGTTATCAACTGTGGGCCGCCCTTTAAGAATACGCGCATGACGGGCAACCGGGTGAAGGCCGACCAGATCAAAAAAACCGGGGCCCATGTGGTTATCGCCCCGTGTCATAATTGTCATAGCGGGCTGGAGGACATCGTCAAATATTATGACGTGGGTGCCCATATCAAATTCATCGGCGATATCCTTTATGAGATTATGGAAAAACCGAAAGCCGCGGCGTAACGAGTAACGATACCGGATAGAGACGATAGGTGAAGAACGGACGTTGATTCCTTGCATCAAAGGGGGTAAATGGGGATGAGAAGAAGGACAGGGGCCCTAATTATAGGAATGGCTGTTTTGGCGTGTATCTTTACTTTTATGCCTGCTTTTTCACAGTACGATATGACGCATCTGGCAGACGACGCCTTTGGGGAGAAACAAAGGCCTCCGGCGGTGTTCAACCACGATCAGCACAACGAGATTGCGGAGATCTATGAGTGTAATGTCTGTCACCACAAGTATCAGGACGGCGAATTGCTCGAATATGAATCCAGCGAAGATATGGAATGTTCCGATTGCCACAACGTAAAGGAAGGGTACCCGAACCCACCACTGATGAAGGCTTACCACGACTTGTGTCAGGGTTGCCACGAGGAGAGAGGTGCGGGACCCATCACGTGCGGCGAATGCCACCCAAGGGATGGCGGAGGCGGTTCTGATCAAGAGGCGGGGCATTAGTCCCGTCGGTTCTTTTTGTATTTGATCCCCGTTGGACCATATCGGGTTCAACGGGGATTTTTATGTGTGGCCTTGGTATCCCCCGGCTCGGTTATTCCGAATTGACGAATTTTTCGGCGAAGCGTGTTTCTGTCGATACCCAGCTCACCTGCCGTCTTTGTCTTCTTCCACCCGTTTCTTTCCAGCGCCTTTCGAATCGCCTCTTTTTCGATGTCTTTTATGGACATGGCATTGCTTCCGACCGGCAAGTCGTTTGCGGGTATAAGCTGGGCGGGAAGATGTTTTAATTGAAGCAGTCCTTCGTTGCACAGCACAAAGGCGTGTTCGATGGCATTTTCCAATTCCCGCACGTTTCCGGGCCATTCGTGATGCATAAGGGCCGCCATCGTCTCTTCGGATACGCCGGTGATCTCCTTGCCTGTCAAGTGATTAAACCGCCGAATAAAGTGGTCTACGAGCAAAGGGATGTCCTGCTTGCGTTCCGATAGCTTCGGTATGGCAATCTTGACGACGTTGATCCGGTAATAAAGATCATCGCGAAACTTGCCATGTTTAACCAGTTCCGCCAGATTGCGATTGGTTGCCGTAATTACCCGTGCATTTGTCTCAACCTTTTCCGTGGACCCCAGGGGCTCAAAATACTTTTCTTCCAAGACCCTGAGGAGGCGAACCTGCATGGCCGGAGAGATGTCACCGATTTCATCCAGAAAAATCGTACCGTTTTCGGCCAGGGCAAACCGTCCGGGTTTATCCCGCTTGGCATCGGTAAAAGCCCCGGACTTATAACCGAAAAGCTCGGATTCGCACAGGGTGTCCGGCAAAGCACCGGCGTTAACGGCAATGAAAGGACCATCTTTCCGCCGACTGCTGTTGTGAATGGCCAAGGCAAAGAGTTCTTTTCCGGTCCCACTTGCCCCTTCAATCAGGACGGAACTCTCACTTTGGGCAATCTGGGGAAGAATCGAAAAAAGCCGGAGCATTCGCTCGTTCTTGCTGATAATATCTCCGAAGCAATATTTTTTTTCCAACTCCTTGCGCAATTCGTCGACCACGGTGAGGTCCAGAAATGTCTCCACCCCGCCAACCACGTTTCCAAAATCGTCCTTCAACAGCGCCGTGCTCACGCTGATAGGAATGACTTTGCCGTCCGTGCGCATAACGGTTATGGCCTTGTTTCGGATTGCCTTTTGGTTTTCCATGGTCTCTCGTAGCACGCATCCGGAATTGCATACGTTGGCCTTGAATACTTCATGGCAGCTTTGCCCGATGGCGTCTTTCCGCGAGATGCCGGTGATTCCTTCCGCCGCTGTGTTGAAAGACGTGATTCGCCAATCCGTGTCTACCGTGAAAACCCCTTCACTGATGCTGTCGAGTATCATCATTTGGTATCCGACCGGAGATTGTAGGTATCTGTCCATAGAGATGCCCCTTCCTGGTGGTGCCCGGTGTGGAAGCCGTTTTGTTGCCGCCTTCACCGCTAAAGGCGGTGCAAGTCTGCGGCAAAATCATAGGCTTACCGATTAGGTTCCATCTATAGCAGGTCCCAAGCGGATGCGTCAACAGGCCTGATGCATTTTGTCGCATTTACATTGCCCTCTTGATGTAAAATGAATCACATTCACCGACGACCGGGGTGCTTTTCTCAAAAACCGATATGCTTAATTTTGTTCGATTTAAGGCTGTTAGCGCCTATATTGACGCCTTCGTCCATAGTGGCATGCCGGTTGCTCTACCAGTGTCAAGACGCCCTGGATCTGCGGCGCCGGAACTTTTTTCATCCGGGGCCTCGAGTCTTCCCACGGGGAATCCCCGGCTTAGAGAATTGGAATCGATAGAGCAGGGACGTCGGTATGAAGGGGGACCATTCCCGATTTGGGGACAAACAGCCCGCCCCACAAAAACGGGAAACGGAGGTTCATCGAAATAGAACGGAATTCATTTAGTGCGTTGGCGAGAAAGGATCGGATCACGGAAACAGGGAGTAGCCACGATTAGGGAAAGGGGGTGATCGCTATGTTGGAGAAAGATAAGTGGGACTGGGAAATCGGAGCCAAGACCATCTGCGATGTATCCAGCTGGGAGGAAAAGTTTGAGTGGGTGGAGGAATTCCAGGCGAGTCCCGACGGTGAGGACGTGGCTGCGATCGTCAAAACGGGAGAAGCTGAGTTTAGCGTTTGCAAGAATGGCCGGCAGTGGGAGAACACGTTTGACAAGTGCTGGTTTTGTCGGTTTGTGCCGGACGGTCGCCTCAGCTGCATTGTCTCTGCGGATATGGAATGGACGGTGGCCGTGGACGGTCAGGCGTGGGAGAAGACCTACGGGTATGTCATGGAGGTCAAGTTCAGCGAGAGCGGAGAGAATATCTGCGCGTTTGTCCAGCAGGACGGCAAGTATGGTGTGGCCGTCAATGGACAGGCGTGGGAGAATCTTTTTGATGACATGACCACATTTACCATCAGCCGGGACGGCGAACACGCGGCCGGTGCCGTCAAGACGAAGCCCTCGGGTGAAGGCGAGATTTTTAAATTTCAAGCGGGTACGTACTCAGTGGCGGTGGACGGTACGGCATGGGATAAGGCCTATGTGAATGTATGGAACGTTGCGTTTAGTTCGGACGGGAAGAAACAGGCCGCCGATGTGCGCTCGACGCTTTATGACTACCATATCGTCGTTGACGGGCAGCCCTGGCCCGAGAGCTACCCGTGCGTGTGGGAGCCGAAATTTAATCCCAAAACCGGTGCCGTGGTCGCTCCGGTGAGAAAAGCCGGGGCATGGACGCTGGCCCAGGATGGGAGTATCCTCTGGGATCGGTCGTTTGTCCAGTGTTGGAATCAAGTCTTTAGTGCTGACGGTTCCAAGGTTGCCGCCACGGTAGCGCCGAAATTCGGGAGATGGACTGTCGCTGTGGATGGTCAGCCTTGGCGGAACACGTTTGACGATCTGGTTTCAGATAAGGTGTTTAGCCCTGACGGTACGAGGCTTGCCGCCGTGGGCAAGAACGGTTACGAGTGGCGGGTGATTGTGGATGACACGGTATGGCCGGAAATCTATGACATGGTCTGGGAGCCGGTGTTCAGTCCGGACGGTCGTAATGTGGCCATTAAGGCTGAAAAGGAAGGCAAATATACGCTAGTTATGAACGGTAAGCCGTGGGACAAAGCGTGCGATGATCTCTGGTCGCCGGTTTTTAGTCCGGACGGAAGCAAGGTGCTTATTCGGTCTATTGAGAATGGCAGCTATATTCGTCGCGTTTTGCCGATAACCGACATTATCGGTTAAGGGGAGGAGGAAGAGATATCCTTTTCGTGCGTTGAGGCATATTACAGCTTACTGAAAAGGCCTTTGCGCCTCGGCTGTTTATTGAATCGGTTTAAGGAGGATGCGTTATGGGTGAAGTAATAGATGGAATATATTTTAATGAAGTTGTCGTCGATGACGGTTTAGATATAGGTACGAGCAAGCTTACCCCCGAGCGGATTGAGCAAACGATCAATCAGGTATTGGAAGGGGAAACGGGTGCACGACTGAAAAACTATGTGGATACCTGTGTCCATTGCGGACTCTGTTCGAACGCCTGCCACTTTTATCTGTCTCATGACGGGGATCCCACATATGCGCCCGTGGCGAAAGTGAAACAGACCATGTGGGAGATGATAAAAAAGAAGGGCAAGGTTTCCCCCACGTTTATGAAGCGGGCCTCTCAGATTGCGTCTACGCAGTGTAACGTTTGCATGCGCTGTTCTATGTATTGTCCGTTCGGTATCGACATGGCCTACATCATCGGGGTGGTTCGCCGTATTTGTCACTTGCTGGGGATTACCCCTCTCTACATTCAGGATACCGCTCACAGCCATGCTGTGACGATGAATCAAATGTGGGTCAAAAACGATGAATGGCCGGATACGCTCCAGTGGCAGGAAGAAGAGGCGCAGGAAGAGCTTCCGACGGTGCGAATCCCTCTGGAAAAAGAGGGTGCGGAATTTATGTATTCCGTTATCGGACCGGAGCCGAAGTTCCTGCCGCAGCTGCTGTATCAAAATGCCGTCGTATTCGAGGTCGCGGGGCTGGACTGGACAATGCCTGCCACCCCGGGCTGGGACAACAGTGACATGGCCATGTACACTGGAGACAACGAGATCATGGGACGGGTTAAGCGCGCCCACTTTGAAACCGCCCGGAGGTTGCGGGTGAAGAAGATCGTCATGGGTGAGTGCGGTCATGCCTTTCGGTCGGTATATGATCGAGGGAACCGCTGGCTGGGGCAAAAGTATCCCCCGTTTGATATCGTTCACGCTATTCAGTTCTATTATGAATTACTGAAATCGGGGAGAATCAAGGTGGCCAAGAAGTACGAAGAGCCTGTGACCTTGCATGATCCCTGCAATGTGGTCCGTGGCCGGGGACTTCACGAAATGGCCCGGTACGTGATCAATGAAATCTGTGCCGACTTTCGGGAGATGCATCCAAACCGTGAGCACAACTACTGTTGTTGTGCCGGCGGCGGCGTGATCAACTGTGGGCCGCCATTCAAGCTGACACGTATGTTGGGCAATCGGGTAAAGGCGGACCAGATTCGAGAGACCGGCGCCCACGTCGTTCTGGGACCGTGCCATAATTGCCACAGTGGTCTTGAGGACATCGTTCAGTATTACGAACTCGGCTGTCACGTCAAGTTTATCAGTGACATCCTATATGAAGTAATTGAGAAGCCGGGGGCCGTATAGAGTGGATAGAGAAGAGCGAATGTGAAAAGTGTCGGCGTAATTAAAAGAGATGAATGACCCCGCCGGGGTGTTGCGTGTTATCCCTTGCCGCAACAACTCCCCGGTCCGGCGCATCCGGCATGGCCCGGTGATGAGCCGCAACAGGCCGTATCCCCGGGTCCGGGCATTCTCTCTTTGTTATTCCCGGACATGGATGAGGGAACCGAAAGCAGTTTTTCCAGTTTTGTGCTGCCGCAGGCGGTACACTGAGGCTTTTCTCCCGTAGTGGTAACAAGGAGTTCGCATCGTTTCCCGCAGTCTGAGCAAAGGTAGTCGAATAGTGGCATGTCTATTGTTCCTCCCGATGATGACCGTTATTGTTGACCTTGTACTCCTGGATTGCTTTTTGGAGCGTTTTTACCGCTAACCGTATACAGTGTTGTTTCTGTTCCGGGAGCTGTTCCAAGATCCGATAAATGTCCCGGTCTTTGATGTCGTAAGCGTCGTCAAGGGTTTTGCCTTTGGCCAACTCCATGGCCACCATGGCGGCCGAAACCGCGCCCGGGCAACCCAGCACCTGAATCTTCGCATCGGAGATCTGACTGTCGTTGACCTTGAGATACACCTTCATGGTGTCACCGCAAGGCCCGGTAAGTTCGGTGACTTGATCCGCATCAGCGATACTGCCCATACTCGGTTTGTCGAGGTAGTAGTCGATGGCCTTTTGAGAATATCCCGACCCCGACAGAATTTCCTGCAAGGTTGCGGCGTCTGTTTGATCGAGATCGTGATCGTCGCTCATTCCGTGTTACTCCTTTTTACTTACCCCCCCTCACGCGATGTCTTCCCGGATATTTCGCCCCGATCACCATTGACCCTGTGCGTTGGGTTCTTCGATCAAGGACAATTTGCCGTCCATATAGGCCTTTACCACCTCTCTGACCGTTCCTTCCGCGTCAGCGGCAACTCGAACATTGGCGGCTTCCAAGGTTTTGTAGGCATTGGGCCCGCAAAAGCCGGTGATCAAGATCTCCGCCTTTTTGTTGGCGATCATGGTCGCTGCCTGGATGCCTGCACCTTTCAGTGCGTTCAGGTTTTCCTTGTTGTCCAACACCTCAAAGTCACCCGTTTCGGAATCGACGATCAGAATGTAGCGCGCCCGTCCGAAGCGAGGGTCCACCGCAGCGTCAAGGTCGGTACCGGTCGATGTAACCGCAATCTTCATATTAGTGAGCGCCCCCGCCACCGCCGCAGACCTGGTCGTCACTGATAAGGGGCAATTTCCCCGCAATCAGGTCTTCTACGACCGGCCTGATTTCAGGGCGGGTGGCGTCATGGTAAACGTCTATGCCGACCTGTCGAAACCCCATGAGCGGGCGCATACCGATGCCCCCGACGATGAGCGCATTCACGCTGTGCTCCGCCAGGAGATTAACAGGCACCATACAGCCTCCCTGGACATGACTTTGGTTGGAAATGGTTGATACATTCTTGATATCTCCGTTTTCGACATCGACGAGTGTAAACACATCGCAGTGACCGAAATGGCCCGATCGCTGGCCGTCCAGTCCCCCCCCGTCAACGGATGGTATGGCGATTCTTCCCTTATCCATGGCAATTGATCCCTCCTATATTATGTTCCCAAACTCCTTATTATGCATTATTTTAGCCGAATGGCAAGCCAATTCTTTCGTCCCGAATCCACCGCCTGTCGAGTTGTCGGGGCTTGAGGCGAAGGTGTGACCGGCAAAGCCGATTAGCGGAAACGATCTGTTTGATCGGATATGTTTGTAACAAGTAGCCGGCGTGGCTTGGAATCAAGCGCCACCCAGGCCTTTAATGGCCTTGAGTCTTTCCACGAGGGCTTCTGCATCGGCTTTGTCCGGTTCGACCGGAAGCTGAGCAATGAGACCCAGTCCTTCGCTGGCTTCATGGAAGTCATCTTCCGACAGGGGGCTTACGGCTGCACAGTTGATCATTGCGTTGGTTCGCACAACCTGCTCCACCAGTTCAAGACCCGTCATATCGGGGAGTTTTTCGTCCACCACGACAAGATCATAGGGGGTACGGGAAACCAAACTCAAGGCCGTTTGGCCGGACTCCGCATAATCAAGATCCACCTCGCCGTGACCGGAAAGTCCTGCGGCCAGGTCGCCTAAGCTGTTGTCTTTCGGGGTCACTAGCAGCAATTGGAGCATATTCACCTCTGTGGGATCGTATAGAAAATGGGATATCGTTGAGTTCGCAAAGACCCATCGCCGACGGAGGACCAAAGATTTCAAAAAGCCCGAAGGCAAACCGGATATGGACGATTTAAGGCCCCCGGGCGTGGGTTACCAAGTGACCCAATTCGGGGAAAATAAGCGCTTTACACGCCAACTTAACGGCGTTCAAGCTGCCGGGCATGCAAAAGACCAGGGTGTGGGCAATCAGTCCCGCTGTCGCCCTGGACAACAGGGCCGCAGCGTCTATCTCCTCGTAGCTCAACCAGGCGAATAGGTAACCGAAGGCGGTAAGTTCCTTGGAAAATAAGGGACGAAGTGCTTCGATCGTGACATCTTGGGCCCCGATGCCGGTGCCGCCCGTGGTCAAAATGATATCGGGAGTAAACTCTGCGATTACGTGTCGTACCCGTTCCGCGATCGTACCTGCTTCGTCGGGCAGTACCTCATGGAGAACGACGTGATGTTTTTTCGATACCATTTTGTTGATCCACTGGCCGCTTCGGTCATCAGCGAGGCTGCGTGTTGTGGAAATAGACAGAATGGCCACCTTCGCGGACTTGGGTGCCTGGGCTTTATGCGTTTTCGTGCTCACTGATGGCCGCTCCGTCTCCCTTGGATTGATGGCATTTTTCTGTAATCCTAACTCTATTTGATGTCAAGAGCAAAGGCGTTGGGGAAGCAGTGCAACCCGGTGGTGTTTGAGACGATCTTTGGCCTGTCACTGCTGTCTGAGAAGAGACTGTACCGACTCCAGGGCCGCTGCCGGGGTGGATACATAGATGATGCCTTTCATGTCGGGCCAGGTGTTGAGACCGACCACGGGTTTATTCAGTTTAAGGGCGATGCTGATTTCAGAGAGGGTGCCGTACCCACCATGGATAGCCACCAGAATGTCCGAGCTCCTCACCACCAGGATGTTCCGGGCGTGTCCGATGTCGGTTACCACAGGAACGGTTACATAGGGGTTTGCCTGGGACTTATCGGGACCGGGGAGAATGCCGACGGTGCGGCCGCCGGCCTCGTGTGCACCCTGACACGCCCCTTGCATAACCCCACCCAATCCGCCGCATACCAGGGTCGCCCCCATTTCGGCGATCCCCCGGCCCACCTGTCTGGCCCGGTCATAGGTGGTCTCGTCACATGTTCCCGCTCCGATGATACCAATCATTTTCATTGGTCCTCTCTCCCCACAAATGGTGTAACCGCCGAATTCAGACAGATTTGGTTCGCAAGACACACCTGAGCAGTGTATGAAGGTGAATCTCTGAAGTCAAGCCTTCAAAAAAACTGCTAATGCCTGGTAATCAGCAGGCCGTTTGACTATCCCCGATAATGTGATAGAGCAAAGAAGAACGTCTGACAAGTTTGGCCGGTCAAATTTGGAAACTGGTGGATGACCAAAAGACTGAGTAAAAGTGGTGACAAACAGTGATTTAGACCATCCAGGGGATGAACTGTAATGAAGCGCCATACGGCCAAGCGAGGGGATGTCCCGCACATCCTGTTGGTAAATCCCTGGATAGACGATTTCGCTGCCTATGATTTCTGGGCGAAGCCGTTGGGGTTGTTGACTATTGGTGGGATCCTCAGGGGAGAGGGATACGCGGTTTCATATATTGATTGTCTGGATCGCTTTGATTCCCATGGCCGGCGGGTGCGAAAAGACGGCCGATTCGGTAAAGGCCCTTATCGCAAAACGGTTATTGCCAAACCGGAAAAGCTCCAGGATGTTCCCCGAAGGTATAGTCGCTATGGAATCTCGGAGCAGGATTTTAGACAGTACCTGCTGAATGTGCCCGAACCGGATGCGGTGTTGGTGACCGCTTTGATGACCTATTGGTATCCCGGTGCCTTTGCGGTTATCCGTATTCTCCGAGAAGTATTTGCTGCCGTTCCCATCTTGCTGGGCGGTGTGTATGCCAGCTTATGTAGCGAACATGCCCGAAAATACGCGGGTGCCGACAGAGTCGTTTCGGGACAAGCCGACCAAGCGGCCGTGGAGGTGCTGGGGGACATCACGGGGTTTTCAACGAGTCAAAGTTATGTGCCCGGCCGGCTCGATACGTATCCTTACCCCTGTTTGGATCTTCAAAGGGTCATTTCCTACGTGCCGATTCTTACCGGCCGCGGTTGTCCCTACCAGTGTACGTATTGTGCCTCGTCGTACCTGAACCCCGGCCATGTCAGGCGGTCGCCCGAACACGTGGTGGAGGAAATGACGTACTGGCATGAACGGTACGGGGTGATAGACTTTGCGTTCTACGACGATGCCTTGCTGTTGGACCCACAAGATCATATCATGCCGATTCTGGAAGGCTTGATCCGTCGCAATATCCGCTTGCGACTTCATACGCCGAACGCCTTACACATCCGGCCGTTGAACAAAGAAGTGGCCAAGCTTCTTCGTCGTGCGGGATTCAAGACGGTCAGATTGGGGTTGGAGACCGCGTTCTTTGAACACAGAGAGACCTTGGATCACAAGGTGGGACCGGCCGAGTTTGAACGTGCCGCCCGGAACTTGAAACAGGCGGGCTTTACCGGTGATGAACTCGGCGCGTACCTTCTATTCGGCCTACCCGGGCAAGACATGGGGCAACTTGAAGCATCCATCAAAATCGTCAAAGCCAACGGGATCAGGCCCATTTTGGCCCAGTATTCACCGATTCCGCATACCGCGTTGTGGGACGAGGCTGTAAAGGTATCGCGGTACGATCTCGAAGCAGATCCCATATTTCACAACAATTCGATCTTTCCTTGCCAGGAAACGCCCTTCTCTTGGGACACCGTCTCCCGATTGAAGGGGTTGACCAAGTGATGAGACGAATTCGAAGACAAAGAAAACAGCCTGGCGGGCGTCATCCTTCCGTCGATATATCGACGGATAAGGTGTGTTTCATCCGCTCTTCCATATCATCGGCTTCGACAAAGCCGATCACCCGCAGGTTTCTGAGTTCTTTTCCCCCCTTGTTCAAAAAGACGACGGTGGGAAGCCCGGTTACCCTGAACCGTTCCATAATGTTTCTCAAGGCCGGGGAGGGTGCGGTGCAGTCCACCCGCACCATGCTGAACCTCTCAGCCAGCGCAGCCACATCCTCGTCGGTGAAGGTTTTGGTGTCGAGCTCTCTACAAGCGGCGCACCAATCGGCATAGAAATCAATCAACAAGGGCGTGTCTTTTCCCTTGAGTTCTTTAATAACGCCCGTATCATAGTCTATCCAGTCGATCCGGTGTTCCTGATAATGTAGGGCGCCGTTGACTAAGCCGATGCCCAAAACGATGATTGCGCACCCCGCCACTGAGCGGAAAATCTTAAAGCTTTTTGTGTATCCCGGATTCTGGTCTAGAAAACCAAGCAACAGGCCTCCGAAAATGCCCAGCACGCCGAAGTAAAAGCCGGTTGGATCCGGGAGCTGTGTGGCCTGGGGGATGAGAAAATAGAAGGCCACCCCGATGAGAAGTATCCCGAAGAACTTCCGTATCCAGACCATCCACATGCCGGCTTGAGGCAGATTGTTCATCATCCCGGAAAAGAGGGCGAGAAAAAGGTAGGGCAGTCCCAGGCCCATTCCCATGGCGAAGAAGAGCAAAGTGCCTTTCACCACCAGGCCGAGCTTGGCGATAATTCCGACCAACCCCATGACGATGCCCGCCGCACACGGAGCGATGACGACTCCCGCCGTCAATCCCATGACCAGAGAGCCCATAGCGCCGTGTCTGGCCTTGCCCGCCCGGGTCATGATGAACGAGGGTACGGTGATCTCAAAGGCTCCGAACATACCGGCCGCCATAGACAAGATTATGATGGAAATGCCGATGACGAACCAGGCATTTTGAAAGAGAAATCCCCACTGCCGGCCCGCAAGGCCGGAAAGCAAGCCGAGTAGGGAGAAGACAACGGCAATTCCCAGAACATAATAGATGCCAAGGATTAGGGTTTCTCTCTTTTTCCTTGAATCACGACTTCCGAAAAACCCCACCGTTAAGGGAATAACCGGATATACACAAGGGGTCAAATTGAGGGCCAGGCCGAAGATAAAGAAGGCCGCCAAGGAGTATAAGAATCCTTTCTCAATCACCTGCCGGGCCCGCAACTCATCCCGGCTGAGGAAATAGAGTTGCTCCTCGAAAACACTCTGGTTGATCAGTTCTGCGGCCTGACGCTTATCCACGACGGTGAGCGATATCTCGAAGTCTTGCGATTCCGGGGCAAAACAGCTTTCATCGTCACAGGCTTGGTAAGAGATGGTGCCCGATAATGTGAGATCTCCCAGGGGTATGTCCTCGTCCGTCCGGGCTCCCGCTATGAATGAGGTGGTCCCCTCATAAACGGGCATGTCTTTTTCGGAAAAGGAAAAGTTTTTGTGTATAGGGGTCGGATAACTTACCGGACCGAAGACGACCCCTTTTACTTCATGAAAAGTGACGATGGTGGGTACCAGAAAGCTGTCCTCCGGCCGGTGGCTGTTGATGTGAAGGCCGTCTTTGATTCGGGTTCTTACCGCTATGCGAAATGCACCGCCCGGATGTGCCGACGCATTGGAGCAGAAGGCCTCTACACGGACGATTTCCCTGTTCGTATGGGTCGTTACCGCCCATAAATGTCCTGGGTATGCGAATGTAACAAGTCCGATCCATAGGAGTACGGTCGGTATCCAAGCGCTTTTCATATCATTACACAGATTGAAGTGCATGTAAGACGATTTGTAAGATTTCTTCATGTACGTCGTTTGGGGGTTTTGAGGCGTCGACGATCCGAAAGCGCTCGGGTTCCATTTCAGCCACCGTCAAATAGCCCTGCCGAACCCGTTCGTGGAACACCGGGTCTTCCATTTCAAAACGGTCCTCCTTCGGTCCCCGGGATTCTTCTCCGGCAATACGTTTCCATGCCCGCTTAAGTCCCGTATCCACCGGGAGATCCAGAAGAAGCGTCAGGTCGGGGCGATGCTCTCGAAGTACCTGTCGATGAAGAATGTCTATGAACTCAAGATCGAATCCCCTGGCATAGCCCTGATAGACCACGGTCGCATCAAAAAAGCGATCCGAGATAACCACGTTGCCCTGGTTCAAGGCCGGCTCGATTACTTCGCAAACATGTTGCGCCCGGTCGGCCTCGTAGAGCAGGAGTTCCGCCAGGGGTATCAAGGCGTTGTTTTCTGAATCGAGAAGGATGTTTCGAATCTTTGTCCCGATCGGCGTAGCCCCCGGTTCCCTGGTGTAGACACACCGGTGCCCTTTTTGTTCCAGGGTTCGGATCAGGTATTTTATCTGCGTGGTCTTTCCCGAACCCTCTATGCCTTCCAGAGTAATGAACATGCCCATCAGCTACTACGCCTCGGATTCAGTGGATGTGGATCTTTCTAACCCTCGATAAAAAAAACGCTCCAAGATCTTGTGATAGGGTGTCCATGTCGCTCCAGGGTCTTGGTTGTCCATGAAGTCGCGTATACCGGTTACCTTGGCATCCAGGTCGTCCACATAGTAAAGAATAACCGCCTCCAAGGTCTTGGGCGGTTCCGGAGATCCGAATTCACGGGAACCGTGGTGGCTCAAGATCATGTGCTTCAACAACAGGGCGAGATCTTCGGGAAAGCCCGCCAGGCCGGCGAGCCTTTCCTTGACCATTTCCACTCCGATGGCGATGTGTCCCAGGAGGCGTCCCTCGTCGGAGTAGTCGATGTACGTTTCATAGGAGAACTCATGAACCTTGCCGATGTCATGAAGTATCCCTCCGCTGATAAGCAGGTCCTCGTTTATACCTTTGTAATGATTGCTGATACCTTCCAACAGGCGTACGACGGAAAGGGTATGTTCCAGCAGACCTCCCAGATACGCATGGTGCATATTCTTGGCGGCCGGGGCGGTCTTGAACCGCTCCATAAAAGATCCGTCACTGAAAAAAGCTTCAAGAAGGCCCGCGAGATCTTTGTTTTGAACACGTTGACCCGCCTGAATCAAACGGTTCATCATCCGGGACGTATCGTGCGGGGTAGTGGGGAGAAAATCTCCGGCATCCACAAGGCTTGAATCCACCTTTTCGATTTGTCGTATAACCAGTTGTAAGGCTTCCCGGTATTGTTGGACCTTGCCCCGTACCTTTACATAGTCCCCTTCCGAGAAGGTTTCATTGACTTGCGGGACGTTATCCCACAAAACCGCTCTTATACTGCCGGTGCGGTCTACCAACATCATAGTGAGATAGGCGTCGCCGTCTTTCTTGTGGGCCAGTTGTTTTTTTTTGGCCACGAAGATGTCTTCCACGGCTTGTCCGGTTTTATAGAGATTGACGAAGGTAGTTTTCACCGTATGCCTCCCGGGTTCGTTTTTGATTCCGCCAAAGGCGGCTGTTACGTTCAAGTGCAGATTATTACGCTCACAGGTTTCAACATCGAAGGCCTTTCGGATACGCACCTAGAACCGTTCGATGAGTTTATCGATGAGATAAGTACTTTCCCGCAGGGCTTGTTCACTGAAGGACGCAAACCAGTCGGCCACTTTTTTGAATTCTGTGCAAAAGCGCGCCTTGTCGCTGTTTTCAAGCATGGCCAGATTCTGGTTCAGGGACTCAACGTATTCCCTGAGCAGTTGTCGCCGTTCCGGCGACGAGAATATAATTTCGGCATACAGTGCCGGATCCTGAGCGAAAAGCCTGCCTACCATCACCAGTTCCAGGCGGTATATAGGACTCGAAAATTCCAGAGTGCGGTGGAGGTCGATACCTTTCTTGTGGAGGAACCGGCCGAACGTAAAGGTGGCAAAGTGACGCAAGGCCTGAACCATATCCATCATATTATCATGTTCCTCGGCGTCGGAACGGATGGTAATGCTGCCCCAGGCACTGAACTGATCGATAACCCAGCGACAGGCGGTTTCGTTTCTGCCCGGGGTAACCACGACGATTTGCTTGTCCATTGTCGACGGCGTAGGGCCGAACAGGGGGTGCAAGCCGACCACCGGACCTTCGTGGGCTTTGAGCATGGCTTCCATGGGGGGTTTTTTAATGCTGGTAATGTCGGCCAGGACACAGTCCGGAGGCAGGTGAGGGCCCAGCTGGGTGATCACCTCGGCGGTCACGTCGATGGGGACGCTGACAAGGGCCAGATCAATGCCGGAGCAGCGCTCGTCAACCCGGTCCCAGTCCTCTCGGTTCAAGGTGCGGACCGTATAGCCGGCTGCTTCCAACCAGTGCCGGAAGTACCGACCCATTTCTCCCCGGCCGCCGACGATCAGGACCGTGGTGCCCGGCCGCACGCCCTTTTGGGCCATATGTGCGGTTTGTCTGACCCGTGATTGTCGCAAAATGAGGCGATAGAGGTCCTCTATGTGGGCCGGTTCCAGGCCCACTTCTTGGGCTTGACGGCGTCTGTTTGAGATGAGATCTTCTTCCCGGGCCGGATGATAGACCGGGATTCCGTGTGCCCGTTTGAGTGAAACGATCCGAGCAACCGCTTGTTGGCGCTTGGCCAAGAGGGAAACCAACGCTTCATCGATGTCGTCGACTTCTTTACGAAGTGCTTCAATGTCCTTCAAGGGCTTCTGGTCTTCTTGTACCGGTTTCATGACGTAGCCGGATTGATAGCATTTTTGTCGGGTATTTGGCAAGCAGGGTTGTTACTTGCCGAGGCTTTTCATAACCGTATCGTGGAGGCGGGGTCGGAACGCCTTGATTCGGTTGTTATTTCGGTCGGGATGGATCCGGTTGGTGAGCAGGACCACGATGATGCGTCTGTCCAGGTCCATCCAGAAGGACGTGCCCGTAAACCCGAGGTGTCCCACACTTCGATCGGAAAAGTAGGCACCACTGCTTGAATCCGGTCGGGAGGGCGTGTCAAATCCGAGGGCCCAGGATTCTGTCGGGGTTTGGCGTTTGAAAAACGTCCTGACCGTATCCGGACGAAACAGGTCGTTGCCGGGCAAGCCATGATAGACGTTGAGTAGTTGGAGCAACAGTCCATAAACCGATTGCGCCGTTCCGAACAGTCCCGCATGGCCCGCCACACCGCCCATTGTGTAGGCGTTGTCATCATGAACCTCGCCTTCCAGCACCTTTCCCCGCCAAGGGCAGTCTTCCGTGGCTGCATAGGATGTATCCTCGTGCCATGGCAGGGGGTTAAAGAAAAGGCCGTCCATGCCGAGAGGCCCATATACCGCTCGGGACGTAAAGTCGTCGAGACGGAGGCCCGTTGTCGTTTCGATGACCCATTGCAAAATTATGAATCCCAGGTCGCTGTAAAGACAAGCGGTGCCGGGCGGATGGACGAGCGGTTCACGAAGCAGATATTCGTGAAGGGTGGCTTTTACCCGACCGGGATCGAGGTCCCTAAACATTTCGTAATAAGGTTGATAAGCGGGAAGCCCTGAAGTGTGTGAAAGGAGCCGGCGCAGGGTGACGTTTCTTTTCTCCGTTGGCGAAAAGTCGGCAATGAGATCGCCCAGCGGTTGATCCGGTCGGATTTTGCCTGCCTCGACGAGGACCATAATGGATAAGGTTGTAGCGAGCGGCTTGGTAAGGGAGGCGAGATCGAAGACAGTCTCTTCGGTCATGGCTTTTCGGGTTGGACGAAGACACGCATACCCGAAAGCCTCCAAAAAGAGGGTTTCGCCTCGTTCCGCCACGAGAAGGACCGCGCCGGGAAACACGGCCTCATCGACACCTTCCTGCATGCAACGGCGCACACGGTTCACGATCCGTCAGCCTCCCAAAGGGCGCTTTCTCTAAACCGAAGGCTGCGTTCATCCGTGTCCAGCGTCGCCTCCGGCCCAATCGGAAGGGCGACATTTTCCGGCCCATGGCCAAAATCGAATCCGCCCAGAACGGGGAGGTTCTTCTCGGCAAATGTTTGTGCGAAAAGATCGTAGACATCGTCCGGATGTCCACAATCTTCAAAGGTTCCGAGGATGAGGCCGGATACTGTGTCCAGGCGTCCGGCCAGCTGAAGTTGCGATAACATGCGATCAATGCGATAAAGGGGTTCTCCACGGTCTTCCAGAAAGAGCAGTGCCCCATCGAAGGACGGTTCATAGGGGGTTCCCATCAGGTGCGTCAGCGTGGCCAGATTACCGCCAAGAACCGGCCCGGAGCCTTGTCCGGCCTGTAAGACCCGGGGGATGGACGGCTTTAATACCGGAGGCCGAAGAGCTGAGAGTGCCGACTTCAATTCCTCCACCGTTTTGGGTGACCCTTGCTTGAGCGTCGTAACCAGGGGGCCATGCAAGGATGTCATGTTGCACCGATCATAGATGGCCAGCGCGAGGGCCGTGATATCGCTGAATCCAACCAGAATCTTGGGATTATCCGCGATAGTTTTGAAGTCCAGGAAGGGCAAAATCTTCATGGAACCGAACCCCCCGCGCGCACAAAAGATGGCCCGTATGGCGGTATCTTGAAAAAGGGCCATGAGCAGCCCCGCTCTTTCTCGGTCCGAGCCTGCGAGATACCCGTCCTTTTTGAAAATCTCTTCGGTGACCTTTACAACAAAGCCCATCGATTCAAGGATGTAGACGCCTTGTTTAAAGGTGGTTTCATCGAACGGAGAGGCCGGGGCCGCAACGCCGATGGTGTCTCCTTGTTGGAGGGCGGGGGGTTTGATGAGCGACTTTCCCATAGTCTAAGGCTATCACGTTGCCTTTGGTAATGTAAAGATTAGGCGTTAAATGGAGGGGTTGGAGTCGCCGTAATGGATATTGACACCCGATGATTAAAGTGTTAGAAAGATTCACATATAATAAAAGTCGGGGCGTAGCGCAGTCTGGAAGCGCACCTGAATGGGGTTCAGGGGGTCGGAGGTTCAAATCCTCTCGCCCCGACCAATTAAAATAAGATTTACAAGATCTTATAGAGGGGCTCTTTGATCGGAGAGCCCCTTCTTTTTTGTCACAGCGTGGGAATCTACAACTGGCGGCAAAACCGATTACATTGACACTAACTGGTTGTTCAGGTAAAAACGCTAGTAATAGTCCCTGGGAAAAAAAGTGTGAGCCCTGGAATGCAATCCAGGTTTTTTTTGGGGGGGATAAAAAGCCGGTTGATGGGCGAAAAGCAAGTGATATCGACTCTTTTATCCCGTGGAAACGAGGACTCCTAATGTACCCCATAAACCATCCTGAAAAGCCAATCAAACGCATTCTGCTATCCGGTGTATTTGGCCCTTTTGGTGTAGACGACGCCCATGGTCGCAAAGAAAACATCATGGAGCTGTTTCATAACCAGGTCACAAAAGCACAAGAAATGGGCTCCTGGCGCTTTCAGCACCGCTCTTTTGGGCTCTATTTTCTAGCAGCCAATATCAAGGCGGATGTGACCATTTTGGACTTCCCTAGCCGGAAACGTTTTATGAAAGAGCTGGAAAAAGGTTACGATGTTGTGGGCATTTCCTTTATCACGCCGAATTTTATCAAGGCGAAGGAAATGACGCGCCTCACGAGAAAAATATCTCCTGCGTCCACGATCATCATTGGAGGTCACGGGGCGGCCATCGAGAGGGTGGAGCGTCTGCTTGAATGCGACCATGTCGTTAAAGGAGAAGGTATTCGTTGGTTACGGAATTTTTTAGGCCAAAACCCCAATGCGCCCATTATCCATCCTACCCTTTCTATTTCTGAACGCCAGGCTGCTTTTGGGGTCCCCTTTCCCGGCGTTGGGGCAAACTTGCTGGTCCCCGGTGTGGGGTGTGTGAACGGTTGTAAGTTTTGCAGCACCACCCATTTCTTCGGCCGTGAATATACTCCCTTTCTGACTACAGGCAAACATACCTTTGAGACAGCAAAAAGGATTGCAGATGAACGGGGCATCGATGAGTTCTTTGTGATGGATGAAAACTTTCTCAAAGACCGGGAACGTTCCATGGCCCTGCTTTCGGAGATGGAAAAAACGGAACGGTTTTTCACCTTTCACATTTTTTCGTCAGCGGAAGCAATAACGAAATTCGGTTTGGACAACCTCGTACGTTTGGGAGTTAATTTCGTCTGGGTCGGTTTTGAGGCTTCCAGTACCAAGGGAAACTTTGAAAAAAACAAAGGCGTGGATGCCAAGGCTCTTACAAAAGCACTTCGAGATCGTGGCATCATTGTACTGGCCTCGGGCATATTATGTCAGGAACATCATACACCAGATAACATACAAACAGACATCGATTTCATGGTCGATCTGGAAGCAGACCTCGTTCAATTCATGTTGCTGACCCCTTTACCGGTCACGGCCCTTTATCAGGATCACAAAAAGCGGGGCATCCTTCGCGAAGATCTCCCTTATGAAGAATGGCATGGGCAAAAATATCTGACCTACAATCATCCAGCGTTTCCAGGTAATTCTGCGGAAAAATGGCTTATGTCGGCCTTTCGCAAAGACTATGAAGTTAACTCCAGTTCAATGTGTCGCGTTGTGGAAACCGTTTTCCGTGGATACCGCCACTTGGCAAAGCTTCCCGATCGGGATGCCTGCCTCGAATCAAGGATGGAACAGTTCCGGCATCGAACGATCGAGTATTCTAGTATTTTACCTCTTTTAGCAAAGTATGCCGTTAACGAAACGGAAAGAAAACGGGCGATCGCTTTGGATCGAAAAATAACATCTTGTTTCGGTAAGCCGGTACTCAAAGAAAGACTTAGGCGCCTTGTCATTCGGGCCTTGGCGTTTCGCTGGAAATTAAAGCGGGATATTTTCGGCGACTGCATCCAACCACCAACCATAGTTACCCGCTACAAAATAATGGGGTCGCATCTCAAGTTTTCCTCTCGAGGCGGGTAAACGGGTGAAAGTGATCGGTCGGCAAAGAGGAGAGAGGGTGTCATGAATAAACAACAAATTATCGCCAGGATAAAAGGGAATCGTGCGTTGCTGGAAAAGTTCTCTGTCAAGTCCATTTCCGTATTCGGCTCCGTCGTGCGGGACGCAGCGCGGCCGGGCAGCGATGTGGACATCCTCGTGGAATTCGATCCGGATGCCCGGATCGGCTTGTTCGAGTTCGTCAGGCTCAAGAATGCGCTGGGCGACCTGCTCGGCATGCCGGTGGATTTGGCCACGCCGGACGCGCTTCACCCGGCTTTGAAAAACGATATTTTACGGGAGGCGCATCATGTCGCATAGACATTGGAAATTCCGTATTCAGGACATGCTGGACGCCGCGGGAAAAATCGACCGATATACGGAAGGGATGACCTTCGAGGATTTTGTGAAAGACGACAAAACCATCGATGCGGTCGTTCGGCAATTGACGATCATCGGCGAGGCCGCCTCCCATGTGCCCGAAGATATCTCTTCCACGGCCCCCGCAATTCCCTGGCCGGAAATGCGCGGGATGCGCAATGTCGTGGTTCATGAATATTTCGGCGTCAACACCCGCATCGTATGGGAAACGGTTACGAAAAATGTTCCCGATCTTCGGTCCGGGTTGGAAACGCTGAAAAAACAACTCGATGAAGAGGATTGACCGGTGGCCTTCGACAAAGAAACCCGCAATCTGCTGGCGAGAACGGTCAGCGCGTGCAGGCGCAGGTTGACCGAGGACGTCGAAGGCCGGCTCACAGGCGTATTCGGACTGCATCCCGACGAGACCGCGGCCGCTGGTCGTCTGCGCGATCTGCTCGCTCATTATGTCAGTGGTCAGGGATCAGTGGACAGTGGGCGGAAAGAAAGACTGTCCGCTGCTTTCGAGCGTACTCAATCTTCCACACGGATTCTCTCTTTTAACCCAGCAGACCAAATGCAGGTTACGGCCTGCCTTTTTGTATTTGCTCAAGCGTCTTTCTATAAACATGTGACAATGGTCCTCCTATGGCAACTGCTCTTTTGGCAGCCGCCAACGCCTTTTTACACTCATCCTGCTCCCAGAGGACCTGTGCTAAGTTATTAAAGGCTGAACCCTCGGTCGGAAACCGTTCAGTTGCAAGCCGGAAAGTATCTGCAGCACAAACTTTTTCGCCCCGTGCATAATAACTGTTTCCCAGCCCCATGAGGGCACCGAAGCTGCCGGGCCAACGATTTAGTGCCGCCTTGTAACCTTCAACCGCGGCATGCCATTGCTTGGCTCTTTCCAAGCCCAGAACTGCTGAAACAAACCGGTCCTCACTAGCGGTCGCCGGCAAATCGTCCGGGCTGAGAACCAATAGTCCCCACCGATTACTGCGAGCCCATGTCTTATCAAAAACCGGTAAAGGCATCCGTTTGTTCCGTGTTGTCCCTGAGTGAAGCGTTACGGTGCGGTCTTCCAGGTTATATGCCACAACGACTGAGTAGTGCCACTTTGGAAACCAAGAAAGTCCGAGGTTTTGCAGTACTATCACCGGATGTTCGGCAGCAACTTCCACCAGCATTTCTTCGGCCCCGGAAATGGGATACGCAATCCTGGCATACCGACGAGCCGCCGATATCATAGCAGGCTGAAGTGTTCCTTCCTTGGAAGGTGTAAACACCTTCGAAACCACTGCATCAGGTTCTACCGGCATTCCGCTCCAGGTCAAAACCATCGCAAGCGTTGACGGGCCACACTGGTAGGCTTTTTGCGGAAAAAATGGTACCGAATCTATCTCTTGTCTCTTCGGCTTATATGAGGCAAGATTTGGCCAGTGTTGCTTAGAGAATGTTGCACAAGAACTGACGGTAACGGCCAGAACAGTCAACAATACCACCAACGGCACAAAGACCGCGCATTGTAAGGAACCAACCTGTTCCGGCAGGTCGTCAGCACAATCTTCCGGGAGGAACATGGTTACTCGGATGCTGTCTTGGTGACAAATGGGAAAACGTCGGTATGGCCCAATATGTCCGTAACCAGCAGAACAACGAAAACGAATAACGCGGCAAATACCACAGTCCCAAGAGCATCACCTCCGGCAGGGAGTTCTTCGAGCCTTTTTTCAAGTGCCATCACTTCCCTGGCAGTCAACGCATCAACTCTTGCGGTGGCTTCTTTCAGACTAATGCCCTGGTTTTCCAGCGCCCGCTTTACATCTTCACGTGTTAGAATTTCCTTTATGTTTTTTCGGGCGTGTTTCGCATCAGCTACGTCTAGGATTGTTTCCGTGCCAATTAAGGCTGCCGCACATGGTTTGTATGGAACACTCAAGCACAACATGCAAATTGTTAAAACAACACTTACCGGCCTAAGATTGCTTCGAAATTTTTTCATAATGCACCCCCCTTATAGCAAACAGCTGGTCAAAGTAGAGTCACCTATTGAACCCTTGAGCCGTTGGTCCGGCATACGAGCTCAAGTACGGCTATCTCCGGGAAACAGTTGAATCTTGCAGGATAGAATCCCCACCCAATCCCCTTGGATATGAAAACCGGGTGGTCTTTCTTGGACCTGGCAAGTCCGCTCGTATAGCTCTTGTTTTTTATAGATAAAAATGGAGATCCCACAAATGGTAGGTTGACTTGGCCGCCGTGGGTGTGTCCCGATATCATTAGGTCAATGCGCGTATTGAACTCGGAGTCGGCGCTATCCGGATTGTGTGCCAAGACGATCCGACAGTCTTTTTCCGGAACGTCTTGAAGCAGGCCGTCGAATTCTATATGATCTTCCCAAAGATCGCCGCCGCCTGCCAACCAGATTCGCTTTCCGCTGCGTTCAATACTCTTGACCTTGCCGCGTAAATTCTGCCCCGTTTTCTCCAGCCAATAGAGCGACCGGTCCGTATCGGCCCAATGGTCGTGATTACCCAATACGGAGAAGACCCCATTTTCGGCCTTGAGTTCGGAAAGAACCGGCCAGACCTGATCCACTTTCCTCCTGCTTTTCCTCTCCCGGACGTAGTCCCCGGTGCAGACGATGATGTCGGGGGCCAGACGGTTCGTTCTTTGCACCACATTTTCCACCGCCTCCAAAGAAACCAGGAAGCCGCAATGCAGGTCGGTCAAGTGGGCGATTTTGAAACCGTTAAACTCGCTCGGCAGGTTGGGTACGGGAATCCGATAATTGTTTATAAGGACGATATGTCGTTCGACCATGACGGCATACGTCGCCAGGCCTCCCAAGACGGCATACGGAATGGCAGTTCCGATCACTCGTTATCTCCTCTTCCGACCCTAATAGTACTTCGGTTGTCTTATCCAAAATGGTTGTAAACAAAGGGACTTAGGGCTCGCGCAAAAATAACTTCACATTTTGCCATCTCGGCTTCCGCCCGT
>CAYTTQ010000009.1:0-47957 GCA_964440795.1 uncultured Desulfobacterales bacterium | reverse complement strand
AGGTTTTGCAAGTGAGGTATCGGGCAAAGACGGGCGGAAGCCGAGATGGCAAAATGTGAAGTTATTTTTGCGCGAGCCCTAAGTGGATTGGATGCCCTTGGAAGCCCTGTCGTCTACAAATGGTTCGAGCTGATGCGACATAGGACACTTGTCATTTTCTCTGGTATCGTGGTCTTGATCGACCAGATTTCCAAACAACTGGTCCTGCAGACATTTGCTCAAAACGAGCAGTTTGTGGTGATTCCCGGTTTCTTTTCGCTCACACACGTCCGTAATACCGGCGGGGCGTTCGGACTTTTTGCCGGTGAGGCGACAATCGTTCGTACTATTTTCTTTCTGGTGGTTTCATGTGTGGCGGTCGGTATACTTTGGCATTTGTATCGGACCACGGCGCGAGGACGGAAATGGATCGAGGCCGGTTTTTCTTTCATCTTGGCCGGCGCGATCGGTAACATGATCGATCGTTTTCGATTTGGTGAAGTGGTTGACTTTCTGGATTTCCACGTGGGAGCGTACCACTGGCCGGCCTTCAATGTGGCCGACAGCGCCATTTGCGCAGGTGTCGGCATATTGGTGGTTAATATGCTGCAAAACAAGTTATGATGGCGTCGTAAAAAGGCATATTATGCACCCCGTATTATTTGAAATAGGTCCGTTTACCCTCCATACCTACGGCGTATTTGTGGCCATGGCCTTCCTGGCTGCCATCGGATTGTCTCTCAAAGAAGCGCGAAATGTGGACGAAGACCCCAACAAGGTGTTGGATCTTTGTTTCTACATGCTGATTGCCGGGTTGGTCGGATCTCGTTTGCTTTATGTGATTATCAACTGGAGAATGTTTTTGCGCGATCCGGTGGAGATTATACGGATATGGCACGGCGGTCTGGTGTTTTATGGGGGATTTCTCGGTGCCTGTGTGGCCGCGGTATGGTACATAAGAAGGCAGGGGTTGGTACCGTGGAAGACGGCCGATATTCTGGCGCCGTCGATTGCTCTTGGCCAGTTTATCGGGCGTATCGGGTGTTTCTTTGCCGGCTGTTGTTATGGAGAAACCTGCGATTTGCCTTGGGCGGTGACCTTTACAAATGTAAATTCACTGGCACCGAGGGGTATCGGTCTTCATCCCACGCAGCTTTATCATTCCTTGAACGGACTGGTGATATTTTTTGTCCTGATATGGATGCGAAAGTACAAGCAGTTCCATGGACAGTTATTTTGGACCTACGTTCTCCTCTATGCAGTGAGCCGATCGGTCATCGAGATCTTTCGAGGTGATGAGCGAGGCATGATTGTTGGGGACATCCTTTCGACATCCCAGTTTATTGGAATCGTAATGGCCGGAGTGGCCGTGATCATGCTATTTGTATTGAGAGCGCGACGTGGCGGAAGTTAAATACGGCAAGATAAATGAACTGACCGAGCGGATGAAACAGGGGGACTCGGCCCCGGTATATCTCGTTCATGGTGACGAGTTTTTGTGCAAAAAGGCCTTCGAGAACCTCTTGGATTTACTGGTACCGGAAAAGGAAAGATCTTTAAACTATGAACCTTTGGATGGAACGGCGGTGACTGCCGAAGACGTAGTCGGGAGGCTTAACACGTTTCCGCTGTTTCCCGGTTCAAAAGTGGTGACCGTCCATGATGCACGGGTCTTTTATTCGAAGACCAGTGTGGAGGAATTGGCGAAAAAATCAATAGCCGCCTTTGATGAGCAAGATCTGGAGACCGCATCGCGGCATTTTGTTAATATGCTGGGCGTGGGCGGGATCTCTTTCGATGACCTTAAGCAGCATGGTATCGAAAGGCTTATAAAGTCCGGGTTTACAGACCGCCTCGATGTAGATAAGGACAAACAGACTGCCTGGGTTAAGCAGGTCCTTGATTTTTGCGAGTCCCGGGAGCTTACCATGCCGGCGGATACCGGCGCGGACCAGGTGCTGGATCAGGCGATCGTATCGGGGTTTCCCGAGAGAAATCACCTTGTGTTGGTGACTGATTTTGTCGACAAGCGAAAGCGGATTTATAAGACGATTAAACGGTTGGGGGTTGTGGTTGACTGTTCGGTCCCCCAGGGTTCGAATCGATCTAATGAGCAAGAACGACTGACACTTCTACGGGCCCATGCCGGGGACGTAATGGCCGGTGCGGGCAAAAAGGGGGCTCCCGGTCTTGTGGAGGCCCTCTATGAAAAGACCGGCGCAAGCCTTCGCAGCTTTGACAGTGAGCTGCGAAAACTTATCGATTTTGTAGGGCAGCGGGAACGACTGGAGCTGGACGATGTTGCTTCAGTGCTCGACAAAAGCAAGCAGGATCCGATTTACGAGCTGGGAAATGCTGTCGCGGAGAAGGATGTCTCCAAAGCGCTCTACTATGTGGATAACCTTTTAATCTGGGATTTCCATCCGCTACAGATCTTATCGGCCATCATCAATCAGGTTCGCAAACTGGTTCTGGGTAAGGAGTTGATAGATGCCTTGATGGAGGGGCGGTGGGACGACCGGCTCGACTTTCCTAGGTTTCAAAAGACCGTCTGGCCCAAAGCCAAGGCCATGGACGACGGTGTTCACGTCAAGAATATGCATCCTTACGTGTTATACAAAACCTTGATGCTGGCGAGTAACTACGGGTATGGGCAGCTTGCAAAGGCTTTCGAGTCATTGTCGGATGCCGATAGAGCCCTTAAGTCGGCCGGAAAAAGAAGCAGGTTGATCTTGGAGCAGGTTATTATAGAAACTTGTACACCGGTTTCCAAAGAATCATAAACATCACCCAACATTTTGAAGTCAGGGCTTAAACAAAGGTCCCACACCGTCAGGGCAAACGAGATCCTTTGATTTCTTTTAGCAACTCCGTCGCCTGTTGGCGTTCGGGAAAGTTTCCTTCCGTTCGAAGTGCGCTCTCTAGATTCTCCGTTGCTGCGGCCTTTTCGCCGTTTTTCCAGTAGGCGAGTCCCAAGTGGTATTGTATTGTCGGATTGTTGGGCATCTTGCCCAACGCATCTTGCAGCTCGGAAACGGCACTGTCATAAAGGCCCTTGGCAATGTAAGCCAGTGCCATCGTATCTGCCACGCTTGGATCGTCCGGTAGTTGGGATTTGGCTTTTCTCGCCAGGCGTAATGCCCGGTCGCTTTCCCCTTCTGTTTGGAGTAGAAGCCATGCAAGGTTGTTGGCCGCCGGCGCGAAGTCCGGGTTGATTTTTAATATTCTTTCATACGCCTGGCGGGCTCCGGCATCATTTCCGGCCGCATCGTGTATGGCCCCCAAAGCCATGTGGGCCTGTATGTGGTCCGGCTTCTTCTCTAAGAGTCGGTGATACTGATCGATCGCCTTCTGGGTTTTTCCCGTTTGTGTGTAAATGCGGGCCAGAAGGACGTACGGGGATACCAGGTCCGGATTTAACTCGATGGCCTGTTTTAAAGCGGATTCGCTCTGTGCGTAGTCCTTCCGTGAAAAGAACAGCCGTCCTCGTATTTCATGAAGTGCGGACAAAACGGATTTGTTCTGTTCATGCCGTGTCAGTTGCTCATCTAAAAAGGTTGCCGCAGTTTCCCCTCTATTTTGGCTTAAAAGCAAAGAAACCTTCATGGCGATGGCGGGGATGTGCCGGGGGGTCAGTCGAAGTGCCTCCTCCACACTCTCGAATGCTTTTTCGACGTCATTCTCGCGCCGATGCAAGACAGCGAGTTCATAATACGCGGTGGCATTTTGGGAGTCGACATCGATGGCCTGAGTGTAGGCATGCTTAGCCTTTTCAAAATTTCCCTTTAATCCATAGGCCCTTGCTCTCAATACATAGGAGCGGTAGTGCCGACGATTGTCGGCCGATACGGAATCCAGCTGTTCGAGGGCCGAGTCCGGCAAGCCGTTTGATAGATAGATCTGGGCCAATATGATCCCGGCATTCATGTTGTCCGGACTGTACTTGATATGGGTCAATAAAGACTTTTTGGCCTCCTGATCTTTGTCTTGGGCAAGTTTGACGAGTCCCAGGTAATAGTGAGCACTGGAAAATGTGGGATGATCCGTAATCAGTGCGTTGAGTACCTGGGCCGACCTGCTGAAATCACCGGCCGTAAAGAGCAATCGGGCTTTCAATAAGCGGCCGTTGACGTTGCCCGGATCCTGTTCCAAAATGCGTTCAACCAGCGTATCGGCTTTCTTCTCGCCACCGCTTTCCACATATACCGACGCCAGTGCATGCATGATTTCAGGATCTTTCGGCTTAAGATCAAGAGCGTCTTGTAAAGCATTCACAGCTTCATTCCACTGTTTGCGAGACGCGTAAAATCTACCAAGGTTGACTTTCGGCTCAGGCGCAGTGGGGGCTGTTTGCACGGCTTGGACATATGCGTTTTCTGCCGCCTTCCATTGTTTCCTTCGAACATGAAAAGCTCCCAATCTTTCCAAAAGCCGGTGTTCTTCCGGGGCGTGTGAGATTGCTGTTTCGAGTTGTGTGAGCGCGTCCTCGGGCCTGCCTTGTGTTTCATAGAAATGGGCGAGTTCAGTCCTCACGGCAGGGTCGTTCGGCTCGGCGGCGACTGCTCGGCGAAGGTGTGTTTCTGCAGCTTGGAAACGCTTTTCACTCCCGGCAATTCGTGCCATGAAGATATGCGCGCGCGCGTTGTGTTCGTCCAGGTCGATTATCTTCTGGAGGCTCTTTGTTGCCTCCTCCCGGTTGTTTTCTCCCAGGGCTGCCCCCACTCTCAAGAAAAGGGCTTCCACGTTCTTGGGGTCGTGGTCCAATACCAGCTCAGCCTTTTCTTTTGCCTTTTTGAGGTCTTTGCCCATGAGATGAAGCTGGCCTAACCGAAGCTGGGCGTCAAGATTGTCGGGAGCCAAGTCTACTGTCCTGGAAAAGGCGGCGAATGCCTTTTTGGGTTGAGCGGATTTAAGGTAGGCTTGGGCCAGTTTGTGGTGACCGGGAGCGAATTTGGGATCTGCTTGAACCACGTTTCTGTATTCGATGACCGCCTTTTTGAATTCCTCGTTGCTGAAATAGGTATCACCCCGTTCCATGTGCTTAATTCTTTTTTCTTCCGGGGACTTGCTGCAAGCGGCCAGGCAGAGCAAAGCGATACAGACAAGCCGGATCCACTGCATTTTGCGTCGAGGTGAGTTCATTTATGTTCGTCCTTTTAACCCTTTTAGTATAATCGCTTTTGCATCGAAAATCGACTCACAGGGACTCTGATCGCCGGCGAAATAGAATGCATCGTCCTGGGTGTGCATGCCTACCAGATTGGAGTGTCCGAAGACCTCATCCGCTTTAACCTTACCCTTCAAGTCGAAGCCGTGATTGGAAAGGGCCACGAGATCCGGGGCCTGTTCTAAGAAGGGACCCTCGTAGAGATCTTCTTTTACATATACTTTCCGGATCACGCTGCTGTGGTTGTAGCGTAGTTCTTCTAAGCCCGCTTTTATTTCATCTCTAATTTTTTCGTAATCGGCGGCATTAACGGTTCCCAGGGGATATTTGTCTTTTAAGTTAATATAAATTCGCGATGGATCCATGCCGAATGCCGAAGACCCCTGACCGATGTCCATGATTGTTTCCGGGTTGTCCTTGCCGTATTTCAAGTATCCTTGTTCCTGTAACCAACGGTTTATGTATACTTCTGTTTCCACGCCGGTAAATCCGTGATCGGAGAGCATGTAGAATTTGTTGTCTCCGGTTTGAGGTGCTTCTAAAGCGCGGAAGCGGTCATAGATATGACCGACAAGCCGATCAACCGCCTTGTAATAGTCTATGAATGCGTGATGATAGGCATGGGTCTGATCTCCATAGGCCTCCCAAAGAAAGTGCATCAACCGATCCGTACCGGTAATGACGACGATAAACAGGTCCCAGTCCGTGTCGTCCCACAGAAAATCCGCCGCCCGCTTGCGTCCCTCCAGCGTGGCATACAAGTCTTGGAAGAGAAAATCGTAGTCCTGCCGAGCCTTCATGGTATCCACATCGATTCGATAGTCCATGTTCTTCAAAGGGGCGATGAGGGAAGCAGGGTAAACCGCCTTGTTGATGTCGATGGCAACAAAACCGGATATAAGGGCACCGTTGATCGGCCGCGCCGGGTAGGTGGCGGGCATGTTGATAACGACCGTACTTTTTTGTTCCGCCTTCAGGTCGTCCCAGATTGTGGGGGCTTGGAGATGGGTAAAATTTGGGAAATACATCTTGTAGGTTCCCGGTTCAAAATCCATGAATCCGAAAACGCCGTGTTCTCCGGGTTGCGTCCCTGTCATAAAAGAAGACCAAGAAACAGAAGAGATCTCCGGGATACACACGCTCGTCTGTCCGAAATAGCCGGTGTCAAAAACGGCTTTCATATTGGGGATGTGTTCATTTGTTTGCAGGTCTCTTAACAAGGTGTAGGGCACCCCGTCGAGACCCACGACGACGGAGCGCTTTTTGGGTCCTTTTCCATGTTTGTCTGAAGCAACCATTTGATAATCCTTTCTATTTAATCGGCCCAGCTTTCGATCTCGACGCGCCGATTGGCGGCCCGGCCGCTTACCGTATCATTCGTGGCGACGGGATTTTTTTCCGCCATACCCACTGTCTTTATTCGCTCAGGGGCGACTCCTTTTCCCACCAGGTAACTTTTCACCACCAGGGCGCGAAATTCCGACAATTTTACATTATAGTGATGATTGCCCAGTGTATCCGTATATCCCTTTATGACAACCTTAATATTCGAATCCCCGGCCATCGCCGAAGCCAGTCCGTCCAAGCTGCCGTGGGCGTCCGGTGAAATCTCGTTTGTGTTGAAGTCAAAAGGAACGATGATTTTAAAGTTCTCGTCGATTGAAGGCAATGGCGATGCTGCCGGTATGGTGTCGTCTTTGGTCGTCTCCGGTGGGTTGCTGTTTGAGACCGTCGGCGTTGGAGACGGGTTTTCTGGTGCCACCTTTGAAGAGGGGCTGTTGTGATTCCGCTCACCGGGGGTTTCCAACGCAGTCGACGGCGCGGCGTCTTGAAGCTTTTTCGCTTCATCCGGTTCAGCCGCATTGCCGGGCTGATCTGCTGGAGAATCGGGCACGGCGGTGGCCACTGTAGCAACGGGCTTTCGCACCGGTGGGTCTCTATCCGAGGAAATGAGTTGTCGGTAATAGGTCCCGGCCTTTTCGATATAGGGTTGATACCTGTCTTGATAGAAGAGCAGATACGTCGAAGAGATGACAAGAATGGCAAGGATGGCATAAAGAACCGGCCAAAGAAGGGACTTCTTTTTAGGGTAAGAAGGGTGTGACAGCGAAGTTTGCGGCAAAGCGGTTTTCGCTTCTCCTTGCAACCTTAGCTCCGCTTGGCATTCCCTTATTATTGAAGGGCCTATGGTTTTGGTTTCTCTCACAAAACCGGTAAGCAGGGCGTGATCACAAATGATATTGATAAGCCGTGGATAGCCCCCGGATGCGGAAAATATCTTTCTTATGGATTTCTTTTCAAATATTTTCTTTTGGGCTCCCGCGACCTCCAGGCGGTACGTGATGTATTCTGCCGTTTCCGCTTCCGTGAGGGTCCGAAGGTGATGCATGATGGTGATTCTCTGCCTCAACGCACTACAATGAATCAATATATCGTTGAACTCGTTTTGCCCGACAAAGAATATATTTAAAAGCTTTGTATCTTCTAATTCGATGTTGGATAGGAGCCTTACCTCTTCGAGAAGTTCCCGCGATAGGTTCTGCGCTTCATCGATAATCAACAAGACGGTCTTTCCCCGAGCGTGAGTTTCGGTAAGAAAATCCCGGAATCGATTAAGGAACTCCAGTTTATTAGAAAACCGCCCTTTGATCGCAAATGTTTGCGACAATAAACTGAAAAACTCGTCGCGTTCCAGGCCGGGATCCACCACGGTGGCAACAACGACGTCTTCACTCAGCTCCTTGATCAACGTCTTTATCAAGGTGGTTTTGCCGGTGCCCACATCGCCGGTGAGGAGCAGAAATCCCCTCCGGTCCAGAACACCATATTTGAGGGTCGCCAATGCCTCTTTATGCTTTTCCCCCAGCCATAGGAACTTCGGGTCCGTCGTTATCTGGAAGGGTTTTTCGATGAGGCCGTAGTGAGATAGGTACATTATCTTATCTGAAAGCCTAACACTACATGTATCCCAGGGAACGCAGCCGAGACATAATTTGTTCCTTGTCTTGACCCCGACCGGCCCGTTCGGTGGTATTTTCCAGGTCCTGTTCCCAGGCCGGGAGATCCGAATCCTTCGTTGTGGAGCCTTTTGCGCCAAGCGATCGGTATCCTTGATAATACAAACTGCAAAAGGGAATCTTTTCTTGATGGATCGTATCCCAAATGTCTCTTTCCCGAAAATGTAAAATGGGGTGGATCCTGGTGTGATCCGGATTTTGCCTTTGGCTAAAATAGGATTCTTCAATCCTGGCTTCCTGTTCGTCCCAACGAATCGCCGTGGACAAAGCGACAACTTCCTGGTTCTCCATGAACATGTTCATGGCCACCGTTTTCATTAGGTGATTGCCCACATAAGACTCAGGCTCGAACGGGAAAGCCGGTTCCGTGAACGCGAGCTTCTCTATTTCCAAACGATTCCTATCGTTTAAATCGGCCACACGGATCAAGTCGCCGACTTGCCGGGCCTTTTCACTTAAGTCCGTGTTTTTAACCACGGCCACCTTTACGTTCCAGGCCGTTTTCACTTCTTCAACCAAGTCCAGGATTTCCGAAAAGACATGCCCTTCGTCGATAAACATTGCATTGGGTAAAGGGGCCCCGTCTTCCTGACAGACTTGTCGATAAAGCCATAGCATGGTGGTGCTGTCCTTGCCTCCCGTCCAGGCCACGTAAAGCTTGTCCCGAGGATACTCCCGAAGGGCCCGGCGGATGACGTCCTTCGATTTTTCGATTTTTTCTCCCAACGAAAGATTTATCAACGCCTGATAATCTTCTTCCATGTCTTGACTCCTTTCAAGTCCATTGTTGAGGGGATGACGTGCTCCGGTTCGTAACGACGACAGATCCGGATATCTGATTGAATAATATCATTAATCGTCACTCTGCTCAAGGAAGTTAAGGAGTTTAGGGTAACCCCCTTGTGTAAAAATTGCCGCATTCAGCTCGGTAGTGTGCAAAAAGTGCCACGTTCTATCGGTGGCTACGGATGGCGGCAGTGAAGGGAAAAGAAAAGAAGGGTGAAGCATGTCCGCAGATTCATATGAAAAAGCCCTCATTGCGGTGGCGTCACGTCGTTGTCTTTTATCCTTGGCATATTGATTGCTCTTATATATGTTTCAGGCATATTTAGAGGTAATGTGTCCAATGGAACACAATATATAGATTATCCCCCTGATTTTAGATGGTTATTAGAAAAAACCGAAAGAGATGGAATTCCAGGCGTACGGGAAAGTCACTCCTATGCCTCCTGTGCACGTTGTTTATTCTCTGTGTGCCGGCACGACAGGCTTTTTGTGGCGTTGATGTGACCCTGGCGTGGAGCCCCAACAGTGAGCTGGATCTGGCCGGATACCGGGTGTTTTGCCGCCAATTCGACCAGGTTTATGACTATGGTGATCCGAAATGGGAAGGGTGGGTCGACCCTCACGAAGGTTGGGACAACCCGACTTGCACGGTGGATGTAGAGGATGGGGTGATTCACTGTTTTGTGGTGCGGGCCGTTGATACAGCCGGTAACGAGAGCAGCGATTCAAATGAGGCCAGTACCCATCAACTCACGGGACTTTCGCTAAGCGGCCCTTCTCCGATATACGAAGGCCAGACGGTGGCTTATACGGCTACGGCGACCTTTGGTGAAAGTATTATGCACGAAGTTACGCAGAACAGTGTTTGGACAAAAGGCGGAGCCTGCTCGATATCCGGCGAAGGTGTGGTGACGGTGTCTTCGATCGACGGCGACCAGACAATCACGGTTCATGCGTCCTATACCTTTGCCGGTGTGACAAAGACGGCAAGTCAAGCAGTTACCGTCCTGGATGGTGCGCCTCCGCCGCCGCTCACGGGACTTTCGGTGAGTGGTCCCGAAACAGTCAATGAAGGGCAAACGGCGACCTATACGGCCACGGCGATCTTCAGCGACGACACCACCCAGCCGGCCACGCAAGGCAGCTCTTGGACGGTGGGTTCTTCCCATGGCGATATATCCGATGACGGCGTTTTGACGGCATCGCAAGTCGACGGCGACCAGACAATCACGGTTCATGCGTCCTATACCTTTGCCGGTGTGACAAAGGCGGCAAGTCAAGCAGTTACCGTCCTGGATGGTACGCCTCCGCCGCACCTTACCGGACTTTCCGTGAGTGGCCCGGACAGGGTGAATGAAGACACCTCGGCCGTGTATACGGCCACGGCCCTGTTCAGTGACGGTGATAGCCAACCGGCGACCGAGGGCAGTGCCTGGTCGGAAGACTCGAGTTACGCCAACATTACCGATAGCGGCACTTTGTTCGCCGGTTCAGTCGACAGCGAGCACACAGTGACGGTGAAGGCGGTGTACAGCTTCGGCGGGATTACCGAGGAAGGGACGCACTCGGTTACTGTCGTCGATGTCCCCGTGCCGGACCCGCCGGATCCGCCTTGTATCGTGTCGCCTTTTCCCTGCCAAACGGAAGTGTCGGTGTCCCCCGAATTGAGTGTGGGATGCTATGCCGACCCAGGGGATGACAGCCATGCCCGAACGGCGTGGCGAATTGGTTCGGATGTAGAGGATGATTCATTGGCCTTTCCGCTGCTGCTGGAGGTAGACTCCCGGACTCATCTCACCGTTTTGCCCGTGCCGGATCTAATACTGGAAGAAGAAACGAGGTACTACTGGCAGGCCGCATTTTGTGATTCGCAGGGCCATTGGTCTCCCTGGTCCGATGTGGCCTCATTTACGACAGCCTATGTGGGAGATGATACCAATAACAACGGGATTCCGGACGACCAGGAGGTGGATGTGTGGGTGGATCTGGACGGAAACGGTGTTGCCGATGTGGATCAGGAAGGCCTCGAGTGCGTGAATGCGGTGGATGGCAGCGGGCAAATCGGAGTTAAGGAAGGTCCCGATACGATTGTGGAGCGGGTTTTTTCGGTAGATCCCGCCATGCTATCCTACGACGGGCAACGGCCCGACGAGATTCCGTTCGGGATGGTCGGTTTTAAGGTGACCGTTCCCAATGTGGGCGATCGTGGGGAAGTGACGATCTATTTGTCCTCCGGTGCATCGGAAGAGGCTGAGTGGTATAAGTTTGACACGATCAATGGCTGGCACCGCCCCGATGGACTCATGGCGGTGTCGCTTATTTCAGATGATCGGCGTTCGGTGACCTTGTGGTTGGAGGACGGCGGCTATGGAGATACGGATGGGGTTGAAAACGGGATCATCGTCGATCCAGGGGGAATAGGGGTTTCCTACGCTTCTCCTGCCCCGGACCCGGAGAATACCCGCGCCAGCAGCGGTGGCGGCGGCGGTGGCGGTGGCGGCGGTGGCGGATGTTTTATTTCCACGATTCTGGACATCGTGCTCCCGTGAACAACAAAAGAAATTCCTTTACAAACGAAGCCTCAGAATATATAAGGAAAAGCCGTCAAAATTGATGTCCGATTGATATTGGGAGGAATGTATATTGACAGATGGAACGGCAAAGTGACCGGGCAGCGGTGAAGGCCGATGAGACCGGATGGGAAGAAGCAAAAAAGAAAGCGAGTATCCTTAAGCAAGTCAAGGAGTTGCCCGGACCTATAAAGGAGGTCCTGGAACATATCGGACTGGCCCAATCGACGTATTACGGGTGGTCAAAGAAATACAAGGAAGAAGGCCTGGAAGGATTGCGGGGAGGAAGCCCGGTTTCCGAGGAGGTCTGGAATAAATTTGACGGGGTGGTCCGTAAACACGGTCGGCCCGCTGAAGGAGATACCAAAGGTAAAGTGAAGGAGAAGGACGTTATGGGAAACACCGAGGGACAAGACAAACGTAAAGAGATCCTTTTCAGGCGCTTTGGCGACGATGCTTCCAAAGCGGGGGGTGGCCGAGGCGAAGATGCGGGAGCAGGCGGGGGAACTATACCGCCGGAACCAGCCGGTTGTGAACCTCCTTCCGATGAGCCTATGGATAAGACGGTCAAATATGTGATCGGCGTGTTTGCCTTCGTGGTGGCGATTCTTTTGGCGGCCAGCTTTTCCAATTCCGCCAAATATTATTTTGAGACGAACAAGCAGATGCTTGAGTTGTGGAAAGGTCGCTTCGCCCCGATGGGGGAGGTGAAAGTCGCCACGTTTGCGGATCCCAAGATCATAGAAGGGCTTCCGGAAAAGGATGCTTACACCAAAGAGGAGGCCTTTGGCGCCTTATTTGATTATTTGATCAATGAGGCCGACAAGGTGCTGGATACAGAGCGAACTCCGGATTTGAAGTCCGTCAAGTCCTACTTGGCCCATGCCGCCAAATACGCGGTTTCCGAGGCGGACCGGGAGGCCATACGGATGCGACGCAATAGCATCGATTTCCTGGTCCTTAGCGGTAAAGCCGACCTGGCCTTGACCAAAGGGCAGGAGGATAATTTTGAGGCGGCCAAGGAGTATTTGAGCGAAGCACTTGACTTGGCCTCCACGGAAATCCATAAAGGAATCGTAAAAAAGCGGCTCTCCGCTATCGACTATGCACTGAATGCTTGGAAAGCGGGTGAACGGGAAAAATCACTCATCGAATTGTACCGAGAGTATTTAGCCAAAAGTCTCGAGGAGGATGGGTCCGGCGGGTCTACACGGAGCGATTCGAAAATGTTTGGCGAAAAAGGCTCATCCGCGGCCTTAACTCCAGCCCTCGTTGGGGCGACGGACCACTAAGTAGACGTGATCGGCGATTGCCACCGGGCGGTCCGGTCGGTCGATGGAACGAATAAAAAAAAGCGAGAGCGTCGGCTCCCGCTTTTTTTATGTGAACGTTTTCTTGGGTATGACCACGATTCCCCTGGGGGTTACCGTAAATTTCTTGCGATCTTCGTTCGGGTCGTAGCCGATTTCAGTTCCGGGCGGTATGATATTCTTCTTATCGATAATGGTCTTCATGATTCGGCAATTGCGGCCGATTTCCACATCGGACATGACAACGGATTCACGTATTTTGGACCAGCTCCGGATCATGACATTGTATGACAGGACCGAATTTTTCACCACACCGCCGCTGATAATGGAGCCATGGGAAACGATAGAGTCCAGGGCCATGCCGGTACGACTCGAATCTTTTGTTTGAAAAACAGTCTTTACCGGGGGAAACTGGGCCTGAAACGTGCGCAATGGCCACTTGGTACCGTACATATTAAACGCCGGATTTACACCCGTTAAGTCCATATTTGCATTCCAATAAGCGTCCAAATCTCCCACATCCCGCCAATAGGAGGAATCGTGAACATGAGATTCAAGGACGCGGACGCGGCTGCCGTCGTCGTTGATTCGATAGACGAAGTCTTCGATCCGATTTTCCTTTTTGTAAGGAAAGGCGGATAGTGCGTATTTTTCCATGGATTGCGGGATGATGTGTTTCCCAAAATCATCTTCATCCGAAGATTTTAACATGTCCAACAAGGCGGATGTCTTAAACATGTAAATACCCATGGAAGCCAACGCGTGTTCCGGGTCTCCCGGGATGGGTGCCGGTTCGGCAGGTTTTTCCTGGAAGCCGAGGATGCGGTACTGATCGTCCACGTGTACAATTCCGTAACGATGGGCTTCTGAAATGGGGACTTCCACAACGGAGATGGTGACATCCGCCCCGTTCTTTTCATGGTAGTTCCTTAAGTGACTGTAATCCATCTTGTATACGTGATCCCCCGACAGGATGAGCACGTGCTTGGGTGTGTCCCTTTCGATCAAATAAATATTTTGACGTACCGAATCGGCTGTTCCCTGGTACCATCGGTTCCCGGTCCGCATTTGGGGAGGTACCACCTTGAGATAGTGCCCCAATGCGTAGCTGAAGATGTTCCAGCCGGCTTCAATGTGTTCAACCAGTGATTGGGCTTTATATTGGGGCAGAACGATAATCCTGTATATCATCGAATTGATGCAGTTACTCAGGGTGACATCGATGATCCGATAGATGCCGCCGAACGGTACTGCCGGTTTCGACCGGTCTTGGGTTAGCGGATAAAGACGCTCCCCTTTACCGCCTGCCATAATAAGGGCAATGACATCTCTCATGTTTAGGTGCCCTTCAAAACGTCTATCATGGAAAACATTCTGCCACCGGCCCCTTGGGTCAGTTTTTCCTGCAAATACGTGATGGCATCGATGGTGCCCCGGGCATATATGTCTCGCCCGTTCACATTATGGGTAAATTGAAAAAAGACGGTGCCGTCTTCTGAACGGAGCGTGTAGGTATGCCAGCCGTGTCCGTCGAGGTATTCCTCGGGAACGCCCCACTCGGTCTTTTGGATCTCCGGGTCTCGCTCCATCACGATTTGTTCCTTGCTAAACGGTGTTCCCAGTTTGTTAAAGTGTTCGATCATTGCCTTGGCCGTACCGCTGGTATCGGCTTTGCCTTTTTGATGACTTTCCTTGACCTCGAGACGATATCCGTCGAACATTCCTGGAAAAGTGTCGGCGGCATAAGCCATCATGGCCTGAAACGCCACAATCTGCTTGGCCATATTGGGCGCAATAACGGCACATATGTTCGATGCGTCGATGGTATCCGCCAGTTTCTGCCTGTCCCCTCCCGTGGTCCCCATGACAAAGGGCAACTCATGTTTACAGTAAAAATCGGCATTGTCGTTTACCGCTGTGGGATGGGTAAAATCGACGCAGATGAACGCGCCTTCCCGGCTTTTAAGGGTGTCGATCAGGGCGTCCCGTTCGTTCGGGATGGTGAGTTGAACCGATTGAGAACCTATCTGAACGGTTTTGTCGGAAATTTCCGGTCCCGTCAGAGCGAAGGGAAGCAATGTCAGCCCGGGTTCTTTGGCGATATGCTCGGCCACTTTAGTGGACACTTTTCCTGGAAGACCGTTTACCATTACTTTGATTGATTCCATGTCACACCTCCTCATCGGACAAATTCGACCATCGGGCGCTAACACCACCCCATATCACAAAAAGTCAGTCATTTCAAATAACTTGCCCGCAATATTCAAGCCTCCTACCACGGTCAAGTCCGTTATTTGTCCCACAACTTTTGCAAGAAGCGTTTGCTCACGTTTACATAGGAGTAAAGCACATCGGAGGTTCCGCAGAAGATTTCGAGGGTGATGGTGTCATCATATCCGGTGCGTTTCAAGGCCTCTACTTCCTGGTTCCAGCGAATGGTTCCTGCTCCCAAGGGCATGTGATCGTCCTCGGATGCCCGATTGTCAGAAAAGTGTACGTGGCGTAACCGCTGTCCCAGGTATTTGCAGAAGGTTGGGCCATCGTCTTTGCCGAGATGGGAGTGCCCGAAGTCAAGATGTAAATACAATTCCGGAATTTCCGAGAAAAGACGCTCAAAGGTAGAGACCCGATCAAAAGGTGCCTTGAAGTTTTCCAGGACCAAAATCAGTCCATAGTCTTGGACCATACGACAAATCGGTTTAAGGGCACGGATATTTTGCTTTACGAGATCCTGCTTCATCGAAGGCGGGCCGGCGTAGCAGGGATGAATGTTCATAATATGAATGCCGATGGCCGCAAAAGTGCTTGCACACCGTTCCAGTTCTGTAAAGCAGGCCTTTTCGACTGAGCCGACCGGATAGGCATAGGGTAAACAAGGGTCTGTATGCCCGACGGCCGAAAGGCCGTAGGCCTTCAAGCTCTCGGTCGCTTTTTGAGGATCGACGTCCAAAGTGGGACCTTCGATTGTCAAATCCACGAAATCCAGTCCCGCCTCGCCGATGGCTGCGATCTCGTCGTATACGGAAAAATGGGGATTATTCATCATGCCGATCTTCATATTTCAGTGTCATTACATCATGACAGAGGTAAGTGCAACAGCAATTCGCCGGCTATCCAGCAGGCTTTTTTGTTGACTCCCCCCTGAGCCATTGCTTATGTAAGAGCCTGTTTGAAACTTAGGGTTCGCGCAAAAACAACGGCCATTTATGAAACCAGGTTATTAGGGTAGGCTTGATGCGCAGGATTTTGATCTTTGGACCGATTGTTATCATCGTCTTTTTGCTGCAGTCCTATTTCTGGGTGCCGACGTATGAGGAACAGACAAAAGGTGATCCCCGTCGTCTTCAAGAATATATAACGGCATCCATTGGTGATGCGGCGATTCTGAATCCGATATTGTCCGCCGATTCGGCCAGTAGCGATATCGAGTCTATGGTGTTTGAAGGTCTCATTGACCGAGACGAGGACTTGAGTTTTAGAGGGCGGGTGGCCAGATCCTGGCGTATACATGAAGAGGCCTATTTTTACATAAATGAACATGCGCCGGTAGCGAGTGTCGGGTTTCCGACCGGAGAGCAAATGGCCCGCTTGTTGCGGGAAAAGCGTGATCATTCTGAAGAAGTGCCGGATCAGGTTAGGACCACATTGGCCAACATTTCGGAGATTCGTGTTATCCCACCGAAAACGTACACCAGAACCGTCACCGAGGAAAGCCCTGAGGAGGGTCGTCAGAGCCGGAAGGCGACGGTTCAAGTTGGGGCTCCCGCCCGGATTAAACTTACGCTGGAAAAGGTTGATCAGGAACTCTTCAAGCACTTGCGCGTGTTACTGGGGGAAAGCTATTTTTCTTCTTTTGATAGCCGGGGCTATGTGGAACTCATAGACGGGGAGGAGGCATCGACAAATTGGGTGGACCCCGAAAATATTCTGCCTGCCGTGGAGCATAATCCGGTTGTTACTTTTTACCTCCGGGAAGAGGTCAGGTTTCATGACGGTCACGTGTTGGATGCACGGGATGTCAAGTTTACCTACGAAGCCATTATGAATCCGAAAAATTTGTCCCCCCGGAGACCCGACTATGAGCCGGTAAAGTCCGTGCAAGTGGTTGATCCGCTCACTATAAAAATCACTTACAAGCGTCTCTATTCTCCCGCCTTGGGCACGTGGGGCATCGGGATCTTGCCCGAACACCTTCTCAACGACGCGGCGTTGGCCGCAGAGGCTGATGCAACGGGGGCGGATCCGGAAACCTTTTCCTTGCGACAAAGTAATTTTAATCGAAGTCCCACAGGTTGCGGTCCGTTCATCTTTCGTGAGTGGAAGTCAGACCAGTACATTTCGCTGGAACGTTTCCTGGGCTATTGGGAAGGACCCGCAAACTATCACCGCTATACGTATAGGATTATACCGGACCTGCTGACGCAAGAAATGGAGTTTTACGCGGGAACGGTTGACAGCTATAACGTTCAACCTCACCAGGTCGATCGGTTGAGCGATACGGACAAATATCAAAGTTTTTCCGGACTCTCTTTCGGTTATACCTACATCGGCTATAATTCCCGCCGGAAGCCCTTCGATGATCCGCGGGTGCGCCGAGCCCTTGGTATGGCCATCAATACGGCCGACATCATCCGCTACGTCTTATACGATCAGGGGGAACGGATTACGGGTCCGTTTGTGAAGCAGACCGATTACTACAATGATGCCATTGCCCCGCTTCCATATGACCCCGAGGGTGCGGTGCGTCTCTTGCAGGAGGCCGGTTGGCGTGCTGGGGCGGACGGTGTTCTCAGAAAGGCGGGTAGGCCGTTTCAGTTTACCTTGATAACGAATAACGGTAATGACCTGCGGAAGGCCGTCTTGGCCATCGCACAAGACGCTTGGCGGCGAATAGGCATAGACGTGCGAACGGACTTGCTGGAATGGTCTGTATTTATACAAGAAAAAGTCAACCAGGGCGACTTTGATGCGCTGGTTCTCGGATGGAGTATGGGGATCGAGCCGGACCTTTATCAGATATGGCATTCCAGTCAGACCGATCCGCATCAGCTCAATTTTGTCGGGTTCAAGAATGACAAGGCCGACGAGTTGATCGTGAAAATTAGGCGGGAATATAATCACCGGCGGCAGGTCGACTACTGTCACCGGCTCCACGAAATCATCGCGGCAGAACAACCTTATACCTTCTTGTATGTTCCCAAGTGGACGGCTGTTTTGGATAATCGGATTGTTATTGCCGAAAAGAGCAGGGATGGAAAACCGGAATATAGGCCGATTACGCCCACCCAAACCGGAAGTTTCACGTTTCATTTTAACAAGTGGATAAAGCTTGCGTCCCCGCCTGACTTCTCGGCGGAAGGTTAAAATATGCTCTCATTTGTCGGTAGAAGTCTGATCCAGAAGGTTGTTACGCTCTTTTTCGTCTCCGTGGTTTCTTTTCTTATCATTCATCTTGCCCCGGGGGAACCCAGTCAGGTGGATCCGATGAATCCGAAGTTTACGCCGGAGATGGTGGAGCGCTTTAAAAACGCCTTCCACTTGGACGAACCGCTCCACGTGCAATATCTATATTTCTACCGGGATCTTTTTGCCGGAGAGACCGTTTCTTGGAAGGACAACCGGTCCGTGATGGCCAAGATTTGGGAGCGGTTTCTCAACAGTTTGCCCCTGTTCGTCGTGGGTACCCTGATTACTTGGACACTCTCTTTTCCAGTGGGGATTCGGTCGGCCATATTTCGGGGCGGTATATATGACAAGACGACGACATTTCTTTCCTATCTGTTGATTTCCATCCCCGGCTTTTTCTTTGCTTATGTGTTGATCATTTTCGTGGTGGACACTTTCGGTGTTCCGGTTATCGGCATGCAGACCTTCGGTCTCGGAGATGCGCCGTGGCCCCATCTGATTATGGATCGCGTATGGCATCTCCTTCTACCGTCTATTTTGGGGGCTACCGGGGGAATCGCCGTGCTTTCTCGGTATGTGCGCAGTCAAATGCTGGAGGTGGAAGCCCAAGATTATGTGCGCACGGCTCGCGCAAAAGGGCTGCCGGCGGAGCAGGTGCACTACCGACACGCATTACGCAATGCGCTGTTGCCGTTCGTTACCATGTTCGGCCTCATATTGCCGGGACTTATCGGCGGCTCGGTAATCATCGAATCCATATTTTCTTGGCCCGGCATGGGACGAATGGCCTATGAGGCTATTTTAGCCCGGGACTACCCAGTCATACTAACGGTAAACTTTATTTCCGCTGTTTTGGTTTTGGGGGGGACGTTAATTTCCGATTTACTTTATCTCGTTGTTGATCCGAGGATCCGTTTGTAACCATGAGTACCCGTGTAGGAAAAGGCGAAAGGGCAATCCCGGTGGCGCCCAAAGGAGGCAATTTTGAAAAGTCCTGGGAGATCTTTCGTGAAAACAGCTTAGCCCTGGCGGGCTTGGCGATCTTTGTTGCCTTCTTCTTTGTCGCGGTGATGGGGCTTGCCTTGACATCCGGAAGCAATCCGGTCTTCGACCCGGCGCTGGTGCGTCTACAGGAGAAATTGCAACCCCCGCTCGCGTCGGCGCGCCTGGATGTTTTGACCCCGGATCAAGCTCCGGGTCTGGGGGTTTACCTATTCGGGACCGACAATTTGGGGCGAGATGTCTTTGCGCGAATGCTTCAAGGGGCCTGGGTTTCATTGACCGTAGGGTTCGTCGCAGTAGGCATATCCGTAATTATCGGTATATTCATGGGCGGGGTCGCCGGGTATTTCGGGCGCGTGGCTGTGCGGGTGGGTGACATCATGGCGGGGGGCGCTTTTTTATTTGCCATACTGTTGTTCAGCATAAAGATGATAATTCCGGGCGCTGTTTTGTTTGTGATGGGCGTCGCCTTGCTCGTACTGCTAAAGGGGCCGAAACGGGCGAGACGCCGGTCATCTCCGTTTTTCCACTTATTGAATAGTGACGCGATGAGTGTGGATACCGTGGTGATGCGGATGGTTGACATTATGCTTTGCTTCCCGAGCTTTTTCCTTATTTTGACGGTGGTGGCCCTGTTGCCGGCGAGCATCTACAATATCATGATCGTGATCGGATTGACGTCTTGGATGGGAACCGCCCGCTTTGTCAGGGCCGAGTTCCTCTCTTTACGGGAGCAAGACTTTGTGACGGCGGCCAGGGCCCTCGGTGTGGGAGACCTACGGATCATTTTCCGTCATATGCTGCCGAATGCATTGGCGCCGGTGATGGTTTCAGCGACCATCGGAATTGCCACGGCCATTCTCACAGAGGCGGGGTTGAGTTTTCTCGGGTTTGGTGTACCTCCGCCTCACGCAACCTGGGGGAATATCTTGTCGGATGGGAAAAACTTCATCTTTGATGCGCCCTGGTTGACCTTCGTTCCGGGAATCGCCATCCTGATCGTTGTCCTTTCTTTCAATCTGTTCGGAGAGGGGCTCCGGGATGCGCTGAATCCGAGGCTGAAGGAAAGGACATAGGCAACGTACGACCTGCTCAAACAGGGCAAGTCAACTTTGTTGGAAGCTGTTTAAGCCGCACCACGGCTTCCTGTCGGTAACGAACTTGATTAACCGTGGTGTGATGAAACTGCATTGTTGCATAAGGTTCAGGACGGTCTCAGATTTCAATGGTGCTAAAACTCAGCCTTAAGAGTCCCTAAGTTCCGTTGCGGCCGGGTTTACCAAACAGGCCATGTGCGTTTTCCAAGATATGTGGTGCCTATTGAATTTCAAGGTAACAACGAAACCAAGGGACTCTAACGGCTTCAAACAGTTAGTCCCATTGAAATCTGAAACCGTCCCGAACCTGTAAGGTTTTCAAAAAGTCGATCACGTTTGGCTAAGTTCATTGGAAGGTCCAGTGTCGTGAATGTCTCCCCTCAAAAGCTTTTATCCGTGGAGGCTTTGAAGGTCTATTTTCGAGGTCGCCAAACCTTGGCTCGTGCCGTCGACGGGGTGAGTTTTGACGTGGTTGGTGGAGAGACCGTGTGCATCGTGGGGGAATCCGGTTGTGGCAAGACCGTAACGGCATTGAGTTTGCTTGGCTTAATTCCACGGCCGCCCGGCGAGATTGCCGGGGGGCGTGCGGTTTTTAAGGGGCAAGACTTGCTTACGTTTTCGGATTTTCAAATGCAGGGGATTCGAGGCGCCCAGATCGCCATGGTATTTCAAGAGCCCATGACCTCGTTGAACCCGGTTTTTCGGGTGGGGGCCCAAATTGAAGAAACGATTCTGGCCCATGAAAAGGTGTCGACGGAAACAGCGCGCAAGCGGGCGGTGAGTCTTTTAAAAGATGTCGGGATCGCCGAACCGGAAAAACGTCATCACGACTACCCGCATCAATTAAGTGGCGGGCAAAGACAGCGCGTGATGATCGCCATGGCGCTGGCGTGCAATCCGGACCTGGTAATCGCGGATGAACCGACGACGGCATTGGATGTGACCGTTCAGGCCCAAATCCTGCGTTTGTTCGCCAAGCTGCAATCAGACCGGGACATGACGATGCTTTATATTACCCATGATTTAAGTGTCGTGGAAAGTATCGCCGATCGGGTCTATGTCATGTACGCCGGTGTCGTAGTAGAAGAGGGCACCCGAGAAGATGTTTTTGACAATCCCTGTCATCCTTACACGCAAGGTCTCTTGGCGTCCTTGCCCGATCGTTCAAAAAGAGGGGCAAGACTGCAGGGAATTCCCGGTGTGGTACCGGACCCGGCATTTAAGCCCTCGGGCTGTCCGTTTCACCCCCGCTGCGATTCAGCGCTTTCGGCGTGTCGAGATACGGTCCCCGATATGGTGGATTGTGGAGAGCAACATAGAAGTCGGTGTCCCGTAACACTTCCTTCATGGGATATTCGGCGAAATCAGATAAAGGAGACATGATGAAGAAAGATACCGAACTGGCCCTTGAGGATTTTACGGAGGTGACGGAACATCTTTATTCCGCCATGGAAAAGATCAACAAGTTATTTACATCCGAAGTTCTGTCTGAAGCGGAAAAGGAGCGATTGGGAAAATTGGGCCGCGCCATTCATTGGGCGAGCCACGAAATGGACCATCTCTTCTTGGATTTGAAATCGGTTCCCGATGCGCTCAAAAAAGATCTCAAGGCCCATTATGAACACTAAGTTCGTTGGAAGCCTTCCGGCAAGGACCTGCATAAGATGGTATGGGTCCGGGAGATCGTCCCGCTTTGGGCGTTTATCGTTTATCCTTTCCTCCGATAGATACCGATGCTTCCACCCAAGAGGATCAGAAAGCAGCCCAGCCACAGCACCGTCATGCCCGGTTTTATACTTACTTCGGCGATCATTGCCGGTGGCGTTGACACCTTAGGCGCTTGATCCGTTGTCTCCAACCCTTCATAATGCAGGGTAACCGTTTTTGCCCCCGCGTTGATTCTCGCAATAGTTAGGTAGGCTTCCTGTGGGCCGGGAAGCTTAACGGGTTCCGAGGGCGTTTTTTGTCTCCCGATATGCAAGACCGGTTTCAGGGTCTCAGGAGGTATCTCGTTATAAGTGACTTCGATCGTTGCCCCTACACTCATTTCCCGGCTCCCTTGTTGGTGCCCCATCATGCCGGAGACATCGAAACCGGTAAATCTGAGGGTGTAATCACCCAATTCAACAGGCTTGTCCTTTTCTAAAACGATTTCGTTTTCTGGACGCGGCTCTTCTCCGGGATCAAAGTCCGCAGGGGATATATAGAGGTCCGAAATGAGGCCCCGGTCGATATAGGGATGGACAAAGCGTTGGGGTTGCCCGCCTCCGCGGCGCTCTGAATATATGTCCGGCTGAGCCACAAAGGAAGTGTCGCCCTGGCTGATCGTTAGGGGAAGCAGCAGTCTCACCCCCTTGCGGAATTCCGACAGTTGGGGTTCATTCAGTTCCAGCTCATAGCCGAGTGCGCTATTTGGTTCGCCCTGAGGCAATTTCACCTTTTCGCTCCGATCATAGGCCGAGGAAGCCACAATGCCCAGAAACATGAGTCCCAATCCCAGGTGGGCAACCGCGCCACTGGACAGCCGAATCCGTTTTCTGGCCAACCTGATGACGAGAAAAAGATTCAGTCCCGTAACCGCACCGCCTAGAATGGCCAGCAGAAAAACACCGAGAGAAAGAAGCGGGGCTCCCATGTTTGGATATCCGTTGAACAGGCTTATGGCGAGACCACCTACGGCGCCGACGCCCGCCCATTTGGCTTTGGCAAAGACTTTTCCCATGTTGTTTTTTCCCCAAGCCATGAGGGGGACGAAAGTCAATAGCACCAACATCAAAAGGGCTAAAGGTAGGTTGGTGTTGACGTAAAAGTCCGTAGACACCTTGGAGGCCTTTTCCAGCATACGGGTAATCAGCGGAGCCGAGGTCCCCAAACCGGTGACCAGGGCGGAGAGGGTAAGCAAAATCATGGCGGCGATAAGTCCGAATTCTCTGGAAAAATAGCTGACTCCCTCCTTTTTTGTTTCCGGGAAATCCCGCGCTCGCTTAATGATGAATCCGAGAAATATGAGGATAAAGGCAAACATGAAGACAACCAGCCAACCGGTGATCCCCAGATCGACAAAGGAATGGACGGAAAAATCCGCCAGGACACCCGACCGGGTAAGGAAGGTACAGTATATCACCAAGACAAAGGAAAAAGCCGCCAGCACCACATTCGTCTTGCGCAATCGTTTTTGGGTTTGCTGAAGGATCATCCCGTGCATCAGGGCGGTTCCCACCAGCCATGGCAGGAGCGATGCGTTTTCCACGGGATCCCAGCCCCAATATCCGCCCCAGCCCAAAACCTTATAAGACCAGTACCCGCCGATGATGATACCGGCTCCCAACGACACAAAGGCAAAAACCGTCCAGGGGAGTGCCGGTTTCACCCAACCGTCATATTCCCGCCGCCACAGTCCGGCGACTGCATAAGCAAAAGGTATCGTGTACGCCGCATATCCAAGGAATACGATCGGCGGGTGGATAACCATCCATGGGTCCTGAAGCAGCATATTCATGCCTTGCCCGTCCGGCTGGGCAATGGGAAGCATTTGAAAGGGACTTTGTTTAATAAGCAGTATGGCCAAGAAAATGTTGTTGAGGTTATAGATGAGCATGATTTGGGGTTCGGCGTCGCCGGCTTTGAAGATAAGAAGGAGTCCCAGCCAGCTGCCGAGGAGAACCCACAGGAGAAAGCTGCCTTCCTGTCCCGCCCAAAAGGAACTGATCAGATATCCCAATGGAAGATCCCGCGATGAGTACTGTGCCACATAGCTGTATACAAACTCATGGTTCAGGATGAAGTGCATCAAGAGCATGGAGGCGATGGTGACCACGGCAGCAAAGGCGACGAAGCCGATGCGCGCCGCACTTTTGGCCGCACCGCTTTCCCGCTTGATGTTCAAGATTGCATAACCGACCGACGATGTGCATACGGCGATCAGCGCAAGCCAGATGAGAAATTGACCTAAATTGTTCACTCGTCTTTAACCCTCCCTTCATACTTGGTGGGACACTTGACCAATAACTCATCGGCTTCAAATGCCTCTTTGTCGGCCATATACTGACCTATGGCGACGACTTTCGTGACGTCGTCGAAATTTCCCGGCCTCGGCCCGTCGTATTCGACTCTCATTTCGGCTCCCCCGTCTTCGCGCAGGGTAAAAACCAAGTTATTGGTATCCGTATCGTACTGTTCCGTACCGCTTACGGCCAATCCCGCCACTTGCACGCGCTGACCGGACGCTTTGGCTTCATCCACGGTGACATACGTGGTTAACGTGGATTTGAACGAATACATGGCGAGGACCAGAGCCAAAACGATGAGGATACCTCCGACGATATGCGGTTTTTTCATATGCCCGTTCCTGTTTCTGAGTTTGCTGGTTGCCGGTGCTGAATCAGATCCGTTAAAGGTCCTTTTCCAGTTTGGAGATTTTTCGATCCAGTACGAAGAGGTAAACGGCGATTCCACACCATATGATCAAATTAACCGCCATAACGAAACCCAGGCCCGCTTTCATAAGTCCTCCCTATCCCGTTTATCTTCAATTCTGAGTAACCGTATTTTCAATCGTAACATCCAGACAAACAGTGTTGTGTATGCAAATAAAGAGCCGAGAAATACCTTCAGTGTTCTGGGGTCCATTCCCGGCTTTGCCGGGTTCATCGTGCCCTCCGGGTGCAGGGATGTCGTGATTCGGGGTACGACGAAGACAAGAAACGGCACCGTTGCAAAAGCGAGTATAGAGTAAGCCGCCGAAAACAAGCGTTTTTTGTCGGGGTCTCCCAGAGCCGACCGAAGAGCGAAATAGGCACCGTAGATCATCAACAGGATCACGATCGAGGTTTCCCGAGGGTCCCAATTCCAAAATGAGCCCCAAGTCGCCTTGGCGAATATAGAACCCGTGACGGTGGCCAATACGCAAAACAGAAAGCCGAGCTCGGCGGCGGACAATGCAAAATGATCGGCGTCTACGGTCCGTTTTTTTAGATATATCGCGCTTCCGATCATGGATAACAGGAAAGATAATGTGGCGATCCAGGCTTGGGGAACGTGAAAAAACAGAATGCGCGAGGTTTCTCCGGGAAAGCCGCCGGCCGCCTCGGAATAAAAGAAAGACGCAACAATGATCAGGGCCATCCAGAGGGCCAGCAAAATCTTATAAATCATGATTTCCCTTTTTCTTCCCTATTCCTCCCAGATCAGGGGAAACAGGAATAGGGATACTATAACCATTATTACCAGATACGCAAAGGCCATTCTGACTTCGGCCCAACCGACGGGTTCAATGGCGACTGAGGCCTGTTCGCATCCCTTGATGGCCATAATCATCAACGGGAGAAGCAAGGGAAAGGACAGAGCCGAAAACAGAGCCCCTCTTGTGCTGGCCTGTGCGATCATGGCCGCTACGATGGTCGTGCCCGCTCCCAGCCCCAGTCCCGCGATAACCACATTGGCGACAAACGGCACCGGGTGGGCGATGGGGTAACGCATGAGCAGCACAAATACGGGCACAATAATGAGCTCCAGCGACGCCAAAAGGGTCAGATTGAAAAAAAGCTTTCCCAGAAAGACGGCTTGAGGGCGTGCGGAAAGCTTTAACGTATCAATCGTACCCGCTTCCTGTTCCTTTACGAAGGAACGCGAAAGGCCCGAAAGCGCCGAGAAGACGAGTATGATCCAGAGTAACACCGCGTATAAGAAAGATTTTTCGTTATCTGCGATGCGAAACGACCCGATTGAGAAGCTCACGGCCACCAACGTGGTAACGGCGAACATGATGATGGCATTGACGGCATACCGCGTCCGAAATTCACTGTGCAAATCCCGTATCCAAATGGCCAGTGCCTCATTCAGATAAGTTGATGATTCTGTCTGCGTAATCGATCTCCCTCTTTTCGTTGGAAGCTATGATAGTCATGCCCCACTGTTTTTGTTTTGCGATGATGTCCCGTACGATTTGCATGCCCTTACTGTCGAGATTGGTGCCGGGTTCATCCAGTAGGAGTAAGGGCGGATGGTGCACCAGGGCCTGGGCAAGTTTGAGACGCTGTTTCATGCCCGAAGAATATCGACCGCTGAGCTTGTGGGCGTGTTGTTCCAATCCCACCAGCCGGAGCATGTCCCGGCAAGTGTCCTCACGACTGTCTACTCCCCTGACTTTACAGAAAAAAACCATATTTTCGATAGCGGTAAGCTCGTCATAAAGCGACAGAGCCGGCGCCACCATCCCGACGAATCGCCGCCGCGAATCCGGTGCAACCCGTTCATCTTGAAAAAACATGGACACGCTTCCCGACGAGGCCCGTATCAACCCTGCAATGATGCGCATAAGCGTGCTCTTTCCCGAGCCGTTCCACCCGGTGACGGCCAGCACATCCCCCCCCGCCAGCTCGAAGGAAACGTCCTTGAACAGCAAGGTTCTGGAATAATACTTGCATATACTGTTTACTTTTAATAAGTACATGATTTAACTTGTGTTAGGTCCAATTTTTAGAGATCCTTGCTGTGCCGTTAGATTAATGGTAAATGCCTGTTGACCCTTTGTGAAGACGCGCTTGGGCGGACGACTTTTGTCTTGATTTTGGAGCGGATATATATAACTTTTGATGGCCGGTGTCGGGCGGGATAGCATGTGCATCTCGGACTGATTTAGCCGCTCGTAGGTCCTTTTCGGATAGGTAACGAATGCGCGATTTTTCAACGTATCAAAAGCTTAGCAAAAAAGTAGTCATAAGTCTATGTGTGACTGTCACATTTTTCATTCTCCTTTGCGGGCCTATGGCGATGCCGCCGGCAGCCGGCCGGACGGATGCCCCCGATGCCCCCGATGCCGCCGAGCCCTCCGCCGATGTTTCATCCGGGAAAGTTTCAACCGAGACGGCGGAGCGTAGAGTCAATCCGACAAGCTTGAGCGTGATCAGGGTCCTTGTCGAGGATTATCAGGGAGACAATCTATCCTATCCATCCAAACTCTTTGTCGATCCCGTTGAACGGGAAATTTACGTAACGGATTCCGGAAACGGACGGATACTGGTGTATACGCATGATTTTTATCCGTTGCTTTCCATCGGAGAGGACAAAGGTATCGAAGCCCCTGTGGGGTTGACGGTGGATCGCAGGGGGTACCTTTTTGTGGCGCAGACGGAAGGAAAGAAGCATTCGGAGGCGCGGATATCCTTGTTTGATCCTGCCTTGCGATGGAAAAAAGATATACTTTTTACCGGATTTCCCGGTGCCAAGGGCTTCAGCCCGAAAAATATCGCCGTATCTGCAAAAAATCGCATTTACGTCGCCGGCGACGGGCGCACCGGCGTGGTCGTTTTGAATCGGGAGGGCAAATTTTTGCACTTTTTGATTCCCTCGGACCGCCTGGGCAAGGGGGAAGAAGAGAAAGTGACCATATGTGACGTAACGACCGACCGGGCCGGTCATATCTATTTATTGAGCGAGGACATGGGTCGCGTATACGTTTATGACAAGGATGAAGAGTTTGTCCGGAAATTCGGGAAAAAGGGCGGGAGCACGGGAAAGCTGAGTCGACCCCGTGGTTTGGCGGTGGACGAGGACAAGAAAAGGGTGTATGTTATTGATTATATGAGACATACGGCCAGCGTCTATTCGGAGCAGGGCCGGTTTTTGTTTGAGTTCGGGGGAAAGGGATGGAGCAAAGGGTGGTTTCAATTTCCCAGTGACATTGCACTGGACACCTCGGGCAACGTGCTGGTGGCCGATACATTCAACAATCGGGTACAGGTGTTTACGGTGGAATAGACTCCGCCGGCTCGGTTCGGAGGAAAAGGTGGGAAAGGGATAGGCCCGGCGAAGAGGTATCAATGAAAAAGATCTTACTGCATGGGGGAACACTGGTTTTTCTTCTTTGGCTTGGGGCGTCCTGTGCTCTTGAACCGGGTATTAAGAGGCGTCAGCGCTTCGACGAAGGGCAAGTCTTCATCTACCTATCCGCGCCGCACAAGCCGTCGACGGGGGTTACATTCTCGACTTCCGCACTCAGCTTCAAGGATGAGGAGGGGCGGTGGACCGAGGTGTCGCTGGAACGGCAAGTGGGGTCGTCGGATCTCTCCGAAGGCCAATTGAAAGTGAAGGAACTGTTTCTGCCTGCCGGAAAATACAACCGAATGCGATGGCATTTCCGTGAGGCTAAGGTGGCACGGGGAAATAAGCGCTTTTCGCTTGCCTTGCCCGAACCGGAGGGGACGCGGGATTTGAATGTGGAATTTGAGGTGTTTCCACAAGAAAGCCTGACCCTCTTTGTAACCTGGGACCCGGATACATCTATTTTTAACGAATATATGTTCAGACCAGAGATGTCCGTCCGGAAACAGAGAATGGAGATAAAAAGGATCCTCGCCTATGTGACTAACGCAGGGTCGGATGCCCTGACGATCATTGATAAACAATCGGACCGAGTCGTGGGAAGTATCGCGGTGGGCCGAGTACCCAAAGGAGTGGCGGTGAACCGAGACGGAACGCGGGTGTACGTTGCCAATTCCGGCTCCAAAACGATTTCCGTTGTTAACACGACGGCCGGCAGAGTGACGAATAGCATCAATAACTTCGGTTATAGTCCTTTAGAGCTGCTTCTTTCCGCGGACGATCAGGAATTATACGCGGTAAATTCGGGTGCGGACAGTATTTCCGTATTTGATACGGCTTCAGAAGTGATGATCACTCGTATTGATGTGGGCAGAGACCCGTCGGACATCGCTCTGGATCCGGACGGGGGAAAGCTCTATGTGGCCAACAAGGGAGAAAATACGGTTTCGGTCATTGATATACCGTCAAAAGAAGTAGAGGACACTATTACGGTCGAGTTGGCTCCTTCGGGCCTTGCGGTGCAGGACGGCAAAGTCTATGTGGCCAATCACGATTCGAATACGGTTTCCGTGATTACATTGGGGTCGAATGCGGTAAGTAAGACGATCGCCGTGGGACAGGGGCCGGTAAGGGTGCAATCGGGCTTGCCTGATTGGGTCTATGTAGCCAACGCAAACAGCAATGACTGTGATTTCATATATACGCGAATGGACATGGTGACCCGGACCATTGCCGTTGAGGACTTCCCCCTTGGTATGGGTGTGGACACACTGCGGCGTAAACTCTACGTGGTCAATAAATTGTCGGATACGGTTTCGATCGTAGATCTTGCTTCCAAAAGGGTAAAAGGGACTATTTCGACGGGTAGGGACCCTCATGACATCGCGGTGGTTGAGGAATAGGGGGGCAATGATCGCTTTGGCTTCCGTTGCGCCGCGCTTTCCAGGATCACTATCTCGGACTTTAGGCTGTGTCCTTTGGGCCGTTTCGGTAATGATATTGTATTTGGCGGGAAGCGCATACGGGGAAGATGACATTCACGGGTCGGCCCATTTGACACATACCTCGACGGATACGAAAACCGACGGCGACAAAACAAATACGTGGCGGTTTACCCAGGTGTACAACCTCGGGCTGTCCAAGCGGATCTCACCCAAGGTCGGTTTTACGGCCGATTTGGACGTCAATATTTCCGAATCCGACGAGGAAAAGACCACACGATTGGCCCCCGACTTGAGGCTGGATGTGAGCAACGAGTTTTTCGACGCCAATACGGGGTATAGACTCAATGAACGGGGGCTGGAAATCCTGACCATGAGTGCCGACGAGGACCGCTACACAACCGAATCCTGGAACGCCAATCTTACAACCAAGTCCGAAAGGTATCCGACGCTGGAGTTACGCTATAACGTGGATAAGGATTATGATCATTTGGCGGTCCATGAGACGGATTCAAAGGATACGAATTTTTCCGGCAGCCTCGATTATTCGCTACGGTTCCTCAATTTCAATTATGAGTACAGGAACAATGTGGCCGATGATTATGTAAGGGACCTTACCCAGGAATCCGATACACACGAGGGGCGGGTCGATTTCAGAAAATCCTTCCTGGACAACAAACTCACTTCGTCTGGAAGTTATTCCATTACCAACAGGGAGACGGATACGGAGACGGAGGGTCAGGAGGTGCGGGTTGCGGAGAAAGAAACACCTCAAAATGGACTTTTTAATGATGAGACCCCTGTCGATGGCGAACTTCCCGAAGATGATTCAGTTATAAATGGCACAGCCGGCAAGAATATTGGTAGCGGCAATAGTGATTTCAACATAGGCTTGGACTTGGGAACGGCTAAGGAAATTGAGGAAATACGTTTGCTTACCGAAAATGTCCTTGCCACAATCAGTGTGCGAGAGGATATTTGGGAGGTTTATTCCAGTTCCGATAATACAACTTGGAGTCTTGTCACCGGCTCTCCCAATGTTGATTATGACCGCATTGAAGACGAGTATCAAATATCTTTTAATCCGACAACGGATCGGTATTTCAAGGTAGTGAATACATCGTCGGCAAATGATTTTAACGACGTGATCGTAAACCGTATCGAGGCCTATAGCTATACCACCTTTCAGGCCAATACGACCACGGAGCAGGAGTTGACCACAAAAACCCTCCAGGCCAGTCTGGGTTATCGGCCGATGGAGTGGCTGTCTTTTACCTATGACTTCACTCAGGACAAGGAGGAACGGGATCCCGAGGACGAGGATACCCGCAGGGACACGCACAATGTGAGCGGGCGCGTGGAAAGACGACTCCACAAGTACGTGACCACCTGGGCTCAGTACAGGAGACGATGGGACAACGATTCGGAAACGGAAGACACGACGACGGATACCTACTTGCTGCACTTCTTGTCATCCCCCCTCGATACGCTGGACACGGATCTTTCCTTCAATCATACGGTGTCTAAGGAAGAATCCAAAACCCAGTCGCGAAGCTCATCGGCTCTGTTTCAGCTTGCCGCACAGTTGAGAGAGGGGGCGGATCTTGACGTAGACACCAATATTACGCGTTCCGAGAATTTGGACAGCGATACGGAAACAACCACCAAATCAGTTGACTCGACCTTGCGATTGGAGCTGACTTCCATGCTTACCGCCGAGTTGGAGTATAACAGAGATTGGACGGAGACGGAGCGACCCGACGGGGACACGACGGGACGAACGTCCTTCGCTAAGACGACCTTTTACTGGAGACCGTCCCAGGAGTTCTATTTTCGGGGGTCCTACGGCATTGACAGGGACGAGAAGACGGGAGATGAGACCACGCAACAGCAGTATAATGTTAACTGGTTGATGACGGAGAAAATGCAACTGGACATGAGTTACACCTTGCAGGATGACGACACGGACACTTCGACATATGCTTCGGATCTGTCCTGGGACTTAAGTCGGGTTTTCACGCTCAGGTTCGGTTACGATTGGTCGAAGCAGGAAGCCGATACGACAACGGAAACCCAAACAATCACAACCGACCTTACAGCGAGATTTTAGAAACCGGACTTTAGCATACAACTTGAATATCATGAACGGAGGACACATGAAAAACGTTGCCCTTTCCGAGAAACACAAATCGAAATGCCTGGTGCAAGATCCTGGAAAACGTGAAAAGGGCCCGGGGTTCTTGCTTGCGGGAAAATGGTCCTTTCGGCTTGCAGCAATCTGGGCGGCATTTTGTGTCATAGCGGTGTTTTCAGGGTGTGGTACGCCCATGCATTATGTGCATCCCACCGCGGATCTCACCTATGTAACAACGGTGGCGATTGTACCCTTTGAAAATCTTACTCAGGAGAGGGGGGCGGCAGGAAAGATGATGAATGTGGTGGCCGCCGAGATCCTGAGGCGGGGCATCTTCGACGTGGTGGAATTCGGAGAAGTCGAAAAAGTATTGAACGAAGAAGGTTTTAGACCGGAAGAAGGCACCATAAGCAAACGAACCGCGGAAAGGGCCGGAAGTCGCTTGAATGTTCAGGCCTTTGTCGTGGGATCGGTGGAAGAATACGGGGTGGCGCGTTCCACGGGAAGCGACTATCCCGAAGTCTCTTTGACCTTGAAGCTGATAGATGCCAAATCGTACAAAATACTCTGGGAGGCGACCCATAGTGTTACGGGCGCCAGTGTCTGGGATCGGCTCTTCGGAATCGGGAAACAAAGCCGAAGCGAGCTTTCCAGAGAACTTGTCGAAGAGATGTTTGACACACTCTTTGGCGGATAAATCCACGCATTCGAGTCGTTTTTTCTCTGATTTATGTGCCGATGAATCGGTTACAGTATGAATCGCAGGTTTTATGAAGTGATCGCCTTGCCGAGAAGACATATTATCGTCGCCCTGGCTATGATCATGGTGGTGTCGTTGCATCCGGTTTCCTCCTCCACCCAAGAGGAGACGGCTCCGAGGGCCACGATCGGAACCGTAGCCGTTATGCCCTTCGGCGCGTCTTCGGTTCCGAATCTGTCGGTGGACATCACCGATCTGGTTATGGAAAATCTCGAGGAGAACGGGTTGGAGATTGTTCCCAAGGATGAACTGGACGGGTTTTTGATTTCCAGGAGAATTCGTGGGGCCGAATTTTTGTCACGGCCCGTCATTCGAGCTATGGGGACCACGTTGAATGCGGATAGCCTTCTTACCGGTTCGGTGGATATACTCCGGGGAGGAGAAAACCCGCAAGTGTCCATCAGCGTCCAGATGGTTGATTGTGGAAACGGGGCGATTATTTGGGCCAATTCGATGTCGCGAACGGGAGCTGATTATGTCACCTTCCTCGGGTTGGGGAAAATAACGTCGCTGGACCGTTTGGTCCGGAGGGTCTTGAAGGAATTGCTGAACGGTATCCCTATCACGAGCAGTCGCAGTGATTTGGGTCCGGCGTCTTTTGAAATAACGGGGGCGAGTTTTTCTCCGTCGGTGATAAGAGGTGACCGGAATACCCGTTTGTCTGTGGAGGTGAAGGAGATTTTGGGAAAGGTCCGGGATATCAGGGCCTTTGTTATGGACAAGGAGATCAACCTTCACACCGAAGACGGGAAAAACTATTCGGCGGTGTTTGCAGCGCCATCCATGGAAGGTACATATGCCCTGCGCGTTTATGTTACGGATAGATGGAATCGCCTTTTTACTATGGATGCAATGGCGACCTTGACGGTCCGAAATCGTGTGCCCGAAATTTCTCTTTCCGTAAGGAATCGCCGTATTTCCCCGAACAATGACGGTGTCAGAGATTATGCCCTGTTTGTGCCCGAAGTGACAAAAGCTTTTCGGGCAAACAAGTGGAGAGTCGAGATCGTCGATACAAACGGGGGAACTGTTCGAACGGAACGGGGGTTTGGCTCATTGCCTGAAGGGTTCACATGGCGTGGCGAAAATGATGAATTCAAAAAGGTCGACGACGGGACATACTTTTGCCGGTTGATTGTCGAGGACGCGGCGGGTAACAAGACTTTCACTCCGGAAGAGGAAGTGGTAGTGGATACGAAAGCTCCTAGGGTTTCCGTCCGGCTTCAGGAAGTAAAGGAGACAAGCTTGCTTTTGGCGCAGCAGACGGAAGAGTCGAGCGGAATCGGTTATTGGGTACTCACCGTATACACGCCGGGGGGTGCCGAGGTGGGAGAGGCGAACGGAAATGGTGCGATGGCGCCGACACTTCGAATTGATATTCGATCAAAAAAAAAAGCGATAACGTAGCTGAGGCCGGAAAAGAAACCGACTTTGTTTACTCCCTGGAGGTGGATGATATTTTGGGCAACCGCCTCCGTAAGAAAAAAACTCCTTTGGAGCGAGTCGATCCCGAACCTGAAGTGGATGAGACGAAAGCGGATAAAGAAGGACAAAAGATCTGGATTGAAGACTTTTGATCGTGACGACGGAAAAACCATACTGTTACTGATCGGTATCTTGTTGACGGCCCTGTGTGCCTCTTTTGCCGTTTCAGAAGACCATGCGGACGATGGGTCCTCTTGTGTGTCCGAGTTGTGCCACCAAGACCGGTTTGATGAGGATGCTTCAAGTTTATATTTGCATATGCCGTTTGTTGAAAAGCAATGTGAGTCCTGCCACATGGGAGAGGAAACGTCGGTTAGCAGCGCGGATGAAGCAATGACGACAACGTATTCAGAGCCGCTTGTCGTCGAGAGATTGGATTATTTTAACGAGCACACGATCTTGGTTTCCGGGCTTGAGCCTCAATCCGCATATGACATTGGTCTAGTGTTACGAGATATGTTAGGCAATACCTTGCAGAAGCGATTAGACGGGGTGGTTGTTGCTGAAGTCGAGAATATCCAAATAGATGATCGGAAGGCGCCGACAATATCCGCTGTCAAGACGGGTCCGGTTTTGAAGGGGGTTTTTCTTGAAGCGATGGTGACGTGGGAAACCGACGAGGCGGCGACATCAGTAGTCGAATATGGGCTATCGAAAAAATATGGACAGAAAACACCGGAGGATAAAGTACTGACGGATGGCCATCGTGTTACGTTACATGGACTGAGGGCAGATCAGCTCTATCACTTTAGGGTGGTATCCAAGGACATTTTTGGAAATGTGGCTCGTTCCCCCGATTTTACGCTAAACACTAATGACGTTATTTCTGCTTCCGAGGGTTTGCCCCAAACAGAAAGTGGACACGATGGTGACGGTTTTCGGGTTGAAAACCTAGAGACCTTTGTTTTCAATTCCGAACTGGGGTTGTATATTGAGACAACAGTGCCTGTTCGGGCGACAGTAGAATGTGTAAGAGTGGAAAAGGCAAATCGAGTCCCAGTGGCGGACCAAAATGACGTGGTAACTGGAACAGATAACGGTGATGTCCATGACCTGATAATTGAGAGAAAGGCTTGGGCCCTTGAGGCATGTTATGGCTGTCACCTACCTGAGAGCCTAGGTGTTTCGCATCCTGTGGGGGTTGAACCCTCGGGGAAAACAACAATTCCTGAAGACCTGCCTATGGAGGGTGGCGTCATTACATGTGTTACGTGCCATAAACCGCATGGAGGGGCCAGAAAGTACTTCGCTCAAAAAGAAATCACGGAGGATATTTGTATTTCTTGTCACGAGGGATACTAGCACAATGCCGCACGAAAATTTGTGGGGGGTCCAAAAAAGCTTTGGGTCGTTTGCTTCAGGCAAGGAGGAAGCATGCATAAGGAAAGGGTTTACAAGCGAAAGCGCTTTTTTAATTATTCCATAAACAGGCGTCTTCAATTAAGAATGCTTTGTAAGATCTGGTTGATTCTCTTCACGTCTTTATTGCTGGCGGGAGTGATTTTTTATGTTTACAGTGATATCAGCGTGGGTAACTCATACCGCCTCTTTCATGTAAAGGCCGAGAATTTTCTTGATTTTCTTTTCCCCGTCCTTGTAAGCGGTTTCGTTGTCAGTTTAATCTTGGGCTTGCTGGTTACTCTTTTCTTCCCCCATGCCTTTGCGGGTCCTCTTTACCGGATAGAAAAAGAGCTCGAGTCGATCGGGCGTGGAGATTTGGCCAAAGAGATCCGACTTAGAAAAGGCAGCGAAGTGACCGAGTTGGCTGAGGCGGTCAACCGTATGACTCGCGATTTAAGGCAAAGAATGGAAGCGATTCGTGATGCCGCCGATGAAATGGCAAAGGTGATACAAGCAGACCCGGATCGGCGCGGTGAGGAAACGGCGGAGGATCTGACGGCGGCGAATGAACGACTTCGAGCCACATTGAAAGAATTCAAATTGTAAGGGATATTGGCTTTGCTGAGCAGAGTTTGCCAAGGGTTGTTTTCGTGCCTGTTCCGGGGCCCGATGATCGGTTTTTTCGTGCTGTTATTTTGTTGCGGATGTCTGCACGCGGGACCGCAGATATATGTCAGGACGGATTATGACGGCAGTCACATTAAGAAAGTGGCGGTTCTTCCTTTTTACAATCGATCGCAAACGTCGGGTGCCGGCAAGATTGTGACATCGGTGTTCATTGCCGGCCTGGTGAATAGCGGGAGATACGAGGTGGAATTTCCCGGAAATGTGAAAGATTTCCTGGTAAAGGAGCGAATCATTGCAAGGACCGGTGTGGATCTCGACACAATTAGACTGATGGGAAAAAGGCTCGATGTGGACGGTGTCTTTTTGGGGCAGGTGGAAGAGTACGTCGGCTCACAGGCGGGAAGAAAGGGCGTGGTTCCCATGGTTTCAATCAATGCCCGGTTGGTGGATGCGAAATCGGGAAAGATCTTGTTCATGTCTCACCACGAAAAAAGCGGAAATGACTATATAAGCGTTTTGGATTTTGGAAAAATTCGATCCGTCGGGGAGTTGGTTAAGAGGGTAACCCAAGAGATGGTACATATGATGCCCTGATAGAGTGCCACCGAAGCTTGTTGGTCGGCGAGGTTTGATTACACGTAGGTCGGGGAAGCCGCCACCTTGTGATGTTCGCCAGTCGGTGGGGTGACACAACCGTGGGGCAGACGCACCCAGCAGTGGATCCGGGAGATATGCCCTGCTTGACTATTTCAAAGTCCGTATATATTATGTTGAGCAAGAAATCACCGTGTCGTTTAAACCTTTGCGATACGAATGTATGCATTGAGATGGGTTGATGATAAATCTGAAGGTTACAAGATGGGGGTTCTGCATCCTGTCGCTATTGCTGTTGGGGATCGCTTCCCGAGTGCCCGAGCTTAATGGTGCTGAGAGCCCTCGGGTAATTGCCGAGGTAAACGGGGAGAATATCGACGAGAGGGACCTGGGAGACAGGATTCGAAGGGTCCACCGCTTCAAACGCGGAGTAAGGCCCGACGGGGGTGCCGGCTCCGTCAACATCTCGGAGATGGTTGAAGATCTTGTAAACGAAAAGTTAATGGTTCAAGAAGCGTTTCGGTTGGGACTGCATGAGACGGATGAATTCAAGCAGAGGCTGAAGGCTTTTGTCGCTCCCCAGTCCGTCCTGGAGTTAAGAACAGAAGTGGTCTATGATTTGATCGACGTGAGTGAAGATGAAATTCGCAAGTATTATGACTTGAATTATGAAAAAGACGGGGACTCCGAAAAAGGGCTTTCGAAGGGCCTCGCCAAGCGGATCGAGAAGGAGTTGAGGAAGAAGAAGGAAAAGAAGTTGTCCGATGACTTCGTGGATATGCTAAAGGAGAAGGCCCGAATAGAGGTCGATTGGGACTATATCCGACAGCTCGGCCCGGATACGGATAATTCGGCCAAGAAAGAGGAAATCGGACGGGTGAACGGTGTACCTCTGTTGCGTAGGGAGTTTCTCGCCGATTTGAAAAAGGGGGTTCCAAACTGGAAAGGGGAGACGGCGGAGCTCAAACGTAAGATCGTCGATCGGTTGATAACATATGAACTCGTGGAACAGGAAGCCTTGGAACGGGACTACATGGAGCAGCCGGATTTTGCCCGTCGGGTCGAAAAGAGAAAAGCCGAGCTCTTGGTCAACGCCTTTAAGGCTCAAATGGTTTATCCCCTGGCGGTTCCGGACAAGGAAGAGTTAAAGGCGTATTATGACGGGCATTTGGATGATTTCAGACGAGGCGGCGAGGTTCATATTCGACAAATGTCTTTTCAATCGCAAGAAGAAGCGGAAAAAATAGTGGAGGAGCTCAGGCAAGGAGCCGATTTCGAGTTTTTGTCGACTTGGCTGGACGGCGGAAGCGTCCAGCGTCCTTCCAGGGTCTGGAGGAAGCACGAGGAGCTTTCCCCACCGGTAAGACGTGCCGTAAAGGGATTGAAAGTCGGACAGATCAGCGGGGTGATCCCGAACGGCGGAAAGTTTAAAATTCTTAAGCTCAAAGGAAAACGTGGTGGCGACGTGGCGGCCTTTTCACAAGTGATCGGGCGGGTTGAGGAATTGGTGGCGCAGCGTAAATTTGATAGGGTGTTACAGCGGTACTTGAAGAGACTCCGCGAAAAGTCTGAAATCCGGATTGATCGGGGGGCCTTGAAAGACATAGAGCAAGATTACTGGAATGGAACATCCGAAGAAAGCAATTCATAGGAAGAAAGCGTTTGGGTTGGCTTTATGGGAGATAAAAAATATCGATTCGGGTTATTGTTTTTGGTCATGGTGCTAGCCGGCTGGGCCCTTTTTTCCTGTGAACGCCGTGTTCCCAGAGGCCTTGTACAGAAAAGATGTGTGGATTGTCACAAAGATAAGGCCGAGGTGTATAAAGCGGCCGAAAACGTTCACGGACCTGTGGCCGATGAAGACTGTGAGTCCTGTCACAGGCCCCATGGCGTCATCGGTGGGGCATACCTGAAAGTATCCAAGAAAAAGCTTTGTTACAATTGCCACGAAGAAACCCGCGATTTTGGGGGACGAAAGCATGGCCACGACCCGGTGAAAGGCCAAGCGTGTACCGAGTGCCATGATCCGCATGCCTCGATGAATAAAAATCTACTAAAGGCTCCGGGAGACGATCTTTGCTTTACCTGTCATAGTCAGGAGGCATATAAGAGGACGAACTTGCATGCGGCTTTTTCCGAAAAAGGCTGTTTAACTTGCCATGATGTCCATGGGTCAGAGTATCAATTCCTTTTGAGCGCATCGTCGGGTGGCGTGTGCAAGCGGTGCCACGAAGTTGGCGGATCTGAATTCTTGAGCGCACATTCCGGTTATACGCCTGCGGAAGATACGTGCACCTCATGTCACACCCCCCACTCCTCGAGTAATGACAAATTGCTTCGCGAGTTTGTACATCAACCGCTACTCGGAAATCGGTGTAATCAGTGTCATTATGAGGCCGGATCCGATCAATCTTTGAAGGTGAAGCGCGAAGCGGCGGCACTGTGTTATGGCTGTCACAAGGAAAGCCATCGGGAGTTTACACAAGGCCGTGTTCATCCGCCCACGGCCCGAGGGGATTGTCTGGCTTGCCATGACCCCCATGCAACGGATCATAAAGGACATACGATCATGTCCGACGGGGCGCTTTGTTACCTTTGCCACGAAGATGCTCGAGATTTGTTGAGTCGCAGTCATATTCACGACCCGATGCAAAACGGTGAATGCAGCTCCTGTCATGACCCCCACACATCGGTTCATGACAAATTATTGACAAAGACCGGGGGAGCGCTTTGCTATCAGTGTCACACACAGGAAGCTTTTTCGCGCAGGGTTGTGCATGAACCGGTGGGACTCGGGGAATGTATACGATGTCACGATCCACATGCCTCCCAGCACAAATACGAACTCAAACTTGCGGAAAAGCAGCAGTGTTACAGCTGTCACGAAAAAGAAAAAATGCTTTTCGAACGCATCAATGTACATACCCCCATACGCATCGGGCGATGTGTAGTGTGCCACAACCCACATTCAACGGTGCGGGGAAACCTTTTGATAAACAGGCCGGAGCGGATATGTTTTAATTGCCATCAGGGCATGGTGGATGACGTCGAAGGGGGTATCGTTCATGATTCTTTTAAGAGCGGCAAGTGTGATACCTGTCACGATGTACACGCAAGTGATAACGATTTTCAGCTGACTGAGCGGGGTGCGGATAATTGCTATAAGTGCCACGATGGTATGGTTTCTCACGCGACAAGTAGCGCCTATGTGCATCTGCCGCTTGAAGAGGGGCGATGTGTTGCCTGTCACAACCCCCATGGCAGTAAGATCGACGGCATGCTGAACCGACCTTTGGGAAGCTTGTGTTTGTCGTGCCATCAAGATTTGACCGACCGGTTGAAGAACGATGCGTTTACACACCGTCCAGCCGAAACCGGCCGCTGCTTACAATGTCACGAACCGCATTATACGGATATTGAATATTTGTTGGCTGACAAGGGAACCCGCTTGTGCAGGGGATGCCATGAAATCAACTCGGCGTCCATGGGGGTGGCTCACCACGGCATAGGCTTGGAAGGATCGGATTGTACAGGTTGTCATGAAAGTCATAGTGCGGCGCATGACGGGCTCATGCATAGATTTCTTCACGCACCCTTTAAAAAAGGGGATTGTACGGCATGTCATTAAGTAGAGCAGGTGAAAATAAGTACCTCCGAAGGGTTTGCGAGTGGCGGCCCCGGGGTACCCGCAGGCTTGTGGAACGAGGTTTTTGGCCTTTCGCCGCCATCGTTGTTTTTACGATAATGGTGTTCGGTGGCCGGGCGGCTGGTACCATGAAGGAAGAACACGGATTCAAAACGTGTATCTCCTGCCATCCCGAGATAAAAAAAGACCTTTCCGCGGAAGAGGTACATCGGCCGTTCATGGGGTTTGAATGCGGGAGTTGTCACAATCCTCATGCCACAAAGCATGAAGGTTTGATAAAGGCGGAGATTGACAAGCTCTGTCTTGGCTGTCATGAAGATCAGGCTGGTGAGCTTGAAAAAATGAACGGCCATGAACCGTTTCGCCAAGGACGATGTCTTGCCTGTCACAAACCTCATGCCTCCGATAATGAACGGTTATTGCTGTCGGCCGGCGAAGTCCTCTGTTTTGAATGCCACAGTCAGGAGGAAGGTTTCTCGTGGAAAAACAAGCACGCCCCGGTAGGAGATGGCCGATGCTTGGCTTGCCATAATTCTCATGCCTCCCAACATGAGGCCTTGGCCAAGAAACCGCGGGAAGCGATGTGTGCCGAGTGTCATTCCACGGGCGATCAAAAGGACGGTGCACACCTGGGCTATTCAGTGGTGGGAACTGACTGCATGTCGTGTCACAATCCCCATGGCGCCGACGAGAAGGGCTTGATCAGACGGTCGCGACATAAACCGTTCGGGGAGGAAAGATGTCGATCTTGTCATAACGGACCGTCAGCTCAAGAACCGTTGGGGATTCAAGGAACGGGAGTGTCCGTGTGCATCGAGTGTCATCCCGGAATGTCGGAGGCGTTTGAGACGGTGAACAGTCACGTGGCGGGTGGTATGTTTTGTGTGAACTGCCACAGTCCCCATGCTTCCGATCAAAGGGCGTTGAGAAAAGCAAAAGAAGCAAAGGTGTGCTATAGCTGTCATGAGGACACAAAGCGTTATGTGAAAAGTAAGCAAAGCCCATACGAGCATCCCCTATTGGAAAAAGGGCAATGTACCCCATGCCACCGTCCTCACGGGACGAACTCGGCGCTCTTCTTTGCCAGGGATGAGGTTGATGACTGTACGGCTTGCCATGAAAGGCATGCTACGTTTACCCATCCTATTGGGGAAAACGCCATAGATCCGAGGTCAGGCCAAAGGATAACTTGTATTACCTGCCATAATCTTATGGGCAGCCCGAATCGCTTTGCCTTGCGCTTTGATCGGAAAAGGGAGCTTTGTATTCAGTGTCACAAGGGGTATTGATCTGTTCGGCGATTATGGGACCTTGACATTGGCCGTGTGGAAGCCGCGGATAAAAAGGTGAATAAGATAATGCGTAAATGGACTAACGGAATCGGCTTAAGAAGTGTCGTCCTTATGTTCTGCTTGCTCTTGCCGTCAATTTCATATGGTGAGCAACGGGTAAAACATCTTACGTCTATCACCGCCGGAGAAGAGTTCGGTCGGTTAGGTTTGCTGGGGGGCGTTTTTTTTGATGAAGACAAAAAGCGACTTTATGTAACCGATGCCGGTCATAACCGCATCCTTTCTTTTGACTCGGATTTCAAGTTTCTTTCCGAGTTCTCGGGCCTGGATGCGTTAACCTGGCCCAGCGGTTTGGTTAGAGACAGCCAAGGACGTTTTTTTGTGGCCCAACCCAGCGAGGGTAATGTGGTACGCATCGACATGGACCAAAAAGATATCCAACCTATCGACTTTAGTTCGGTTCCGTCCGAGAACCCGATCTATCCGTGCAATCTGGCGATGGGGCCCTTCGATGAACTCTATGTAGTGGACAAGGCGAATGAACGAATTCTTATTTTCGATGTCAATCAAAAATTTACCGATGAAATTCGGGTCGAAGGGGCACGAGGTTTAAAAGACGTGAAGGTGGATGCCGGCGGACGGGTCTACGCGCTGAGTACGATTGACGGATCCGTGCATATATATGATACCAAGGGTCGGCGGGTGTCCAGATTCGGGACGAGAGGAGACCAAAGGGGAGAGTTCCGGTTTCCCGTCAGTCTGGACCTAGGTCGAAAAGGGATGATTTATGTCCTGGATCAACATGCCAGTAAAGTCCTCGTCTTTAACCGGCGGGGTGAGTTTCTGTTTGATTTTTCCCGTCTCGGCTGGCGCGAAGGTCGACTGCATTACCCTTCCTACATCTTCATCAACCGATCGGAAAGAATCTTCATTATAGATCGCCAGAACGCTCGTGTCAGCATCTTTGAGTGAGCGGAGCCGTCAAAACTTATCCCACAAAGGGCCGCCGTAAGATGGTGTCTTTTTTCCAATGGCGGTCGTCTTTCTCAGGATATTGAAGATTGAAATGGAGGCCTCGACTTTCTTTCCTCAAGATGGCACTTTGTATGATGAGGTTGGCCACCTGGGCGATATTGCGGAGCTCGATCAAATCGGGAGTGATATTGAAGTCCCAATAATATTGATGGATTTCCTTTTCAATCATGTCGATGCGGTTTTTGGCTCGCAGCAATCGCTTGTTGGACCGTACGATGCCCACGTAGTTCCACATAAGCCGCCGGATTTCATCCCAATTGTGAGATACGACGATGGCCTCGTCACTATCTGTTGTGCCCACCGGGTCCCATGCCGGAAGATCCTGACAAAAGGTGGCATTGTTTTCCTTTACATCACGAACGGCACTTCGCGCCGATCTGTCGGCGTAAACGACCGCTTCCAAGAGCGAATTGCTTGCCAGCCGATTTGCGCCGTGTAGTCCCGTGCAGGCTGTCTCTCCAATGGCATAGAGCCTTTCGATGTCCGTTTTACCGTTGGCGTCCACCAAGGCCCCACCGCACATATAATGGGCTGCCGGCACGACAGGAATCGGTTCCTTGGTGATGTCGATGCCCAGGGCGAGACACCGGTCATATATGTTGGGGAAGCGTTCTTTAACGACGGCTGAATCCTTGTGCGTGATGTCCAGGAAGACGCTGTCGTCCCCGCTCTTTTTTAACTCACTGTCTATCGCCCGAGCTACGATATCTCGACAGGCAAGGTCCTTTTGGGGATGGTAATCGGCCATGAATGGACGACCTCGGGCGTTGACGAGAATGCCGCCTTCTCCCCGAACCGCCTCGGAAATAAGAAAGTTTTTGGCTTCCGGACTATAAAGACATGTGGGATGGAATTGTACAAATTCCAGATTTGCAACCAGGGCGCCGGCCCGGTAGGCCATGGCGATACCGTCCCCGGTGGCGATGTCCGGGTTGCTGGTATACAGGTAGACCTTGCCGGCCCCACCTGCGGCGAGAACGGTTGCCTTGGCGCGGAAGGTATGCACTTGATCCGAATTCGTGTCGAGTACATAGGCCCCACAGCAGACGTCGTTGTGAGCGGCGGTAACGATCCCCCGTTTCATCCGGGTGGAATAGGTGATCAGATCTATGGCCACATGATTTTCAAAAAAGGTGATATTTTCGTTATTACGGGCGGCATTTAGAAGGGCTTGTTCGATGACCCGACCGGTGAAATCGCCGGCGTGGACAATCCGTTTTCGGCAATGGCCGCCTTCAAGCACCCGGTCGAGTGCTTCCGCGTTGGTGTGGCTTCGTGTGAATTCCACCCCTAGATTCACCAATTCTTGAATCCTTGCCGGGGCGTCTTTTATTACGGTTTCGACGACGTCCTTTTTACACAATCCGTCCCCGGAGTTCAGGGTGTCTTGTACGTGAAGCTCAAAAGAGTCATATTGTCCACCAACGGACGCTATGCCCCCTTGGGCATAGTTGGTATTGGTTTCCATTGCTTCTTTTTTGGTGACAAGGGCCACCCGACCCGCCTTCGCCACTTTTAAGGCAAAGCTGAGTCCTGCAATGCCGCTTCCAATCACCAGAAAATCGACATCGTGTTGCATGGCGGATTATAATAAGGACGGTTTTCGTTTCGGGCGTCTGGAAAGATATCCGATCACGAAACCGACCAGGATTATGCTGGCCCCTGCAATGAACCAGCGAAGGGTTTGGCTGGTCTGCAACTTGTCTACCTGTGTGTTGAGGGTTTGTACCTGTTCCGTCTTCTTCTTTAACGCCTCGCTGGCTTCCTCGTATGAGGCCTTGAGTGCCAGAAAGTCCTTAGATTCCTTTTTAAGGGTTTCGTAAGATCCCTGAAATTCCTTGGCTCGCTTTGATTGTAAGGTCAGGGCATCCTTCAACTCCTTGTTTTCCTTTTTCAACCGACTGTTTTCTTCGGAAAGTTGTTCCGTCTTTCGGCTAAGGACCTCGTTTTCCTGTCGGAGCCTGGTGATTACCGTCTTTTTAGGCGGGCCGGCCATCAGAAATTGGGTAAGGATCCAGCCCTCCTTGTCGTTTGGAAGTCTCACTCTCGACCATTCCCTGCCCTCGTTTTCCACCGGTCCTTCCAATACTTCCAGTGGCGTGCCCGATTTGGGCATAGCGATAATTCTGTGAGACGTGTCAGGTTCCGTTCGCACCATCACGGTGAAGACGTCGGTCACATATTGTGTTTCTCCGTAGGCACTGGCGGTTGTTAGACTCAGACAAGCCAAAAACAATATAAGCGTTTTCATGACCGTTTTCATAACCGTTTTCATAACCGGAAGCCAACCTCCTATTTTCGAAGATACTGCCTCTCGCAGAGGTGATTAGAATGACAATGATAATCTTAAAATATTATTGGATAATCGCCGTGGTGTCAATAATTTCTTTGAAATCAGGATCGTAACGTGTTATAAGCCGCTGATAATCTAATACGAGTCGGGTCAGGAGAGCGGTTGGATGATTGCGTATGATTTGACATGTGCCAACGGGCATACCTTTGAAGGCTGGTTTGAAGACCTTGAAGCGTTTGAGTTGCAAAAGGCAAAGGGGTTGATTGCTTGTCCGACCTGTAATGATATTTCAGTAACGATGGTGCCCTCTACGTTTGGTATCAAGACTAACGCATTGATGCACAAAGAATCCCGCGGGGGCGTCCCGCGTGAAGGAAACGATCAGCCGGAACTGGAAAAGGTGATGGGCTTTTTGAATGACAATTTTGAAGATGTGGGACATGAGTTTGCCAAAGAAGCCTTGAAGATGCACTATGACGTGAGTGAGAAACGAAACATTCGCGGTAGTAGTACCCCCTCGGAAGAAGAAACCCTCAAGAAAGAAGGAATCAAGTTCTTTAAACTTCCCATTCCCACCCCTGACTCCTAAGAACGTTTCGATTTTTTTAGCCGATGGGATAACCCGGTAAGGCGCTGCTGGGGTGTGTCGTTTTTGATGGCCATGGTTAGGGCCTTTTTGCTCCCGATTAGTATGACCAGCTGCTTGGCGCGGGTGATACCCGTATAAATCAGATTTTTCTGGAGAAGTACATAATGTTGGAGCATGACCGGTATGACGACCGCCGCATATTCCGACCCCTGGGACTTGTGGACGGACACCGCATAGGCCAGAATGAGTTCGTCCAGTTCCGAGGTTTCATAATAGACGGTGCTGTTTTGATAGCGGACGGTGACGCCGGCGGACTGAAGGTCTATGTTGTCTATGGTACCGATATCTCCGTTGAACACCTCTTTTGTGTAGTTATTTCTCACTTGCATGACCTTATCCCCCTCCTTGAATAGAGTCCCCATCCGGCTAATCGACTTCTGTGAAGGGTTCAGGGCTTCTTGAAGCATGCGGTTTAGGTGAGTCGTTCCGACAAGGCCTTTGTGCATGGGAGTGAGAACTTGGATCTGTGAAAAAGGGTCCAGGCTGAATCGCTCCGGAATGCGATTGCAGCAAAGCTCGGTAATCGCCGTGACGACCCGCTCGGGATCATCTTGTTCGATAAGATAAAAATCGCTCAGGTTCCCCGAGTTCGGCTTGATCTGCTTGGGGAAAAGGCCTTGATTGATTCGATGGGCATTGACGATGATAAGACTCTCACTGGCTTGCCGAAAGATCTCGGTGAGATAGACAGTCGGGGCTTGCCCTGAATCGATCAAGTCCCGAAGAACATTTCCCGGTCCTACGGCCGGCAGTTGATTAATGTCCCCCACCAATATCATCGTGGCTGTGGCCGGTACGGCCCTCACTAGATGAAACATCAAAAACAGATCTATCATCGATGCTTCGTCGGCAATGACCAGGTCCGCATTAAGGGGGTTTTCTTCGTTCTTTCTAAAGGCCCCCCTCTTAAAATCGTATGAGAGCATACGGTGTATGGTTTCTGTTTCCCGTCCACTTACTTCCGATAGACGCTTTGCCGCCCGGCCGGTGGGCGCACAAAGTCTCACTCGCCGCTGTGCCCGTTCAAATACGGCAAGGATGGCCTTGATCAAAGTGGTCTTGCCCGTACCCGGCCCTCCCGTTATTATCGACAGCTTGGAGGAAAGCGTTGTTTGAAGGGCGTGCCATTGCTCTCGGGAAAGCAAAACGGCCAATTTCTTGTGAACCACCTTCTTAATGTCGTTTTCGTCTAAGGCGATCCGAGACACGGGAACCGAGCGGAAGGCCTTTATGCGGTTGGCCAAACCGGTTTCCGCGGCGTAAAAGGCTTTCAGATACAAGGCCTTGTCCGGGGTGCCGTCGACGGCTTCTTCAAGGTCTTCCACAACTACCCGATTTGACTTGCGCAGGCTTTCCAAGGCTTGCTCAAGTACCGAGACATCTATAGACAACAGGTCTTGGGCCTTTTTCAGTACGCCTTCCCGTCGGCCATAGACGTGACCGTCATCGGAGAGTTTTTCCAAGACGTGTGTTAAGCCGGCCTCCGCCCGAATCAAGGCGTCTGTGGAAACGCCGACCTTTCTGGCAATCTTGTCGGCAGTGACGAACCCGATGCCCGGTATGTCGGCAGATAAGCGGTAAGGATTTTCTCGAACCAGCCGGACGGTTTCGGAGCCGTATTGTTTAAAAATTCGGGTGCTGTGAGATGGTCCGATTCCTTGTCCTTGGAGGAAAATCAGGACGTCTCGAATATCCTTCTGGTCTTCCCATGCCTTTTTAATGGTTTCCAGCCGTTTCGGACCGATACCGGGAACCGCGGTCAGTTTTTCCGGATCTTCTTCAAGAGTCGCCAAAGTGGATTTCCCAAATCGCTGAATCATCCGCTTGGCCATTTCCGGGCCAAGCCCCTTGATGACACCGGAGGCCAGATACCGTTCGATTTCTTTGACATCGGCCGGAAGGTGTACACTGCAACTTTCCGCCTTGAACTGTTTCCCATATTTGGGATGGGTTTCCCACCTTCCCGACACCTTGAGGGTTTCTCCCGGGTTACATCCGGACAGCGGGCCCACAACCGTCACCGGCTCGGCGCTTCCGTCGATCTGGAGTTTGGCTACCGTGTAGAAGGTGTCGGGATTCTGGTAGAGGATTCGGTTTAACTGGCCTGTCAAGCGTAGTTCCATCACCCAAATCCACCGCCAAAAAAACTGAAAAATGTACTATTCAAAGGCATGCTCAGTAGTTATTGATCCATAGGTCGGCGCAAACCGTCACCTGGTTATCTCCCTTGCCTGGATGGGGGTGCCTTCAATTTTTTTGTCCCTTCGGGCTTGCCGATTTCACCGGATCTGCTTTGTTGGTGGGCACTTGAAGTACACGTGTACGTCGGCATACCCCCCGCCGCGCATCTCCGGCAAACGCGGCAAGCGGTGGATTTAGGCATCAGGTGCCGGTTGAGGACAAAGTGTCCTGTGTCCGCGGTGCTGGCATGTATACGTTGCCTGGAAACTAAGGGCTCGCGCAAAAAATAACTTCACATTTTGCCATCTCGGCTTCGGCCCGTC